>JAJDOA010000055.1 GCA_022340405.1 Desulfobacteraceae bacterium | reverse complement strand
CGAGGTCAGATGGTTGCAGCAAAGGTTCGCGCGTGCTTCGAAGCGCGCGCAGGGATCGGTATCCAGGCCCACGCCGGAGGACAGGCCGAGGGCAAGGGCCGCGATCAGCAAAACGCCGGATCCGGTGCCGACATCCAACACATCCGGTTTCCCCTCCTGCGCAACCGCCGCCAGGGAAAAGCGGGCAACCGCCCATTCGATGCCGCGCAACGCCAGCCGCGTAGTGGGGTGCTGTCCGGAACCGAACGCGGCGCCGGCTTGCAGAAACACCGGAATCATCATCGGGTCCCCGGTGGCGTTTTGTCCGTGCGGTACCAGCACGATGCGACTGCCGATCCGAACCGGTCGCTGAAAGGAGGGTTCCAGAAACGTACACCCGTGTTCGTAGGCATACGCCAACTCGCCTGCGGTGACGAGACGCCGGATCAACCGGCGAACGCTTTTGCGGGGAAGGTGAAGCTGCCGGGAAACCGCCGCTTCCAGGGCGGCGGTGGTCCATCGATGGTCGGCTTCCGCCACCATCTGCAGGAGCCTTCGGCACTGGGCGGTGTCACCGGGTTGCTGTTCGTTTGCGGTATCTCCGGGCATTGTCGGTCAACGCCTCGGCCCAGGTCGGCAGACCCAGGGCATGGATGTGGGTGTAGGTGGCCAACACGTTGCCGCGGCAGACGCCGTCCCTGCCTCCTTGAAATCCGGCCCCTCTCTCCATGGAAAAGACGAGATCCTCGGCGGTCCCGTCGAATCGCAATATGCTGGAGTAGTGGAATTCGTGCCCCCGGAACGTGGTCCCCACCGGGTAGAACGGGTTTTCCCGGTCCACCGAAACGATGGTGTACCCGTGTCCTTGTGGTCTTTTCGAAAAGCCGAAATCCACTGAGAGGACACCGGCCATGGGAAAGGTTCGGTCTTCGAAAACGAGGGAACGACCCAGGTACATGAGGCCGCCGCACTCGGCGTAAACCGGAAGGCCATTCTCTGCCAGGGATCGGATCCGATCCCGATAGGTCTCGTTTTCGGCGAGGGCAGCGGCATGGGTTTCCGGAAATCCGCCGCCGATGTACAAAGCGTCCACCTCCGGTAAAAGCGATTCGTGCAGCGGACTGGTCCACACGATTTCGGCGCCGGCCGTCTCCAAGGCCTCGATGTTTTCCGGATAGTAGAACTGAAAGGCGGAATCGCGCAAAACGCCGATTCTCGGAATGTCGGCGGGATTCTCCTTCGTCTTTTCGGATGAAAGGTGCAGCGGTCCGGCTTTCGCGTCGATCTCGGCGTCTGCGTCCGGCGCCGTTTCCGGCTTCCGCATCTCGGATCGGCACGATGCGATACGCTCCGCGGCCTCCAAATCCAGATAGCGCGCGGCCGTCTGGGCCGCCATTTCCACGGAGGCGGCCGCCCAGTCGTGCTCGTGGGTGGGCACCAGGCCCATATGGCGCTCGGGAAAGCGTTCTCCCCGCAGCTTGGGGATGGCGCCGATCACCGGTACGCCGCAATGGGTTTCGATGCTCTGACGGAGAATGGTCTCGTGCCGGGAACCGGCCACGCGGTTGAGAACCACAGCACGAATGTCCACATCCGAATCGAAAATCCGGCAGCCGGAGACCACCGCCGCCATGGTGCGGGTCGTCTTGGTGCAGTCGATGCAGAGAATCACCGGCAGGCCCAGCAGCTTGGCCAGCTCGGCGGTGCTGGTCTGACCGTCCGGGTCGATGCTGTCGTAGAGGCCGCGGTTGCCCTCGACCACGGCCAGGTCGCAATTGTCGCCGTGGGTCTGGTAGGATGCGACGATCCGGTGGGAGGGAACGAGGAAGGTGTCCAGGTTGTAGCAGGGCCGGCCCGCCGCCAGGGCGAGCCAGCCCGCATCGATGTAGTCCGGTCCCTTTTTGAAGGGGGCGACGATCCTGCCGCGTTCCTTCAGCGCGGCCGCCAGGCCGATGGAAAGAATGGTCTTCCCCGACCCGCCTCGAAGGGCTGAAATCACTATTCCGGGAGGGCCGGAATCGCCGCACTGTTTCGGAAGCGGTTTCAAAGAATTCGCACTGCGATGGCGTCCCCCGCCGCCGGCAGGGAACGATGGCTGCGGCTAGTCCTCGTGTTCGGCGCCCGCCTGCTTGCCCGTTCCCTTGAGGCCGTACATGGAAGTGGACCCGCTGGACCAATACTCCAGGATCTCATCCTGTACGAGCTGGTTGACCACCTTCTTCGCCTCTCTAGGTTTGGCTTCCAGGATCTTGGCCAAGTCGCTGAAGTAGAACTTGCTTTTGGTCTTCTGCTTCTTGGTAAGCTCGTCGACGATTTTTTGTTTCGCCTCTTCGTAGTCCATGCCTTTTCCTTTTCCGTGGGAAAGAGGGCAGGGGGCACCCCGGTTGCCGAGATCACCCCCTGTCTGTGTGCGTTATGTCCGCCTGTTAGAACTTGAACTGCGCGGTCTGGCGCCATGTGAAATAGGCCGGATCGCGGAAGTCATCGATGAGGTGATGGGTGAAGGGCAGTTCGCACTTCTCGAAGAACCGCTCCCAGCCGATGCGCTCGGCCCATTCGCCCAGCCGCTCGTACTTGTTGGCGTTGGCCGAATACGTATCGACGATCTGGCGGATCGTCTTCACGGTGGTGGGCCAGCGCGGCGGCTCGTTGGGGATGAAGGCCACGACGACTTTGGAGAACTTGGGCGCACTGATGCGGTTGGAGACCTTTCCGCCCGCCATGATGACGATGCCGTCGCCTTCCTTGTCGGCCAGCGGCATGGCCGGGCACATGGTGTAGCAGTTGCCGCAGAACATGCAGCGCTCGTTCTTCACGGCCACGCTGTTGAGCTTCTTGTCGCCCACTTCCACCTTGGACGGCCGAATGGCCGCGGTGGGGCAGGCGGCGATGGCCAGCGGAATCTCGCACATCTTGTCCAGGTACTCGTGGTCCAGCATGGGCGGTTTGCGGTGGTAGCCCAGGATGGCGATGTCCGAGCAGTGCACGGCGCCGCACATGTTCAGGCAGCAGGCCAGGGAGATGCGCAGCTTGGCCGGCAGGCTGTGGCTCTGGAACTCCTTGAACATTTCGTCCATCACCGCCTTGACCGGTCCAGAGGCGTCCGTTGCCGGGGTGTGGCAGTGCACCCAGCCCTGGGTGTGGACGATGTTGGTGATGGCGGTTCCGGTGCCGCCCACCGGGAACTTGTAGCTGCCGCCGGCGAACTTGCGGCCTGCCAGGTCGTCGAGCAGCGGCTGCAATTTGTCCTTGCTGTCCACCATGAACTCGATGTTGTTTCGAGTGGTCCAGCGCACATGCCCTTCGCAGTGCTTGTCTGCGATTTCGCAGATCTCGCGGATCAGCATGGTGGTCATGAGGCGGGCGCCGCCGCAGCGCACCGTGTAGACTTCGTCCCCGGACTCGGCCACGTGGACGAGAACGCCGGGCTGGAGCACTTCGTGGTACAGCCACTTGCCCTTGTTCTTGGCGATGACCGGCGGGTAGAACTTGTCGTATTTTTGCGGTCCGATGTCGGTGATCCGATCTGCCATCGGTTTGTCCGGATTGTAACCCGAAGAAATGAAAGCCATGGTATCTCTCCCCCTTCGTTATCTCTGGTGGTATTTGCGGAACTCGTTCACGTCGCGTTCCCAGCCGCCCTCGACCTCGTCTTCGTTCCAGAAGATGTAGGGATTGGAACGCGGCTCCTTCACCATGCGCGGATCCGGTTCGAAGCCGGTGACCTCCAGCAGTTTCTGGAAGCCCTGGCGCTTCATCAACTCGCCGAGCCGCTCACGGTTTTTGCCCTCTTCCATCCACCAATCCCAAATGGGTTCGATGACGGTTTCCTTAATTTCGGTGTAGGGCTCTTCGACCTTGATGAACGGAACGATGAGGGAGCCCATCTGGGCGCCGTCGAGGATCGGGGCCTTG
>JAJDOA010000031.1 GCA_022340405.1 Desulfobacteraceae bacterium | reverse complement strand
AAATTCATGTTTACCGAAGGGCAGTTGCACAAGGTCGTCTTCGACATAAAGAACCCCGACGAACAGGAAACGAAGGCCTCCGCGTACAGCATTATCGACTAGATTGCCTATTACGCTGAAGCTGAAACCGAGAGGTCTGCTTGGGAAACTCCCAGGGCCGGGCGACCCGATGCACGCGAAGGCCGATGCCCGGGAGACCCCGGAGGAAGGTAGAGGGGCTTCATGAAATCCATCCAAATAATGTCGATCGCTCTCCCTCTTCTATTTTCCATGGGCGTCGCATCCATGGCCCAGGCACAAACGGAGGTCACCCCCGCGGAAGCCCGCAGCATCGCCAAGGAGGCACACGTCTACGCGAATCCGCTGGCGGACAACGACCGCATTCTCTACAGCTCCTTCGTGAATCGGACAGATCCCGAATACAAGGCGCCCTTTAACCAGATCAAGAATTTTGCCCGTGTCTACACGCCCGATGAAAAAGCGGTACAGACGCCAAATTCCGATACACCTATAGCTGGTTGGCGATAGACCTGCGAACCGAGCCTCTGGTGCTGACAGTCCCACCTATCGAAAAAGAGCGGTTCAATCGGAACATACTTTTGACAATGGCTGCCGTGTTTTTGGCAACCCAACCGGTCACCAAGCGATGTTGTGAAAGAAGGAGGAGTTGAGCATGACAAATTTGAAACCGAAAAACGCGGCACGGGGGACTGTAAGCGCAGATTCCGGAAGAACGTTGGTGCGGCGAGTGAAGTCGGCAGCAGTCGCTGGACTGGCCGGACTGGCCATCCTCTGCACCTCCGCCCCTTCAACCAGTCTTGCGGCCGAGGGCGCTTCGAGCCATTATCTTCCCGGTGCGGGCGGCGATATCTTCCTCGCTGTACCGCCCGAGCAGGGGCTCACGGCAGCGAACACGTTCTGGTTTCAGACGGGCAGTACGGATGTGGCGCTCCTCGAAGGGCGGGTCAGCCTGGGCATCGATCTCGATCTCTTTCTCAATCTCGCATCCTTGTCCTACACCTTCGAAAAGCCGGTGCTCGGGGGGCGATACACCATCGGCACGGCCATCCCCTTCGGGTATGCCGACTTGGAGGGCGCTCTCACCGGCCCGCTCGGTGGGCGCATCGAATTCTCCGACGACAGCTTCGACCTGAGCGACATCGCGATCATACCGTTTCAGATGAACTGGACCACGGGCCGGTGGTCTTTCAAGCTCTGGGAGTCGATTGTGGCGCCGACCGGGGGATACGATGCCTCCGGCGCCGACCTGGCCAATCTCGGGCGCAATTACTGGAGCTTCGACACTGTGGGGGCAGTGACCTGGTTCAACCCAGACTCCGGGACCGAGGTGTCGATCGCCCCGGGCGTGATGTTCAACACCGAGAACCCGGACACCGACTACGAGACGGGAACGGAATTCCATGTGGACTTCGTGGCGAACCAGTTCCTGTCCGAGACCTTCGCCCTGGGCCTGCGCGGCTACTACTACCGCCAGTTGACGGGCGACAGCGGCTCCGGGGCGACCCTTGGCGACTTCAAGTCGGAGTCCTTCGGTATCGGTCCGGGCTTTGTCTGGATTCCCGGGTTCGGTGGCGGCCGGTTCACGGTGTTGGGGAAGTGGATGCCCGATCTGAGCGCGGACAACCGGTTCGAATCCGATTACGTCACGCTGACCGGCGCCTGGAAGTTCTGATGGGGGAAACCCCGACACCACCATGGTTCTCTTTTCCCTGACGGAAAGCGGAGGCAAGGCCGGCCTTCCCCTGGTGACCATCCCTGCGGGATGAAGCGCGCCGGCGGGGAGGGGAAGCAACAACGCCTTCGTACAGCCTTTTGCGGCCTACACTTGGCCCAGCGCCTGGACCGCTTCCCTGCAGTCCGAGACCTCATACAACTGGGAAACGGAGCAGTGGTCGGTCCCGGTCAACGCGGCGATCTCCAAGCTCGTTCGGTGGGGGAAGCTCCCCGTCAGCCTGCAGGCGGGGGTCGGCTACTGGTTCGAATCGCCGGAAACCGGCCCGGAAGGCTTCCGGTTCCGGCTCCAGGCCAATTTCGTGCTGCCCAAATGACATGATGAAGACTGTGAGACAACGGATGATTAGAAAAAAGGCAATCTTCAGTATCATGCAGGCTTTTTCCCTTATGTTTGTTTTGGGGGATGTGGTTGCGGGCGGGAACTTTAATGAGGGTGAAATCCCTCCGGACCGAACCGCTGCCCGGATACTGGACTCCTGGCACGGCGACTATCCGGTGGAGAAGCTCTCCCTGCTGCCGGACGGCCAGCAGAAGGTGCCGGCCGGCTACATCGACGACGCCAGGGCCTTCGAAATAGTCTGGAAGGCGATTTACCCTGGCGAGCCGCCGCCGAGGGTGGATCTGCGGAAAAACATCATTTTGTTCGCGCGCAACACCCGGTTCTACAACCGAATCCGAATCGGCAAGGTCACCGTGACCGACGGCGTGGGGGAAATTTTGGCCATGGAAACCATGTCCGCATTGCCCATAGAGGACGTGGCCGCCATTTCGATGGTGCTGGTGGAGCGCCGGGGGATCGAGGCGATCCGTACCCCCGAAGGGCTGCTGCAGCTGCCGGAAACGAGGAACCCGGAGACCTATGTGTACAAGTGCGGCGACGACTTTTCTTTCACGGCGCGCATCGAAGGAGAGGATGCCTGGCTGTTCCTGCCGGGACGGACCGTGAGGCTGCCTCGGGTCCCCTCCACCTCCGGGGCGAAGTACCGGCAGGGCCGGACCCTGTTCTGGACCAAGGAGGCCGAAGCCCGGCTCGAAACCAACGGAGAGCGATATGCGGGCTGCGCCAACGACCCTGCCGAGGCCGTCTGGGAGGACGCGAAATTCAGGGGAGTGGATTTCCGGGCTGTCGGCAACGAACCCGGGTGGAACCTGGAAATCGCGGCAGCCGGGACCATCCGGTTCGTCGGCGACTACGGCAACACCCATTACAACTTTCCCACACCGGAGCCAACCAGCCACCCCCAAGAGATGTTCACCACTTATTCGACCGGCGACGGCAAGAGGGATCTGTTCGTCCGAATCGACGCCCGGCCCTGCCGGGACACCATGAGCGGCGAACGCTTTTCGTCCACCGTCACGGTGACGCTGGACGGCAAAACCTACCGCGGCTGCGGAAAGCCGCTCCATTGACATTTACCACACCGACGGGAAGGAGGATGAAGATGCGCTTTTTCATCATATTGCTGGTTTTCGTTATGTGTTTCGGTATGGTAGGATGCGGATCCTCCACGAAAAAGGCGAAAAAGCAGGCCCAGAAGAATGAAATCGCCGCTAAGAGCGAGTCTCGAATCCAGTTGATGGAGCAATACAATGCCTGCGTCAAGAAGGCCGACGGAGACGCCGAAAAGGTCAAGGCGTGCGAGGCCTATCTGAAGGCGGCGGAGAAGATCAAGTGATGGTTGGTGCGGTGAGGAGGCTCGGCAGCGAACTTTCATTGTCCCGGAGGTCAGCATGAACGGACCTTATGCTAGACAAACGTCAGCGGCCGGGGAAACCGGCCGGCATCGAAACGCCCATCTCATCCAGGGACTCTTGTTCTTGCTGGCTGCCCTCCTATTGTCGGCGGCGACTGCCGAGGCCAGACCCCGCGCGTGGGTGAAGGCGGCCACCATCCGCGCCGAGAACCCCCGACGGGCCGAGGAATGGCTTGTGCTGCCCTTTGCATTTTCCACCGACAGCATGGGATTCACAGCAGGTGTGGGAGGCATTGCCAAGGGCTACGGCCAGGAACAGCTCATAGTGGGCGGGGCCGCCTGGGCCAGCGCGGACGATGCGGTCGGGGGCGTCCTTGGCTTGTGGGACTATCGACTTCCGCGAACGGAGCGCCTGTTTTTCACCACCGTTGGGTCGGCCGGATACTATCCCCGGAAACGGGCCTACACCTTTCCCTTCACGCCGCCCGGAGCGGTCCGCCCGGGTTCGAACGATTCGGACGAAGACGCCTACGTCGAGAGCGGCGGCGTCGACAACTGGTTCGACCTCCAGCTCGAGTACGTGCTGCCCATCGGTGCGGCCCGGGACAGCGGTGCCGCTGAATATCGGCTGATGGGCGGCCTGCTGCAATCGGGCGCCACCGGCGGGCAGGCCTGGAACCCTTTGAAAAGCGGCATCACCAATCTGATGATCCGGCAGTTCAACCGCTACCAGGACTATGAAACCGACTTCGGCACCTTTGATCGGACCATCCACGCGCTGGAAATGGCCATCTACTACAACAACACGGATTTCCCGACGAATCCGTCCTACGGCAGCACCCAGTACCTGGCGGTCAAGCGCGACTTCGCCTGGCTGGATTCGGACCAGACGTGGACCTTCGTGGAGTTCGAGGCCAGCAAGTATTATGCTCTGCCCCCGACCGACTGGGCCCGGCAGCGCGTGCTTGCCGCCAATGTCTGGGTGGGGGACACCCCGAGCTGGGAGGAAGGCATCGACGCCGCGGGCAACACCGTCGTCACCGACCGACCGCCCTACTACGAAGGTGCCCGGTTGGGAGGACTGTATCGGATGCGGGCCTATCCGCAGTATCGTTTCAATGGACGCTCCGTGGTCTATGCCACGCTCGAATACCGGTACACACCGCATTGGAATCCCCTGGGAAACATTTCCTGGCTGCGCTTTCTGAAAACCGACTGGTGGCAGTTCGTCGGCTTCGTGGAAGGGGGGCGGGTGGCGGATGAGTTCAGCGCTTCGGAGCTGCTGACCGACTGGAAGGTGGATGCTGGACTTGCGGTCCGGGCCCTGATGGCGGGGACCGTGGTGCGGCTGGATGTGGGCTTCTCCGACGAGGGCGTCGGTGTGTGGGTCATGGCCGGGCATCCTTTTTAATCGGCTTTTTCAGCGTCATTTTATTCACCGAGACGGGACATTCATTCCGCCCGGGCTGCCGCAAGCCTTTACAGGAGAGAGATGCATGCAGCTGCTGGAAATTACACGTGAGCGGTTCGAAGCAGTATACGAGGACATCGCAGACGGGTCCGAGCCGGCCCTGCGGTTTTACCTTCTCGTGACCGTATCGACCTTGATCGCCGGCTTCGGTCTGCTGCTTAACAGCACGGCCGTCGTCATCGGAGCCATGTTGGTGGCGCCCTTGATGACGCCGATCTTCGGCATATCGCTTGCACTGGTGAGGGGGGAGACCGATCTTTTCGGACGGGCCATCCGCGCCGAGATCGTGGGGGTTACCGCAGCGGTGGTGATGAGCCTTCTGCTCGGACTGCTGCTCGGCGATTTCGAACCGACAGCCGAGATGCTGTCGAGAACGCGTCCCACCCTTTTCGATCTGGTGGTGGCCATACTGGCCGGTTTCGCCGGTGCCTACGCACTGGTGGACGAAAAGATCAGCCCTGCCCTGCCCGGCGTAGCCATCGCAACCGCCATCGTCCCCCCCTTGGCCAATACCGGCCTCTGCCTGGCCCTGGGCGAGGTGGCCGGCGGGGTCAGGTCGTTTCTGCTTTTTTTGGCCAACTTCCTCTCCATCTTGGTTGTCGCTTCCATCACTTTTGTTCTCAGCGGCATGGGCAAGCGTTTCGGCGTAAAGGCAAAAAAAGGTGACTTGCTGCGCCGTTTTCAATTGCCCGTACTGGCCTTTGTCCTCATCGCGGGTTTTCTGGGTCATTCTCTTTGGACGATCGTCAATGAGCGTAAGATCGCCAAGGGAATTGAAGAAACGCTGATCCGTGAAACGTCCAGGATTCCCTCTACGAGACTGGATGACGTGCACTTCTACAACGATGAAGCGGACAATGATGAACGGATTCACGTGGTGGCCACCATCAGTACGCCAAAAATTCTCACACCAACACAGGTGACCGTGCTGCAGGATCGGTTGGCCGAGCAGATCGGGCTGCCCACGGAACTGATCGTGCACTGCGTATTGAGCAGCAACGTGTCCGCACTGGGTTCGGTGAACAATGCCATCCAGCAAAACCTTGACGGCACATTCACCAAATCAGGCGGCAGCGAAATGATCCGGTCCATTGCCACCACCGAGCAGGTCATCCGAGAGTACCTGTCGAGCGATCTGGCGTTGAACCTGGACTGGGTGGATTATGTGCCCAGAAGTCCTCAGCGCAAGATCATGCTGGCGCACATATCCGGCTTCAGGCAACCGGATGCTGAAGAGATTCGGCGCTTGGAGTCCGACGTCCGCAGGGCCACCGCGGATCCCACCATCGAACTGGCGTTCAGTCAGCTGGATAGAAGGATCAGTACAGCCGAGGGAGAAATCCGGTACGGTTGGATTTTGGGCAGACAGCATTCCCCTGAAACGATCGAGCGAATCCGCCGAATGCATGCGGACATTGTACAATTTTTCGATCGTCAGAAAGCATACCGGCTGGTCAATACCCATGTCACGCGGCTGGACGATTCCTTCCATTTCTTGTTGGAAATCGTCGGACCGGAAATCTGTCCACGCGAGAGCGTTCAAGCGCTGCAGGCGCAGCTCGAGAAGAAATTCGCAGAGACGATCGCCCTGTACGCATGGAGCCGTATTGAGGTGGTTCATGGCCCGGATGGATCGCTCTCTATGAAGGAGCTGGATCGGTATTTCAGCAGACGCCAGAAGGAGAACCTGCCACCGGAGATACCGCTGATACTGGAAGCCTCCAGCCGGTAGCGGGCAGAATGAATTTCATCAGGATGGCTGCTGCCAACCGTCAGGTATTTCGGAAGGTGGTTCCGACGCCGGGCTATTCCCTTCGAAAAGCCGCACCGAATGGGTGGGAGCGGAACAGAATTGCGGCCATCCCTACAGCGAGCGAATCCGCATCGGGGCAAACCGATGGATCAACCCAATGAGGTA
>JAJDOA010000029.1 GCA_022340405.1 Desulfobacteraceae bacterium | reverse complement strand
CGAAGGCGATGGTGCTCTTGCCACAGCCCGACTCGCCCACCAGCCCGACCGTCTCACCCTCCCGTACCGTGAAGGAAACGTCGCGAACGGCCTGTACGTCCCCCTTTCGGGTCTCGTAGGCAATGTGCAAATGTTCGATGTCGAGGACGATTTCCGCTTGTTCCCTGCCGTTGTCGCTCATGCCGTTTCCTTTTTCAGTTCTGCCGTAAGGACGGCCGCCTTGATTCTATTGGTGAATTCAGGCGATTGCAGATTCCGTGGGGTTTCGGGTTTCAGGTTTCAGTTGTCAGCCGGATCATCACCGATCGGTTTTTCTGAAACCTGACACCTGAAACCTGAAACCTTTGCAACCATGGAGCCCGATTCACATGCGTGGATTCGAGGTTCGGGTTTCGGGCGTTTTCCATCGGGGCCTACTGATACCGCATAGACTCCTCCCGCAGTCCGTCGGCCAACAGGTTCAAGCCCACCACGAGCGAGGCGATGGCCACCGACGGCCAAAGGCTGGCCCAAGGGCTGCCGGCAAGAATGAACTCACGGCCCTTGGCCACCATGGATCCCCAGTCCGGCGACGGCGGCGGAATGCCCAGCCCGAGAAAGCCGAGGGTCCCCATGGCGAAGATAGCGTATCCCACCCGCAGCATGGCATCCACGATGATGGGTCCGCGGGCGTTGGGGAGAATTTCGACGAACATGATGTACCACGGACTCTCGCCGCGGGTCTCCGCAGCGCGGATGTACTCCCGGGTTCGGATGTCCAGGGTGAGGCTTCGCACCAGCCGTGCAATACCCGGCGTGCCCACGATGGTCATGGCCAGCACAACATTGATCGCCGATGCGCCCAGTGCGGCCATGATGATCAGATAGAGGAGAATGATCGGCACCGCCATCATCGCATCCAGCAAGCGCATGGTAATCTCGTCGATCCAGCCGCCGTAATACCCGCTGATCAGGCCCAGCGCAGTCCCCACGGCCAGCGCGACGATCACACCCCATATAGCGGTTCCGCCCGGTATCCAAACATTTTCCGATACGGGGAGAATTACCAGCACCACCCGGGCTCCGTAGATGAGTCGGGACCACAGGTCGCGTCCCAGCTCGTCGGTGCCCAGCGGATGGGAGACGGACGGACCTTCGTTCGGGGCCTTCCAATCCTGTTCCAGCGGCGTGTACGGCGTCAGAAACGGGGCGAAAATGGCCACCAGAACCCAGAAGGCCACCAAAATCAGCCCCACCGTGGCGGTCTTAGAGGCAAACAGGATGGCCGCGGCATCGATAAAACGCGTGAAAAGAGAGCGCCGTGGGGGAATTTTTTCCGGCTCTTCGAGGGCGGTTTTGTCTTCCGCGGTTATGCTCTCGGCATTGCTCATGGTTCGGCCTTTCTTGCGGGATCGGTGCGGTTGCCGTGCACGGCTTCTCCCGTTCACGATACGCCCGCATCCGCTAGCTGTAGCGGATGCGCGGGTTGAGGAACGTGTAAATGATGTCTGCAAACAGCTGAGTTCCGACGGCCAGCAGCACGAGAATCATGGCTCCGGCCTCCAGTCCGTTGATGTCCTTGAACATGGCCGAATCCAGCAGGTACTTGCCCAGCCCCGGATACCCGAAAACCACCTCCACGATGACGATGCCGCCCATCAGCCAGTTCACGTGCAGCATGATCACCGTAATCGGCGCCATCAGGGCGTTGCGGACGGCGTGCTTGAAAATGATCCGCCAGTAGGGAAGCCCCTTGAGGTGCGCCGTGCGGATGTAGGGCGATTTCATCACTTCCACCATGCTGGCCCGGGTGATGCGCAGAATGTAGCCGAGCTCGATGAGGGTCAGCGTCAGCACCGGCAGAATCAGCATGTCCAGCCGTTCCCAGGGCGCCTTTTCCCCGAAAACGGTGGCCCCGGGAACCAGTTGCAGCCAGACGGCCATGATGAGGATAAGGAAGATACCCGTGGCAAACTCCGGAATCACCGAAAACATCATGCCGCCGATGGACAGGACCCGGTCCTGCAGGGACCCCTCCTTGAGGCCGGCGATCATCCCCAGCAGCAGGGCCACCGGCATGACCAGAACGAAGGCGATGCCGGCCAGGACCAAGGAGTTGCGAAGACGGGTGAAAATGGTTTTGGACACGGGCCGGCCGGTGCGCAGCGAAACACCCGGGTCCCCCCGGATGAATCCCTTTTTCAGCGGAATGTATTCGACGGGCCCCCCGCTTCCCTTCATCCAGCCGGTGCCGATGACGAAGCTCCAGACCTCGGTGTCTGTTCCCTTTTCCCACTTGACCACGTGGTTGGCCGTGTCGACACCCCAGAAGTACTGGCTGCCGTCCTTGGCGGTTTCCCACCGCTCATTGTTGACGTACTCCTTGGTGAAACCGACGGACGGCAGTTTGGCAACGGCCACGAGGTTGTCGCCTTCCAGCTTCCACCGGAGCCGGGCCCCGTCGGACCGAACGGCCCACCACTCCACGAATCCGTCCTCGGTGACCCTTCGCTCCAGCGGCATGCCCACCTTGTTGTCGGCCAGCCAGTCGCTGCCCACCAGCCAGTAGATGTAGCGAACGTAGGCCGGCTTGTCCAAGCCCATCTGGGCCAGAAAGGATTGTTCCTGTTCGGGGGTGATGAAGGCGCCGAGCACGTTCTTTGCGACGTTTCCCGGAGAGGCTTCGGTGATGAGAAACACCGCCATCGACACCAGGATCATGGTGATCAACAGCAGGAAAAAGCGCCGTACAATGAATTTGACCATGGTTGGACCCTAGCTTGGGGGGTTCGCAATCCTTCGGAGCAGAGGATGGCGGTCGTATTGCGATTGCAGTTCAGAGGCTTCGGGGCCATCAAATCCGAAACAATCAAACATCGGGGGTTGGGCCATTCGGATTTCGCCGAATCGTCCCATCTATCGTCCGTCAAACCGTGAGGGAGGAGGAGACCCCCCTCCCTTCCCGGTTTCCGGCAGGTGCGTCGATGTCAGCTTTTCATTTTGGACAGCCACACCTTGTTGAACAGCATGTATCCCGTGGGGTGCGGCTGGGAATCCTGGACCCTATTGGTGACCACCTGCCAGTTGTTTTGCCACCATGCGATCCCGATGGATCCGCGATCCCACTGGATCTGCTCCAGCTTGCAGAAGATCTTGCGTCGATCGTCCACATTGAGGGTGCCGTTGGCCTCTTCGAGCAGCTTGCTGAACTCCGGGTCGGCCCAGTTGGTCTCGTTCCAGGGTACGGGCTTTCCGTCCGCCCCGTTGATGTAGGCCAGGTTCAACACCATCGTGCCCAGCGGCCGGTGGGTCCACGGCGTCACGCCCAGATCCACCTCGGTCCACTTTTCCCAGTACTGACTGGTGGGCATGGTCTGCAGAACGACGTTGAATCCGGCCGGCGCCGCGTCCTGCTTGAGGATCTCGGCGTAGCGCACCACGTCGGTCCATTCGGAGCCGACGGCCAGGTTGACCTTGAGCCCGTTGGGGTATCCGGCCTCCTTGAGAAGCTGCTTGGCTTTCTGGGGATCGTACTTGGGAATCGGCTTGTTGCAGTATTCCGGATGCACGGGAGCCACGTGGAAATCTTGGGCGAGCAGTCCCTGGCCGAAATAGGCCAGTCCCAGGATCTTCTCCCGGTGCTGGCAGAGCTTGAGCGCCATGCGCACCCGGTTGTCGTCCCACGGCTTCAGGTCGACGCGCATGCGCAGCACACGGGCCTGGGCGGTGCCGATGGGCTTGACCTGCACCCGTTTGTCGTCCTTGAGTGCCTTGTAGGCGGACGTGCCTCCCGTGGTGGCCAGATCGATCATGTCGATCTCGCCGGCCTGGATGGCGGCAATGCGAGGGGACATCTCATCCCCCATGTCCACGAACTCCATGCCGTCCATGTAAGGCAGCGGGTCGCCGTCTGCACCCTTCTGCCAGTAGTCGGTGCGGCGCTTGAGAACGGCGCGCTCGCTCTCCTTGTACACTTCCAGCGTGTAGGGTCCGGTGCCGTGAGGCGCTTTGATGAAATCGCCCTCGAAGGTTCGATGGTTGAGCACCATGGCCGGGTAGTGGAACAGGTGCTCGGGCACGGCGATTTCAGACTTTTTCAAATTCAGCCGCACCGTGTGATCGTCCACTTTCTCGATGCCGCCGGCATCGAGGTAGCCGCCCATCATACCCAGAAGCGAGGAGCCGACATCCTTGTTGAGCCACTGGTTCATACTGAAAATCACGTCGTCGGCGTTGAACTCGTCTCCGTTGTTGAACTTAATGCCCTGGCGGAGCGTGAGCGTCCAGGTTTTCAAATCGTCGCTGGCATCCCACTTTTGCAGCAGGTAGGGATGCGTGATGTTGTCCTTGTCCGTGTAGGTGAGATACTCGGCCACTTGGCGCAAGATGTTGGTGGGCTCCACCCATGAAAACTGGGCCGGATGGGTGACTTTCTGAATCCCGGTGGCGATCCGCATGGTGCCGCCCCGTTTGATGTTGGCTGCATGGGCCGTGGCCGGGAACGCCAGGCCCGCCAGTTGATAGGCGGCCGTTGCGGAAAGCCCCAGCAGCGCCGAATAGCGAATGAAATCCCGCCGGGTTACCGACCCCTTTTCCATCATCGACTTCAGCTCGGGAATCAGCGGATGAATCCTGTCTTTTTTCTCCATTTTTCCCTCCTTGCGTTTCATGTCCAAACGGTTTTTCTGGCCGAATCCGGTATCACCGGTGGCGGTAACTTCTCCGGCAGGGGTCCGGCGGTGTGTGGGAACTGCCATGATGGAGCCGGCAGTAGCGAGCATATTCCCCGCCGCTTGCGACGGGGAGTCTTTCGTTACGTGCGGATAAAAATATTTTCTATTCAAACAATTTCTATCGGCTTTGTCAAGCCTTCAATCCCAAACGGGGGAGCGTACGCCCGCCGCGGGACAAGGGGCCAATGCCGGCCACAACCACCATGAAGGACCCAACAAAATCAAGTTCCAACAACAGTTTTATCCAATTCCTGGGGAAAAAGCGCCAAAGCCTATTCATCCCGTACAATGCGGTTTCCAGGCCGGCCGCAGGAAGCAATGCCTCTTGATTTCATTGGAGTCAAAAAATATAATCGATAGAAAACGACCCGACACACGGGCATGCGTTCATCGCCCGTGAAGGTTTCTTTCCCATCGATTACGGATTCGGTTGATCTGAAGGACGGAAGATCGGATAATCCCCGGCGGTGGGGTTTTTTTGGATTCCGCATCCGCCGCTACCCGGCAACGGGCCTTGCCCGGAAACGATTCAAAAACGAAGAGAGCACGTATGAGCAAAACATCCTACTGGGCTGACAACTACTTGGAGAAGCGAATGACGGCGGCCGAGGCCGTCCAACTCATACGGGGCGGACACCGTGTGTTCATCGGTTCGGCATGCGGGGAGCCCCAGGCACTGGTCCGGGCCATATCGGAAGCGTCAGGCCGCATGAAAGGGGTGGAGATCGTTCGGATGATGAGCGAGGAGACCACGTCGCTGACGGCCATCGCCGACCGGACCCGGGATTTGAATCTGAGCGTTCGCACCCTGTATCTGGGTTCCACGACCGAAGACCACATCGCCCGCAGCAAGCGGTTCATCACCCCGATGAACATGTCCGATGCGCCCAGCCTGTTCACCACCCGAAAGCTGCCGATCCAGACGGCAATGATTCAGGTATCCCCGCCGGACGATTTCGGCTGGATGAGCCTGGGCGTATCGGTGGATGTCACCCTGGCCGCCGCCATGGCCGCCGATCGGGTGATCGCCCAGGTCAACAGCCGGATGCCGCGCGTTCTGGGCCGGAGCTTCATTCACGTCAACGATGTGCAAGCGGTGGTGGAACACGACGAGGAGCTGCTCGCCGTGGCCCCCCGCCCCTCCTCGGAGGCGGCCACACGCATCGGACTGCACATCGCGCGGTTGATCGAAGACGGTTCCACGCTCCAGATCGGCCTGGACGCCGCCTCTCAGGCCACCGTGCAGGGCCTTTCCGCAAAAAACGACCTGGGCATCCACTCCCAATACATCACCGACGACATCATGCACCTGTACGCCCAGGGGGTGGTCAACAACCGAAGGAAAGGATTCAACGAGGGAAAAATCGTCGCTTCCGCGGCCATCGGTACCAGCAATCTCTACGAGTTCATCAACGACAATCCCGCCGTGGACTTTCAACCCTCGGACTACGTCAACGACCCGGCCATCATCTCCCGGCACCACCGCATGGTCTCCATGAACGTGGCCCGCACGATGGACCTCACCGGCCAAGTGGCCGCCGAGGCTTCTCCCGAAACCTTCTATGCGGGCGTCTCCGGAATTCCCGATTTCGTCCGCGGCGCACGCAAGTCCTACGGCGGCAAATCCATCCTCATGATTTTCTCCACCACGCCGGACGGAAAAAAAAGCAACATCGTACCCGTCCTGAACGATGGGGCGGTGGTGGTCCCCCGAGGCGACGTTCACTATGTGGTCAGCGAGTACGGCGCCATGAATCTCTTCGGCAAAAGCTTGCAGGAGCGCGCCATGGCCATGATCAGCATCGCACATCCGGACTTTCGTGAAGAACTGTTCGAAAGCGCCAAGCAGGAAGGCTTGATCGGTTCCGAACGCACCCTGGGGGAAGCAAAGCGCAGCATTTATCCCGTTCGGCTGGAGGAAGTCATCGAAAAGGACGGAGAGGAGATCACCATCCGGCCCTCCAAACCGGTGGACGAACGGAGGATCCAGGAGCACTACTACGGCCTGGACAAGCGAGATATCTTCTCCCGCTTCTTTCACGAAAAAACCACATTCGGTCGGGACGATTTGGAGAGCAAGGTGCACGTGGACTACGTAAATGATCTCATCCTGGTCGCCGTGGTGGGTGAGTTCGGTTTCGGGCGGGTGGTCGCCGTAGGAGAGTCCATGATGCTGCTGCACAACAACATGGCCGAGGTGGCCTTCAGCGTCAACCGGCAGTACCAGAACAAGGGCATCGCCCGGCGCATGCTCCGAAAGATCGCCGACTGGGCCCGAGAAAACGGTATCGCAGGGCTAATGGCCTACACCTCCCCCTCCAACCAGGCCATGATCCGGCTGTTCAAGACCCTGCCCTACAAGGTCAACACCAGCTACGACGGGGAGGGGGTGACGCTGACCTGCCGGTTCGAAGAGTTGGCGTAATAAGAGTAGAAGCTATCTCAAAATTGTCTTTTCGCCCCATCTCGGCGTCGGGTCCTCGTTTCCAGTCCTCGAAATACGGCAGTCTTCCTGCGGCTGAAAACTCGGATCCTTCTTGACCTTGAACGAAAATACTAATTCTGAGATAGCTTCTAGAAGCTTTTGCCCCCGCTGTCCCTTCTTGCTTCCATTCAACCCATTGGTATCAAAGGAATATTTTTGAATGAT
>JAJDOA010000012.1 GCA_022340405.1 Desulfobacteraceae bacterium | reverse complement strand
GGTCGGACGGTGGGGAACCGATGTCAGAGGTCAGAGACCTGTTTGTGAAAGAAGTTGAGAGGATTAGAGGTTGAGAGGGTTGGTAAGACGGTATGCAGTGAGCAGAGACGTCTGATGTCAGATGTCCGGGACTGCCGGTTGGACGGTCGGCCGGTAAACGAATCCGAGCGGTTCGGGTTTGGACCGTAGGGGAGGGGTTTATCCCCTCCCGCTGCAGCGAGACGGACTGCCGGAAGCGATCGAGTTCCTGCCGGGCGGACTGTGAACTGCTTACTGCTCACTGCTTACCTTAGATACAACAAACCATCCGTGAAATCTGCGGAATCCGCGGCAAAAAAACCGTCAACCAGACAAAGCAGACACCCCGAACGGTCCGCAGCATCCGCAAGAAAGCATCGAATCGGTCCGACAGGAGCCGACTGTCGTGCCAATCAAATGTTGAAATGTCCTTCGCCGACGGGCAGAATGCGGTTGGATGCGACCGGCCTCTGTGCTGGAATGGAAAGGACAACGACCCATGCGCCTCTGCCCCGATGCCTCCCCGTTCACGCTGACCCGCCAACAGCTGCTGGAGGTGGCCCGTGAGTTGGAGCGCCGCACACGCGAGGGCCTGAGCCGACGGGGAGCCCAGCTACAGTGCCTGACGACCTACCTTCCGATTCGGAATGTCCCTTCAGCGGGACGGGTGATGGTGCTGGATTTGGGCGGATCGAGGCTCCGGGCGGCGGTGGTCCGTCTTCGGGGCGCAACGCCGGTGGTCGAACGCGGTCCACTGGAAACCGCTATGCCATGGGAGCGGAACCGCCAGATGGACCGGAAACGCTACCTTGAGGTGCAAGCCGATCTGCTGGAGGGTCTAGAGGAAGCCGGGCCCATTTCGCTGGGCTATTGCTTCTCCTACCCGGCCGAACCGCTGCCGGATCGGGACGCGAAGCTGCTTTCCTGGACCAAGGAAATTCGAATCCCCGAAACGGAGGGAAAAAGGGTGGGCCGCATGCTGGTGGATTTTCTCCACCGCCGCGGCAAGATTCGTTGCAGCCGTGTGACGGTGATCAATGACACGGTGGCAAGCCTGCTGGCAGGGGTGACCCGCCCGCCTGCGGACGCCTGCATCGGTCTCATCGTGGGCACCGGCACGAACCTGGCGGCTCTGGTGCCTGGCCGCCGCATCCGAAAACTCGCCGATCCGTCTCTGGCCAATACGCTGCTGCCTCTAAACCTGGAATCGGGCAACTTTGATCCGCCCCACCGCACCCGTGAGGACCGGGTGGTGGACGAAACCTCCGGCACACCGGGAAAACAACGTTTCGAAAAGGCCGTATCCGGCGCCTACCTTGGACGCCTGATGGCCGCGGCCTGCCCGGGGGCGGGCATCGAGCCGGACCTCGGCGCTGAAGAGCTGGGGCGGCTTGCCCATCCCGACCGGGAGTCAAATTCCCACGTGCGGATGGTGGCAGGCCGCATCCTTCGCCGCTCGGCACGGTACGTAGCCGCCGCCTCGGCCGGTCTGCTCGCTTTCCTGAACGCGGACGATCCCGTCCGATCGGTGCGCATCGTGGCCGAGGGCGGGCTGTACTGGAGCCGGCTCAACGGGGTGCCGGCTTATGCTCGGCAGGTGGAGGGCACGCTGCGTGAACTCCTTCCCGAACTGGGATTGCCCGACATCTTCCTGAACATCGAATGCATCGAGAACGCAAACCTCGCAGGTACCGCCGTGGCTGCGTTGCTCGATTAGAAGCTATCTCAAAATTGTCTTTTCGCCCCATCTCGGCGTCGGGTCCTCATTTCCAGTCCTCGAAATACAGCCGTATTCCTGCGGCTGGAAACTCGGATCCTCCTGGACCTTGAACGAAAATCCTAATTTTGAGATGGCTTCTAAAGACTCCCCGCCCCTACGAAAAACAGGAGCAACGCATACCCATCAGAACGTATGGATGGCAAGTGCTACAGATCCGGTGCAAAGCCGTACCGCCTTTTGCAGCGAGCCGGCTCCTTCCGGGGCGGGATCAGTGCTTGAAACTACGCTGCCCCGTAAACACCATTGTAGCACCGGCTTCATTGCAGGCCTCGATGGACTGGTAGTCGTTGGTGGAACCGCCGGGTTGAATCACGGCCGTGATCCCTTCGCGCAGCCCCACATCGACGCCGTCCCGAAACGGAAAGAAAGCGTCGCTAACCATGGCGGCACCGACAAGTCCGCCCTTTTCCTCGGCCACCCGGGCGTCGATTTCCGCGCGCTTGTCCGGGTCCTTCAGATCGTTGTAAGGCACGGCGTGCGCCTCCCAGCAGTACCGGTCGGCCAGCTTCCGATAAGCTTTGTCCCGGGCGATTTCGGCAACGCCCACGCGGTCCTGCTCGCCGGTGCCGATTCCCACCGTCACCTGGTCCTTGACGTAGATGACCGAGTTGGAGGTGATTCCCGACTCCACCAGCCAGCCGAAGAGGAGGTCTTCCACTTCCTTGACGGTGGGCTCCCTCCCCACCCGGTATTCCCGCCCCTGGTACTCGCAGGCGGCGAGGGTGAGATCGTCTTGGCCTCGCGCCTGCGGGACGAAAGACCACTGCGCGACGATGCCGCCGTCGATGAGGCTTTTGAACTCGACGGTGCGCTGCCCCACGAAGGTCTCCAGCCGCTCCATGTTGCTGATGCGCACCACGCGCAAGTTCTTTTTTTTCTCGAAGACCCCCATCACTCCATCCTCGAAATCCGGCGCTACCACCACCTCCGAGTATTGCCGGGCCACGACCTCGGCGGTGGCCCTGTCCACCGGTCTGTTCAGGGCGATGCATCCGCCGAAGGCGGCCACCCGGTCTGCCATGTTGGCCTTGGTATACGCCTGTTCCAGGGTCTCTGCACGCGCCACCCCGCAAGGGTTGTTGTGCTTGACGATGACCGCCGTGGGTCTGTCCTGGAAATAGCGGAGGATGTTCAGGGCGTTGTCGGCGTCGGTGAGGTTGGTTTTTCCCGGGTGCTTGCCCGACTGCAGCAGCTCCACGTCCGATGCCAGATAACGGCCCGGCTGAATGCACTCGGTCTCGCCCAACACCAGGTTGCCGTTGACCAGGCGATACAGGGCTGCTTCCTGACCAGGGTTTTCCCCGTAGCGGAGACCTTTTCGGACGTCGTCGACGGTCCAGGTCACCTTTTCGTAGAAAAGGGTCTGCCGGCGGTCGCCGTCCACGAAGCTGATTTCCATGTTCGGAGAAAAGGCATCTTCAAGGATGGTGCGGTACATTTTCTTCAGATCTTCGGTCATGGTGTCTCCTTTGCTGGCATCGATAGACTCTTCGGCAGATGCGGCAGCGTCGGACAACGGTGATCCACCGTCATCGGGGGATGTGGATTTCGCCTTCGGTGGAATCTGTCCGGTTGTGTTTGGTTGAAGTTTTTTTTGCCACGGATGCCACAGATTTCACGTATGGTTTGTTGTATCTTAGGTAAGCAGTGAGCAGTAAGCAGTTCACAGTCCGCCCGGCAGGAACTCGATCGCTTCCGGCAGTCCGTCTCGCTGCAGCAGGAGGGGATAAACCCCTCCCCTACGGTCCAAACCCGAACCGCTCGGATTCGTTTACCGGCCGACCGTCCAACCGGCAGTCCCGGACATCTGACATCAGA
>JAJDOA010000007.1 GCA_022340405.1 Desulfobacteraceae bacterium | reverse complement strand
CATCAATTCGTGAAAGACCTTGAAGGAAAGATCGAAATCGTCCGGGTTGGAAACGGTGGGTGCTGGCATGGTCTTCCTCGGCTTTTTGTTGCCCGGCAATCCCGTAATGCGGCTGCCGGTGTGAAACGGTACCGCCGCTGTCGATGAACTGCACGGACTTCGATCGTTGCGTGTCGGTTTCAGCGTGCCAGGCGGCGCAGGAGCTTGTAAGCCGTGATTATGGAGACATCCCTGGTAAAGCGTTCTTCGGGCGGCAGCTTTTTCAGTGCCGCCAGGGACTTTTCCTCCTGCTGTACCAGGAAATCCGGCCGAATGCCCCGTCCGTACCAGGAGTTTCCCTTTGGGGAAACCATGGCCCCAGTGATGAACTTGACTTGCATCCCGTTTTTCAGTGGAAACGTTTTTTCAAAGATCCCCTTCCCGTATGTACGGGTTCCCACCACCAGGGCCGCCTGGTTGTCCTGGAGGGCCGCACTGAGAACTTCAGCAGACGAAGCAGTTTTTTCGTTTACCAGCAGTGCGATGTCGAAGGACAGCGGATGCGCGTTTGCGGAGACGTAGTTCCGTACCCGCGCATCCCGCTGGTAGGTCCGCAGCAGAATCCGGTCTTTGGGTAGGAACAGTTCGGCGATACGCAGCGCCTCCAGCAACACCCCGCCGGGGGTGTTGCGCAAATCGATGATCAAATTCCGAAAGCCGTTGTCCGCCATCGGGGCCAGTTGTTTTTTCAGGTCCGCTGCCATTCCGGAGGTGAACTGCCGGATTTCCACCAGAGCGACTTTGCGGTCGAGCGGGGTCACGATCAGATCCTCCTGCTCGAATCGCTGGCATTGCAGGGACACCTCGAAAACCTTGATATCCCGGTTCACGGTCAATGCAATGACCTTCCCCTCCTCCCCGGACAGCAGTGCGTTGATCTTGGACAGCGACATCCCTTTGAGCGATAGCCCGTCGATGCGGAGGATCCGGTCCATGGGTCGGAGAATGTCTTCTGCGGGCGATTCGGGCATGACATCGGTGACCGTCAGGCTTCCCTCCTGCGGATTGAAGCGACTCTTGATACCGATGGAGATTTGCTCTCCTTGCAGGTTTTGCCGAATTTGCTCGTACTCCTGCCGGCTCCAAATGCGGCAGAGTTTGGGGTTTTCCGGTGGAGAGATGTGCCGCAGCATCCCTTCGATGGCAGCCCAGTACAGGGCCTTTTCGTCCAGATCCCCCGTGTAGTAGTGCTTCAGGATCAGGTCCACGACCTCGCGGAACGTCTCCTGGTGGTCGGGAAAAGGATGGGACAGGCGCACTGGAAAAAGAATCGGTTCGTTTTCGGTTTCCGCCGGGACCGCTACCGCGGCGATCATCGCCACAACGACACAGACGACCGCGCCTGCAACCCGGTGCCCATGCAGCAAAGGAATCCGACCCCGTCTTCTCGGTTGTACCCGACCCATGCTGTGATCCTTCCTCCATGTGATGCGTGGATGCGTCCGTCGCACGGACTGTTGCCGGCCAATGGTGAACACGACCTGTGCCAGCCCGATGAAAGACGGAAGCACCGGCGGTTTGCCCGGCCGGGCACAGGTCTGCCCCCGTCGGCGATTCTCCCTTCCCGATGAACGTCAATGATGATATCCAACGATCACCGGAGCGGGCAATGGAAAAATCATCCATTCACGCCGGACCGATGCCGGCGCCCGGGTGCGGGTTTCCGATCGAGAATGGGCGCCGAGCTCCGTCGCGGCTGCTGCGGCCGTAGATCCGATCCACATCCCGGCGGGCCGGAAGGAGCAGGAGATGATCGAAATCGACATTCCCGGATACCGCAGCCTGCGGCTCGAACACCTCGTGTGCGATTTCAACGGGACACTGGCCCTGGATGGAAAGCCGGTGCCGGGCGTTCGGAGCTTGTTGCAGAAGCTGTCCGATCGCATTTCGGTGCACGTGGTCACCGCGGACACCTTCGGTGCCGTGCGGGAGGAGCTTGCGGACGCTCCCTGTCGCATTTCCGTCCTTCCCCCTGGAAAAGAGGATTGGGGTAAACTGGAGCTGGTTCGAAGACTGGGAGCCGAACGGACCGTTTGCATCGGCAACGGCCGCAACGACCGGCGCATGATCGAAGAGGCCGCCCTGGGCATCGTCGTGGTTCTTGCCGAGGGCGCGGCCGTGAAAACCCTCATGAGCGCCGATGTTGTCGCACCGGACGTCGTTTCCGCATTGGAGCTGCTCGCATACCCCCTTCGACTGGTGGCCACCCTTCGCTGCTGACGCCGCTTTTCCGCGGCGTCTTCAATTTGGGTCATTCGACATGGTTTCGAATTTCGTTCTTTGTGGATGTAGGCCTCAAGCTCGACCCAGATGAGGCCGAATCTTTTTTCCTGTAACTCGTAGGACACGGCACGATCACTGGCGGCGCCGGGGCCTTTTCCGGAGCGCCCGTACAGTCCGGGCCCGGCGGCCGCCGATTGCCGGAAGACCCGGCATCCGCCGCGACTCGATTTTGCCGAACTGCGGCAAGGACGGACCAAAATGAAGAGAACCGGGGAACCCGCCCCACTGGAATCCACTCGGCAAGACGTCCCCATTCGCCGCAAAGACCGGGATTCCGAGCGCCACGCCGGGGCCGAGGAGAGGCAGGGCATCGCGTTCATGATGGCCTCTGCTTTTCTCTTCGGGCTGCTGGGGCTTTTCATCAAACTTCTGGGCCCATCGTTTCGGGTATGGGATATCGCCGCGTTCCGCTTCGGAGGCGGTCTCCTACTCCTGCTGTTGATTTTCGGCCGCAGGGAGAATCTGTTTCGCCCCGCCAACCCGCGCCTCATGCTCATCCGCGGCCTTACCGGGACCGCCGCGTTCCTTTCCCTGGTGTCTGCCATCCAGCTGGTCTCTCTGTCCACGGCCATGGTCTTGTTCTACAGTTACCCGGCCTTTGCCGCACTGATCGCCCCCATTCTCTTCCGGGACCGCATCGCCGCGGTGGACGTCTTCTGGATCGCCGTCGCTCTGGCCGGCGTGGCCGTTCTTTTCGATGCGGGGATGCACGGTTCCCTGACAGGCCGGATGCTGGGGGTCAGCGCTGCGCTGTTTGCAGGCCTTACGGTCACGCTTATCCGCAGATTGCGGGAAACGCACAGCTCCGCCATCATCTACTTCCATTTCTGCCTGATGGGAGGCATCATCACCGCCGTTCCGTTCCTGGCCGATCCCAGGCTACCCCGCACGGCAGCGGAGTGGCTCCTCGTGCTGGGTATCGTTGTCACTTCGGTGAGCGCCCAGCTGCTGATGAACCAGGGGTTCCGATACTGCAACAGCTGGAAAGGAGGGATGTACATGACCAGCGAGGTGGTCCATACGACCCTTTTCGGGGTCATTTTTCTGGGAGAGGGGGTCACGTGGCGCTTCTGGGTGGGAGGTTTTTTGATCGTCGGCAGTGCGTTGTTCTCCCACCTGCGAACGCAGCGGCCCCGGCTGCCCCGTCGGTGAGGTGAAAGGGGAGTTGAAAAAAGCAGACAAACGCGTACAGTAGGGTCCGTTTGAACTCTTTACAGCGATTGCCAGAATACCGTTCCGTTACCAGCACGCCTTTCGTTTGAACCGTAGGGGAGGGGTTTATCCCCTCCCGTTGCAGCGCGGCGGAAAACGCCGAACGGGCGGGGACAAACCCCGTTACGAAAATCAGGTGCGATGCCTATCCATCGGAACATATGTTTGGCAATCGCTATCTCAGCTGTCAGGAGATCCATCATGCTCCAAGCGTTTCTGGACAAAGTCAAACAGCGCCGTGCGCAGGTGGGCGTCGTCGGTCTGGGATACGTGGGACTGCCGCTGGCCATCGAATTCGTCAAGGCGGGCTTCCCGGTTTTGGGATTGGACGTGGATGCGGAAAAGATCCGGAAGCTGGAATCGTCCGATACCTACATACAGCACATTCCCTCCTCGGTTCTTCAAGAGGTGAACGCTTCGGGCCGGTTTCAGGCCACGTCGGATTTTTCGCGCAGCATCTCGTGCGATGCGGTGATCATTTGCGTACCCACACCCCTCGACCATCATCGCGAACCGGATCTGAGCTTCGTCGTGGCAACGGCGGAAACTCTGGGGCCCTTCTTGCAGCGCGGGCAGTTGTTCAGCTTGGAGTCCACCACTTACCCCGGTACTTCCGACGAGGTGCTGCAGCCGGTTCTGGAGGAGAAAAGCGGAATGGAGGCCGGAAAGGATTTTTTTCTGGCCTATTCTCCCGAGCGGGAGGATCCCAACAACCTGCACTACACGACGTCCACCATTCCCAAGGTCGTTGGCGGCCATGACAATCAGAGCCTTCGGGCCGCCCAGGCCCTTTACGACGCAATCGTCTGCCGGACGGTACCCGTTTCGAGCATGGCGGTGGCGGAGGCGACCAAACTCATGGAGAACATTTTCCGGTCCGTGAACATCGCCCTGGTCAACGAACTGAAGATGGTGTTCCAGACCATGGGTATCGACATCTGGGAGGTCATCGCCGCCGCCAAGACGAAACCCTTCGGGTTCATGCCCTTTTACCCAGGTCCCGGTCTCGGCGGACACTGCATTCCCATCGACCCGTTCTACCTGACATGGAAGGCCAGAGAATTCGACATCCCCACCCGCTTCATCGAACTTGCCGGTGAAATCAATACACGGATGCCTTACCACGTGGTGCAGCAAACCATGGAGATCATGAACGACAACGGTATCGCCCTCAAGGGAAGCCGGTTGCTTCTGGCGGGGCTGGCCTACAAGAAAAATGTGGACGACATTCGTGAAAGTCCTGCCTTGAAGCTGTGGCGCCTGTTCGAAGACAAGGGAGCCCGGGTGGCGTACCACGACCCCTTTGTTCCCGTGGTGCCGAAACTGCGCGAATACCCGGAATATATCGGAAGAACCAGTGTCGAGATGGATTCCTTGAACCGTTACGATGCGATCGTGGTGTGCACCGATCACGACGACGTGGACTACCAGCGACTGGTCGACAGCGGGCGGATCGTGATCGACACCCGCAACACCGTACCAACTGGTCCGAACGTATACCGTTGCTGACTCGCCGCCGACCCCTCCTGCATATTTTCAGCGGCGTCAGTCCAGAGCGGACCGAAGGGCCCTATAGACCGCCAGTTCCGAAGACCGGGGACGGCGGCCCCTGCGGCTGATGAATCGGCGGGCGATGTCCACGGCCTCGCCGCGCTCCCCTGCATCGCGGAAAAGTACGGCCAGTTCGGCAATTGCGCTCTCGGTGGCGGTTTGCAGGCGTGCGGCCTCCTGCCGAATCGTCTGCCGCAGCGTGTCGGGAGGAATGCCCTTCAACCGCGGATGGGAGCGGACGATCTGCTCCACCCGGTCGTATTCGGCCCGTTCCACCACGCCGTCGGCAGTCATCAGTGCCAGGAGCAAACGAACGACACCGGCTACGAAATCATCGATAGAACCGGAAAGCTTCTCCTCCGAAATCGCTTCCAGGGCGGGATGGACCGGCTCTGCCGTCGTTTGTCCGGCTGTGGAAAACCACCAGTGCATCCAGGGGGTTCCGAAGCAGAGCCTGAAAAGGTTTTCGTGGGCGGCATCCCGCAGGTCGCGGTACAGATTCAGTCCCTGAACGATCAGACGCGATGCATCCCGCTCCAGGCGGACCCAGGGGTTGTCTTCCCCTGCGGGCCTGCGATGGGTGCGGGCCCGGGAGGCCGCGGCCTCCAGCGGCAGCATGCACGGATTGAGATCGGAAAAAAACCACCGCGAAACCCGGAGCGGATGCATCTGCCGAAGCCATTCAGCCGTCACTTCATTGGTGGCCGCCGAGACCCAGGGAGAGAACACCGAACGGTAGAAGCGGTCATTCCACCGGGACGCCGCATCCACCGGCACGAAAGCTGCCTCGTCCTCCAACCCGTCGTCCAGGGCGAGGATGTCATCCATGTCGCGTTCGACGAAACGCACCGTGTAATCGAAGCGATCCGGTCCGACGGGCTCCTCGACGATGATCATCTCGTAGAGGCCCGGTGCGAGATAGTCGAGCATCTCGAAACTACCGATGATTTCCTTGTGTTCCTTTCGGGCGACCTTGGCGGATGCGAAGATCCCCAGATGTCCGATGCGGTGGTGGAGAATGTAGACGATGACCTGGCCGTTTCTACGGATTTCCTCTACCGATCCATACACCTTCACGATCCAGTTCAGGGCTTGCTGCGGGGGGGTGATGTTGTCGCCGTGGGATGCGAACACCACGATGGGCTCGGTGATGCGCTGGAGGTGGATGCGGACCCCTTCCTCCAGTTCGAGTTCGCCCCTTTCCAGTCGGTTGCCAATGAAGAGACTGTCCACGATGAAGTGGATTTCGTCGGCGTTCATTAAATAGAAGCCGCCCCACCATCTTTCGAAGTCCAGATACCGGCGCTCTTCCCGATCGATTTGGGCGTAGAGGTGGTATTGTTTGGACCACCAGGTGTTTGCTGGGTTCAGGTCTTCGAAGCCGGCCACCAGGTGCGCGCCGTCGAAGCGGCCGTTGCCCAGGTCGTTGGCCAACGAGGTCAACCAAACCCCACCGAACAATCCCCCCCGGTATCGCATGGGATTGGCCCCGGCCACTCCTCCCCAGTAGGAGAGGGGGGATCCGTTGAACACCATGGGTCCCACCAGATCGGGGCGGGTGGCGCCCACGAGGGCGGCCGCCCACCCGCCCTGGCAGTTTCCGATCACCGCCGGTTTGCCGGCTTCGGGGTGGCGTTCGGCCACCACCTCCAGAAACCGGACCTCGGCATCGCGGATATCGGTGAGTGTCTGGCCCGGCTCGGGTTCCGGAAAAAAGATGACGAAGTACACCGGGTGGCCGGCCTGGATCGCCATTCCGATCTCCGAATCCCGCTTCGTACCGCCGATGCCCGGCCCGTGTCCGGCGCGCGGGTCGATGATGACGATGGGCCGGCTCCGCGATCCGCCTTGCGGCATCTTCCTGCGACCCTCTGCACCTTCAGGGGATGCCGCGGGGCTGCGCCGGTCCAGAATCCGGACGAGCGCATAGTTCACCGGGCGCCGGAACCGTCGCCCGTCCACAACCATCTCCCAGGGGAAGACCAGTACAGGAGGCATCCCTTCCGCATTGTGCCGCAGCCAGTCGTTGCCGCGGCGCCGGATGGTGTCGGCGTACAGAACGGTCCGCTGAAACGTGTCGATGGAATAGTCGGCGCTTTCCTCCAGCCACGGAATCGGTACAACGGTTGCTTGATTCATACGGTATCCTTGTTTGCTGTCGATGCTGTTCTTTCCTGCTGCAACCAGCCAAACCGAATAAACCCAGAGGCCGGCCGGTGCCCTCTGCCTTCGCCCGGAACCCCTCTTCCAAAAGCAGCAATCGCTGCCCTGACTTCATCGCCTCCGGGGACACCGAGAGACATCGGCCGTGGCTGCAGACGCTATAGGCCGTGCGGTATCGACGGGAGCGTCATCGCTTTTTGGGCCGAATCCATTGTTTCGCCTCGGCCTCAGTGAGGATTTCGAGGTTTTCACCGAACTGCTCCATCGTGTCCAGTCGCAGGCGCTCGTAGCTTTCCGGCTCCAGGAAGGTGGCGGTGAGGCTGTGGTCCCATCGGCGCAGCCGCAGCATGTCACGTTCGAACTTGTCCCCACAGTCCTCGCAAAAGCCGTATTCGTTTACGGCGCCTTCGACGCCGCAGTGGCCGCAGGGCCCGTCCGTCTCCTCGTCGAACATCACATCCAGGCCGTAGCGCTTCGCGTCCTCCTCGAAGATTTCGTCCAGCCGGTCCCATATTCGTTCCGGTTTCATGGAACGGCAGCGGCGCAGAAGACGGGCATAGCGTTCGTTGTCGAAAGGCTTCATCCGCTGGAGGCTTTCCGATATCAGGGGCATCAGGATGGTGCCGATGCAATGAACGATTTCGTGCCGGGGTTGCCGCTTGCGGCGCATGGCGCGGTAGAATTGGAATACCTCCGGAGGATCCCTCCCCTCCAGCTGCGCCTCAATCACGGTGTGCAGGGTTATGTGTGTCTCGGGTCGGACCTCCTCTCCGCCGATTTCTACGAAGTCGCTGTCGTTCTCTCCGTACGCTTCAAAAAAATCACCGAAAAGGTCGGCATGCTGTCGCAGCGCCCGGGCCATTCGGAGCTGCTCCCCGTCCAAGCCCTCGTAGTTCTCGGCCTTTGCGCGCTTCCACAGCCGACGGTACACTTCGGTCCGCCGAGCTTCATCCATTTTGTCGGGTCCGTCGTTCATGCCGTTCTCCTATGGCATCCGCCAGCGATTTTCAACCACTGTCGACCGACGTTCGGCATTTTTCTACGTTGTTTCGAATTCTTGCCGACCGTTCGGCAGATTTTTCTGGATCGCCCAGCTGATTTGTGATGTGTTCGTCGACGGACGGCTGCTTTTGGGGTGGATGCCGCGAGGGTGGGCCGGCGTCCATCTCGGGCGTTGCAGGGCTGCCACTGAAGAGGGCTCGAAGACGAAGAGGAAGAGCGATGATGAAGATTACAAAACTGGTTTCGAACATCGTTCTCGGACGCGGTTGCATCCGGGAGCTGAAGGCATTTGCAGGCGAGCTGCTCCCGGACCGGAGCGGATATGATGTGTTCATCGTGGACAGCGTGCATCGGAACACCGGCACCTGGGACCAACTGACGCCGGACAGCGGCGATCTGATGATGGCGGTCGATGTTTCCGCCCACGAACCCAAGACGGAGCAGGTCGACGAGCTGTGTGGCCGGATACGGGAAGAGAAGGGGGATGCGCTGCCCCGCGTGGTCATCGGCATTGGCGGCGGATCCGCCATGGACACTGCCAAGGCGGTTTCCGTAATGCTGACCAACCCCGGCAGTTCGGCGGACTACCAGGGATGGGATCGGGTCAAGGAAAAGGCCGTGCCCAAAATCGCCGTGCCGACACTGGCCGGCACCGGCGCGGAGGCTTCCCGCACGGCTGTGCTTTCCGGACCGGTTCGCAAGCTGGGCATCAACAGCGAACAGAGCATGTTCAACGGTGTCCTGATGGATCCGGATCTGCTGGAGAGCGCCGATCCGGAACAGGCCTTCTACACCGGAATGGACGGCTTCATCCACGCGGTGGAGGCGCTCAACGGGAGCGCCATCAATGCAATGGGGCGGCCGTTTGCCGAGAAATCCAAAGAGGCGATTCAGCGCTTTTTCAGCGGCGAGGGAAGCGCCGAAGAGCTGATGGTGGGTTCCTATCTGGGGGGCGCCTCCATCGCCAATTCCTCGGTGGGTGTATGCCACGCCCTTTCCTACGGCGTCAGTTTCTACCTCGGCTACCGTCACGGCATCGCCAACGCCATCGTTTTTCAACGGCTGGAAGAGTTCTACGGCCGGGACGTGGAGGCGCTCCGGGCCATGGCCCTGCGAAACGGCATCGAGCTGCCGCAGGACGTGACCGCCGGGGTTTCGTCCGCAACTCTGGACAAGATGGCCGAGATGGCCTACCTGCTCGAGCGCGACCTCATCAGCGCCATGGGAGAGGACTACCGCAGGATCCTCCCTCCGGAGCGCATCGTCGACTTGTATCGACGCATGTAAATCGCTTATATAGCGATTGTCAGAATTCTGTTCCGTTTCCAGCATGCTTTTCGCTTGAACCGTAGGGGAGGGGTTTATCCCCTCCCGCTGATGGGATCACCTACCCCGAACGGGCGGGGATAAACCCCGCCCCTACGAAAAGCAAGAAAAGGCCGTTCCAATCGGAACATACTTTTTACAAATGCTCTAGAACCCGTCTCAAAATTCGGATTTTCGTTCAAGGTCAAGGAGGGTCCGCGTTTTTAGCCGCCCTGGCTGCACCGGGGTCTCCGACA
>JAJDOA010000005.1 GCA_022340405.1 Desulfobacteraceae bacterium | reverse complement strand
TGGAGATGTTTTCGTGGCTGAGCAGGACCCCTTTGGGGGTGCCGGTGGTACCGCCGGTAAAGAGGATGGCAGCCGCTTCGCTGCGGTCCCTGTCGACGGCCTTGTATTCGGTTAGCCCTTTTGCGCAGAGTTGATCAAAGTGCAGATCTCCCCCGGGAGCGACGATGGTTTCCAATTCGCCTTGCCCCTTCCACGGGAGGATGTCGTCAAGGCGCTCATCGGAGGTGAAAATGCACTTGGGCCGGGAGTCGGCGATTGCCTGGGCAAACTCCGTTGCAGTGAGCTGGTTGGAGAGGGTGACGGCGACGGCACCGGTTTTGATGACCCCGAAATAAAAGATGATCCACTCGAGGGAGTTGGGGGCGCAAAGGGCTACCCGGTCTCCGGGACGGATCCCCAAAGCGCTGAGCGCCGTGGCCACTCGGTTGGCGTCTTCGTTCAGTTGGCGGTAGGAAGCTTCTTTTCCTTGGATGGAGACGGCGGGGCGGTCGGGAAAATACAATGCCGATCGTTCGATGCTGGTGGCGATGTTCATGGGTTTCGGCCCCTCAAAGAAAACGACGGCGGATTGGCTTTGGAGGTGGACTGCAGGCCGGCAGCTGGTGCATCTACGGGCGCCGCCGCAAAATGGTCCTTGACATGGTCCGACATTATATGGTTATACATTTGATGTCAATACAAAACTGGGCTCCACTTCAGCGATCTTTGTCATCAGCGGCGGATAGGATAGAATTGATAGAAGTATGGGTCATTTCAAACCGATAAAATCGAACAGAGCCTCGGAGGATGTCGTCTCTCAGATTAAAGAGGCCATCCTTTCAGGGCGGTTCGTCTCCGGTAGCAAACTTCCGTCCGAGCGGGAGCTTACAAAGGAATTCCAGGTAAGCCGCGGCGTGATCCGGGAGGCCATTCGAATCCTGGAGCTCAGCGGGTTTCTCCTGGTGCGGCAAGGATTCGGAGGCGGCGCCTATGTCACGGAATTGAATTTGAGCCACGTGGGCAACGCTTTCTTGGATCTTTTTCAAACCAGCAAGCTGACGATCGCCGAAGTCGCGCAGGTCCGCCTCTACATCGAACCCGAGGTCGCCCGACTGGCGGCTCTCAACTTCGACCCCTCCCATCTCGAATTGCTCGAAGAGGCCGAAGCAGAAGAACACCTCCCCTATCGATCGTATGCCGACCGCATCGTGCGGCTGACCCGGGTGCACAAAGTCCTGGCGTCGATTTGTGGGAACCAGTTCTTCGAGGCCATCGTCCGGTCGATGCTCAAAATCACCGCAGAAATGGTTCTCAAAGTGGCGACGGATCACAACGCCCTGCATGGCCCCGGCGAGCATCTGCCGCTGATTCAAGCGGTCAAGGATAAAGACGGTGACCGGGCCGCAGCTGAAATGCGCCAACACCTGCGGCGATTTTCCGATACCCTCGTCCAAATGGAAGATGTCTATCGCCGGAGACAGTCCGAGGGAACACTGGATCGGTTGGAGCAGCTGGCGATGGCCCCGCCGGTCGAAAAGGAGCGACTGCCATGACCCAAGACACCCAACCCGCCGCTCCGCCGCCGCTGCGGTTTTTGTACCGATCCGTGGTAATCGTCGCCGAGCCGCTGTCGGTAGGCCGTATTGCCGCCGGTGAAAGGCGTATCATCAACATTACCGGCGGTTCCTTTTCCGGGCCGCATCTTTCGGGCGTCATCCTTCCGGGCGGAGCCGACTGGCAGATCATCCGGTCGGACGGCATAACCGAAGTGGAAGCCCGCTACACATTGCAAACCCATGATGGAGCCTTGATCTACGTTGTCAACAGGGGGCTGCGGCACGGGCCTGAAGATGTGATGGCCCGTTTGGCCGCCGGAGAGCAAGTGGACCCAAGCCTTTACTATTTTCGAACGACACCGGAGTTCGAAACCGGTTCGCCCGAGTACAGCTGGCTCAACGGAGTTGTCGCCGTCGCCGTCGGCGAACGGCAGGCCAGCGAAGTGGTCATTACCGTTTATCAGGTCACCTGAGTTCTTCACGCCACTGTTCAGCGGCTGCCCTTTTGGCCGGCCGCCGGCGTTTCGATAACCTCAACAGTACCTGCGGGAAAAGGAGGGGATCATGGTAAAGATTTCGCGTTCGGTTGGTGTTGCCATCGGGATGGTGGTCTTTTGGATGGCGTTTTGCGTTGCCTTGCCTGGGACGGCTCCGGCGGCCGACATTGAGTTGGGGTATGCCAATTTCTTTCCACCGACACATGTCCAGGCCAAACTGGGCGCCGAATGGGCGGCCGAAGTTGAAAAGCGGACCGGAGGGAAAGTGAAAATCACCTATTATCCCGGCGGCGCCCTGCTCAAAGGCCCCCAGATCTACGACGGGGTGTTAAAGGGAATCGCCGATATCGGCATGTCCGTGTTCGGCTATAGCCGGGGTGTTTTTCCGGCGATGGAAGTCATCGATCTGCCCAATGGCTATCCGAACGGGAAGGTCGCCACGGCCGTGATCAACGACTTCTACAACGAGTTCAAACCCAAAGAGCTGGACAAAGTGAAGGTGATGTACCTTCACGCCCACGGACCGGGCCTTCTGCACACCCAAAAAGAGGTCCACTCACTGGAGGACCTGAAGGGGTTGAAAGTGCGTTCGTATGGGTTCAATGCCAAAATGGTCAGCGCGCTGGGCGCCGTTCCCGTTTCCCTGCCGCAGGGAGGGGTGTACGAAGCCCTTCAAAAGGGCGTGGCCGACGCCACTTTCAGCCCGGCTGAGGTGCTCAAGGGGTGGAAGCAGGCGGAGGTGATCAAATACACCATCGACTGTCGCGCCATCGGTTACACGGCCGGCTTTTTCGTGGTCATGAACCTCGACCGCTGGAATGCGCTGCCCAAGGACGTACAGGACGTGTTCCTGCAGCTCAACTCCGAGTGGATTCCCAAACACGGAGAGGCTTGGGACGAAAGCGACAAGGCCGGGATCGCGTTCAGCAAAAGTCTTGGCAACAAAGTCATCGAGCTTTCAAAGGAAGAGAGCGACCGCTGGGTCAAAGTGGTGGCACCCGTGAAAGACAGCTACATCGAAGCAGCCAAAAAGCGGGGCCTGCCCGGCAAAGAGTACGTGGATTTTGTAACCGAAGCCGTAAAGAAACACTCCATGTAGGTTCCGGCCGAACCGGGCTTGTGGGCGCCGACGACACGGCCCACAGGTCCGGTTCCCACCTTTCAAGCACTGACGGAGAACATCACTCCATGGGCTGCTCCGACACGCTAAAAGGCAAGAGAATCCTCCTCGTCGACGACGAACCCGACATTCTCGACACGTTGGAAGACCTCCTCGAGGAATGCTCGACCGAGAAGGCGGGAAGTTACGAAAGCGCTCTTCAACAGATCCAGACGGAACATTTCGATATTGCGATCTTGGATATCATGGGCGTCTACGGCTATGAACTTTTGAAACACTGCGTGGATAAGGGGATAACGGCTGTTATGCTCACAGCCAGAGCCCAGACGCCCGAGGACGTCTTGCGGTCCTTCAAGGAAGGAGCAGCCTACTACATTCCCAAGCAGGAAATGGGCCGCATTGAAATCTTTCTGGAGGACATCCTCGAGGCCCAGAAGAAAGGAAAGAGCACATGGACCGGCTGGTACAACCGTCTGGCGGCTTTCGGTCAACGGACTTTCGGTTCGGACTTTGCCGAGGAGGATGATGATTTTTTGGAAAAGCTCATCAAATACTAGGGGGTGTTTCTAAATTAGGATTTTGCTTCAAGGTCAAGGAGGATTCGAGTTTTCAGCCGCAGGAATACTGCTGTATTTCGAGGACTGGAAACGAGGACCCGACGCCGAGATTGGGCCAAAAGACAATTTAGAAACAGCCCCAAGTCAGTTGGTCCATCCATATGGAGAATCTACGATGGCGATAAAGCCCAAGGTCGGAAAAAAGGTGGTTGCATCCATCATCGGAGTCAAAGGCCAGTGCAGTGCCGGACATCGCGTCGGTGAAACCTTTGAGATCAGCTGTTATGATTCGGGTGGATTGTGCGGATTCTTTTATCACGACATTTTTCCCAGCCTTTCCACCTTCCAATTTGGGGGAAATCTTCCCTGGTGGGATGGCGATACGATTGAACTGCAATGCCCCGATGCGCACAACCTGGTTACCTTGCGACTCGAAAGGGTAGAACATACATAAGTGGTGAAAGAAAGCCGGTTTGCCGAGCCAGCGGACCTCGGGGCTATCGTTGCCATGGGAACGCCGCTGTTGATCGAAGTCCCCTTCCCTTTTTCAGAAGCGATCTCAGAGCAATGATAGACCTCCCTCGCTCAAAGGATTTCGGGATCCATTTTCTCAGCACGGTAAGACCCATCGTGCTCGTTCATGGGCACTTCAAATTTCCGCCTGCCGAAACAGTGGTCTTTTGTCTGTAGAGCGTTTGCCAAAGTATGTTCCCATTGGGGCGCTTCCCCTCTTGTTTTTTCGAATGGACTCGATGCGAATCGACTCACGGCACCAAGGAGCCGAAAATGACGCAATCCAATACTACAATTGTCCCTACCACTACTTGGTCTGCAGGGGCAGGCTGCCATGGTGGATGCGGGATACTGGCCCACATACGGGACAACAAGCTGGTAAAGGTTGAGGGCAACCCCGATCACCCCTGGAACCGAGGGCGTCTCTGTGCCCGTGTGCTGGCAATGACCCAGTACACGCACCATCCGGACCGGCTGCGCCATCCCCTCAAGCGGGTCGGCGCCAGAGGCGAGGGGAAATGGGAGCGCATTTCGTGGGAAGAGGCCTTCGATCTGATCGAAGAACGGATGAAGGCCATCCGCGACGCATACGGCCCGGAAAGCATGCTCTTCAACTCCGGCACCGGCCGGGACATCTACCCGTGGATCTGCATGCTGGCCTACGCCTACGGCAGCCCCAACGTCATGTTCGGTCTGACCGGCAGCGCCTGCTACGGCCCGCGCCTGGCGGCCGTCAACACGGTTCAGGGCGATTTTGCCGTATTCGACGCCGCCCAGTGGTTTCCGGACCGCTACGACGATCCGCGATGGCGACGGCCCGAGTGCATGGTCATCTGGGGGTACAACATCCACGCCACCTGCCCGGACAATCTCTTCGGCCACTGGATCATCGACATGATGAAAAAGGGTACGAAGATCATCACCGTCGATCCCCGTCTTTCGTGGTTTGCATCCCGGTCCAAGCATCACCTTGCCCTGCGGCCGGGCACCGACGCGGCCCTTGCCATGGGCTTTCTCAACGTCATCATCCGGGAAAAGCTCTATGACCGCAATTTCGCCCAGACCTGGACCAACGCCACACACCTGATCCGCACCGACACGGGCAAGCTACTGACCGAAGCCGAGCTGGTCTCCGGCGGCGACAGCGCAAACTATGTCGTCTGGGACGAGGCCACGGGACGGCCGCTCGTGTGGGACTGCGCAGCGGTGGACTATCGGGGCGAAGCACCCGAGGCGCCGATGTTTTCCGGCAGCTGCGAAGTCGAGCTGCCCCAGGGGGAAAAGGTTGCCTGCCAAACGGTATGGGACACCTTCTGCGCCGAGGTCGAACAATACCCGCCGGATCGCGTCGAGGAGATCACCGGTGTTTCGGCCGAGCTCGTAGCAGAAGCGGCCCGGTATTACGCCAAAGCCAAGCCGGCGGCCATCCACTGGGGAGTGGCTGTCGACATGACGCCGGCGCTGACGCCTCTGGTGCAGGCCATATCGTGTCTCTGGGCCCTGACCGGCAACCTGGACGTTCCCGGCGGCAACGTCATCGCACGATTGGCTTTCGACGTGGCGCCCTATGCGCTTCCGGGCAGCAAGGGGGCGATCCGCCTGAAAAGCGAGGAGCTGGACAAGCCCCGCATCGGGGTCGACCGCTACATGCCGCTGAACAAGTTCTACTGGCGCTGCAGCACGGATCTGAGCCTCGATCAAATCTTCACCGAAGATCCCTATCCGATCAAGGGGATGTGGATCCAGACGGCAGGGATCCTGCAGGGGCTCGGCATGGATCCCAAGAAATGGCGATCGGCCCTGGAAAAGCTGGATTTCGTGGTTGCGGTGGACCTGTTCCACACACCCACCACGCAGTATGCCGATGTGGTGCTACCGGCCACGACCTTTCTGGAAAAGGACAGTTTCCGCAGCTGGTGGGTGCCGCTGCAGACCATCAACAAGGCCATGCGCGTGGACGAATGCCTGCCGGACATGGAGATCAACTTCGAGCTGTCCCGGCGCTTCGATCCGGATTTTCGTTTCGAGACCCTTCACGAGCTGTACGACGACATTCTCAAGCCGGCGGGCATGACCTTTGCCGAGCTGCAGCAAAAGGGCTGGGCCTATCCGCCGGAGGGCAGTTCGAGCTGCCCGTACCGCCGCCATGAAAAGGGGCTGCTGCGGCCGGACAAGCGGCCGGGCTTCCGCACCCCTTCCGGGCGATTCGAGCTGTACGCCACGCTGCGCGAGCAGTGGGGGCTGGAGCCGGTACCGCACCACGAAGAGCCTCCTTTTACGCCGGTCAGCCGGCCGGACCTGGCCAAGGACTACCCGCTGATTCTGTCCACGGGGCGGCGCTCCCCGGCCTTTTTTCACTCCGAACACCGCAACATTCCCTGGCTGCGCGCCATCGATCCGGACCCGGTGGTGGAGATCCACCCGGAAACCGCCGCAGAGCACGGCATCGGCAACGGGGAGTGGATGTGGGTGGAGAACTGGATGGGCCGGGCCCGGTTCAAGGCCAAGCTGACTCCCGTCGTACCCAAGTGGATGATCATGGCCGCTCACGGTTGGTGGCATCCGGAAAAGGATGCGGCCGAGCCGAGCCTGTACGGCATGTGGAAGTCGAACGTCAACCAGTTGCTCCCCATGGGCCACCAGGGCAAGGACGGCATGGGTGCCCCCATCAAGCACTCGATGTGCAAAATCTATAAAGCCGGGCCCGAGGAGGTGTGATCATGGCCGAGAAACAACGCTACGGACTGTTGATCGACTACGAATACTGCACGGGCTGCTTCACCTGCCAGGTGGCGTGCCAGCAGGAGTACGGCTGGCCGGCGGGTATGGGGGGCATGCGGGTCAACGAGATCGTGCAAAACCTTCCCAAAGGCAAGGCATACCTGACCTATTTCCCCTTTCCGACGGAACTGTGCATTTTGTGCAGGCCAAGGACGAAAAAAGGACTGCAGCCGGCCTGCGTGCAGCACTGCATGGCCGAGTGCATGCGCTTCGGGCCGGTGGAGGAATTGGCAAAAGAGATGGCGCAAAAACCCCGCATGGTGCTGTGGGCGCCGAAATAGACTGGAGGATAATTCATGGATTTCTCGCTGACCCGGGAGCAAAAGGATATCGTCAAGGCCGCGCGTAAGTTCGCCAGGGGGGAATTTCCCGACCGGGCCCAGGAATTCGACCGGGAGGAGACTTTCGATCTCTCCATTTGGCGAAAGGCTTGCGAATTGGGTTTTGTGGGGGTTTTCATAGAAGAAAAGTACGGGGGCGCCGGCTACGGCTTTTTCGAGCACTGCCTGATCAACGAGGAGTTTTGGGCTGTGGAGCCGGGCATCGGCTTTGCCATCCTGGCGACCACATTCGGTGCCGAGCTGCTGTCGCTTTACGCGAGCGAGGCGCAGAAAGAGCAGGTGCTTCCCCGGCTCGTGGAAGGTGAGGCCATCATGGGCACGGCCATCACCGAGCCGAATGCGGGCAGCGATGTGACCATGGCCGAAACGACAGCCGTTCGGGATGGCGACCACTGGGTGCTCAACGGCACCAAGATGTTTGCCACCAACGGCAGCATCGCCCATTTCATGCTCGTGTTCTGCAAGACCGACCCGGAACATCCGTCCCGGCACAAGCGTCACAGCTTTTTTATCGTCCCCACGGATGCGCCGGGATACAAGGCAAACAAGCTGCATGGAAAGATGGGAATCCGTGCATCGGACACCGCCGAGCTGGTGTTTTCCGATTTGCGGATCCCGCTGGAAAACCTGGTGGGAACCGAGGGCGACGGGTTCGCCGAACTGATGGCTTTTTTCAACCATACGCGCCTGCACATCTGCGCCCAAGCCGTGGGGCTTGCCCGGGCGGCGCTGGAGGAGGCCGTACGGCACATCAAGGGAAGGGTGCAGTTCGGTAAGCCGCTGGCCGATTTTCAAGCGACGCAATTCAAGATTGCCGAAATGGCCACCCGAATCCGGGCCTCCCGCAACCTCTACTACGAGGCGGCCTGGCTGGCCGATCAGGGCCGAATCGATCATGGCCTGGTGGCCATGGCCAAGTGGTATTCGGCTCAAACCGCCGTGACTTGCGCCGACGAGGCGCTGCAGATGCACGGCGGCTATGGATACATCGATGAGTACAAGGTCCAGCGGCTCTATCGGGACGCCAAAATCCTGGAAATCTATGAAGGGACCAAAGAGATCGAAAAAACCATCATTGCCAGAAGTGTGTTGAAATAAAAAAACCTTGCCGGCCTAAGTCGGAGTACTTCTCTGTGGTTTTTGTTTCGGCAGAGGCGGGGAATGAGCCCTTGCCCGCCCCTGTCGAATTGTCAATCGTCGGTTGCCGTGGAGTATCAGCGGAACGGAAACCCGATGCGCTGCCGGGTTATGCCAATGCTATACTATTTTGCTGGTATGAAGCGCATTGATGACCATGAATACAGCTGCAAGCCAATTTGTATAGGCAAAGAGTTTCTTCAGATGTTTCGGTTTTGTTTTCAATGCAAACTTCCCACCCAATATCCCACCTATTATTGTAATAGCGGCTAATGGAACGGCCCATGAAGGATTAAAATCTCCTTGAATCGCATGGCCTGCAAAACCCATTACTGCAGTGGTTGCGATTAGGGTAGATGCTGTCCCAACCGCTGTATGCATGGATACGCCACAGGCGAGTACCATTAACGGAACCAAAAAAGATCCTCCTGAGACGCCAACCATCCCGGAGCAAAATCCCGTTACAACAGTGGCCGGCATGGCAATCCACAAGTTTATATCATAAACTTCACTGCCGGATTTGATACTGATGATTCCAAAATGTTTGATTTTTGAATTGGATTTATGCTCTGGAACAGGCATTAGCATTACTGCTCCTGCAATCAACAACATGACGGCAAAGATCAATTTTAATGAAAAACCACTAATCAAATGGGAAAAATATCCTCCTCCGAGTGCTGACAAGGCTGTAAATGTCCCAATAATTACAGCTAATTTCCATGATACAGACTTGTTCTTTTGGAAAACAATCATTGCCGCTACAGAAGCTGAAAAAAGAATGAACTGGCCGGTTGTAGCGGCTTCGTGCATAGGAACACCGGAAATTGCCAAAATCACGACATAAAAATTACCTCCTCCTTTCCCCACCATGGTCATGGTAATCGCCACGATAAAGATAAAAATTCCCGTCACAAGGATACTATACACCGAGGTTACTCCTTATTTCACCTTTTGAATCGCTTTTAGCACCTTTCCCGGTTTGAATGCTTCTGTCAACGCTGCATATCCACCCTCAACAATCCGAACATCTGAAAAGCCTTTCGACAGTAAAAAAGCATAGGCTATCGCTGACCGAACATTTGCAGGGCAAAAAATACCGATTGGTTTGTCTTTGGGCAATTCATTAATGTTATCTGGAAGTTCATGAATCGGAATGTTTTTACAGTCAATATTGACAAATGTTTTCATCGCTATAGAAATAGAACCTGCTTCTTCTTTTGACCGAACATCCAAAAAATAACCATTTTCAATTTCGAAAAATTTTTCCGG
>JAJDOA010000353.1 GCA_022340405.1 Desulfobacteraceae bacterium | reverse complement strand
AAATTCGGCAGGCTCAGGAAGGACATGGACCGGGGCATCCCCCGCGGTGCCACTGACCGACCAACGGATTTTGGAGCATATAGAATGAATCGCCTGATGGGCACACGAGAGGTGGCGAAGCTGCTGGGGGTGAACGAGAAGATGGTCTACACCCTTATCTCAGAAAAGGGGCTTCCGGCCACCAAAATCACGGGCAAGTGGTTGTTTCCGCCGCAACTGGTGGAGCGGTGGGTGGAAAACCACACGGTGAACCTTCCCGAATCCGCCACCCGGCTGCCTCCCTACCACGGGTTGCTGATCCTGGCCGGCAGCAACGATTTGCTGCTGGACCGAACCATCGCCGATTTCAACGGCACCGACGAGGAACACATGGCGGTGTTCGGCAACCTCGGGAGCATGGGCGGCATTCGCGCGCTTCGTCAACATTTCTGCCACATCGCCACCAGCCACCTGCTCCAGGAAAACGAAGAGGAATACAACTTCGACTTCGCCTCCACCGAGTTGGAGGAGATGCCGGCGGTGGTCAATTTCTGCCGGCGCCAGCAAGGCATTTTCCTGCGGCCGGGCAATCCGAAGCAGATCGCCTCCGTCGCCGATCTGGCGGGGCCGGACCTTTGCATCGTCAACCGTCCCTTGGGAACGGGAACCCGGCTCCTCTTCGACCGCGCTTTGGAAAAGGCAGGCGTAAAGGGCGCCTCCATCCCGGGCTACGAACGGGAACTGCACCGCCACATGGACGTGGGTCTGGAAGTGCTGGGGGGGCGGGCCGACGCCGCCCCGGGTATCCGCCCGGTGGCGTCCCTGCTGGGATTGGACTTTCTGCCGCTGCGCTGGGAGCGCTTCGACCTTCTCATCGCCAAGGAGCGCTTTTTCGATCAGGGGGTGCAGCGGTTTCTCGGTCTGCTGCACGAACGCCGCTTCTCGCGGCAGGTGGAAGACCTGGAAGGATATGACACCAGCCTGAGCGGGAAGGTCGTATTTCCCGGCAGCGGCGCCTAGGAGACTCCGGAGCGAAAAGCGTCCCGGAAACGAAAGGAGAGCGCATCCTTTGCAACTGACACCGATCGGAACCATTCGCTCCCCCTTTCCCAGTGAGGAGGGCATGCCCATCCAGCCTTCGGGAGCGTGGAACGCCGTAGGCGAAGTGGTGGTGGATGCCGCCTATGCCGAGGGTCTGGCGGATGTGGAGGGGTTCTCCCACATCATTCTGCTGTACTGGTTTCACCGCGTTGAGGGGTATTCCCTGACCGTCCGGCCGTTTCTGGAAGAACGCTCACGAGGCTTGTTCGCCACCCGTGCGCCGCGCAGACCCAACCCCATCGGTCTTTCCGTGGTCCAGCTGATCGAGCGAAGGGATACCGTCTTGCGCATCCGGGGTGTGGATGTCGTGGACGGGACACCGCTGCTGGACATCAAGCCCTACGTACCCGCCTTCGACGCCCCGGAAAAGGCAAGGGCAGGCTGGCTGGAGGGAAAGGCGGAGAGAAGCGAAACCTGGACAGCCGACGACCGGTTCGTCGAGAAGACGTGAACGCAGCCAACGTAGAAGCGGATTCGGAAACCACGGTACCGAGGACCTCCACAATGTCTCCTCCTTCCCAGCCACGCATCGTATTCAACCGGATGGAACTGGCCGGATCGCTGGGCGATCTGGGAACCCTGCTGCCCATCGCCGTCGGTATGATCCTGGTCTGCGGCATTCATCCCACAGGCCTGTTTTGCAGCGTCGGCTTGTTTTACGTGCTGTCGGGACTGTATTACGGCGTCACCACGCCGGTGCAGCCCATGAAGGTGATCGGCGCCTATGCCATCGCCACGGCCATGACCGCCCCGCAGGTACTGGCGGCCGGCCTCAGCCTTGGAATGCTGCTGCTGATCGTGGGGGCCACCGGTCTCATCGACGGGATCCGGCGTGTCACACCCAAGGCCACGGTCCGCGGGGTGCAGCTTTCCACCGGCGCGCTGCTGATGGCCGAGGGGGTCCGCTTCATGCTGGGCACTTCCAAACTGCAGGCGCTACGCCAGGCGGCCGAACCCTATCTGACGCTGCAGCAGATCGGTCCGGTGCCTCTTGGGGTGATCATCGGTGCGGCGGGATTTTTCCTGACGCTGATGCTGCTGGAAAACCGAAAGCTTCCCGCCGGTGTGATGGTCGTCGCCGCCGGTCTGGTGCTGGGACTGATTTTCGGCACCCGGGAGGGTCTTGCAGAGATGCGGCCGGGGCTGTACCTGCCGCGATGGATGCCCTTTTCGGTTCCGGAGGCCGCGGATTTTGCTGCTGTCTTCTTTGCCGTCGTGCTCCCGCAACTGCCCATGACGCTGGGAAACGCCGTCATCGCCAATGCGGATCTGAGCCGGGAGTACTTCGGAGAGGGATCCCGACGGGTCACGCCGCGGGCGCTGTGCATCACTATGGCCTTGGCCAATTTCGGCGCCTTTTTGCTGGGGGGGATGCCGCTGTGCCATGGGGCGGGCGGGCTGGCGGCCCATTATCGCTTCGGAGCCAGAACGGCTGGCTCCAACCTGATCATCGGCGGGGCGTTTTTGGCCCTGGCCTTGCTGCTGGGATTTCACGTGCTTGCCATCATCTACTTGATGCCGTTGAGCGTTCTGGGAATACTGCTGGTTTTCGCCGGAGCCCAGCTGGCGCTGACGATTCTGGACCTCGACCGGCGGAAAGACCTGTTCGTGGCCCTGCTGATGCTGGGAATCACCCTGGCCACAAATCTGGCGGCGGGCTTTTTGGTAGGCATCGCCGTGGCCCTCCTGCTGCGATCCGAACGGCTGCACGTGTAAGGCGCGCCCATCCTGCCGGAGGCCGGATCCTCATCTCCACACGGATCCGATCAGGTAACTGCCCCCCACAAATATAACGCAACCGCACAGAAGGGCTTTGATTGCGCGGGCCGGAACGTATTTCTGGCACCGGGCACCCAGGTACATGCCTGCCATGCCGCCAAGACCAAACAGTCCCCCTAGCCACCAATCGGGGGAAACCGATGTGGCCGGATACCATCCGGAAAGCAGATGATAAAAAGCCACGCCGGCCACGGAAGTAACCAGCGTGCCCATGAGGGCTGCCCCCGCCACCGCGTAGACCGGAAGCCCCACCACCGCCACGAAGAAGGGGGCGACGATGGCCCCGCCACCGATGCCGTAGACGCCGCCGGCGATTCCCACTATAAAACAGATAGCGTAGACCACTGGAGGGGAAAAGGAGAACGCGTCCTCTCCGAACTGGAATGCCACCCTGCGCACTGAGGAGACGGTCACAGTGA
>JAJDOA010000343.1 GCA_022340405.1 Desulfobacteraceae bacterium | reverse complement strand
GGACGCGGCGGCAGCGAGCTCTGGACAAGAGGACGAGGACCGAACCCTCACATATGCCATGATCGGCATGGGCGCTTTCGTGGCGCTGTTGTTTTTGATCCTGGTGGCCGCGAGCACATCCAACACGGGAAAATTCTATCTGCAGAAGACTGACCAAGGCCTTGAAATCCAGCGCGGCCGGTTCGCTCCCATGGGAACAAAGGCGTTCATGACCCTGCCCGCCCAAGCGGCGCCGGAGAGATTGAAGGACGTGTACACCAAGAACGAGGTGTACCCCCTGATTTTCGATCATTTCATCGACGAAGCCGACCGCCAGCTGAACCGATCGGAAATTCCCGATTTCGACAGGATTCGGGGCATCTTGAACCGGGCTTTGGAATTTGCCGTCACCGACGACATGCGCAACCGCGTGTTTGCACGTATCAATGGTATCGATCTGATGCTGCTGCTGTACAAAGCCGATGTCGCCGCCAGCCGGGGCAGCCTCGACGATTTGCATGCGGCGCTGGACCATCTCGAGGAGGCGGCCCTGTTCGATGTGGATGACAGCCAGGCACGGGTCATCGAAGAAAAAACCCGGGCCATCGAAAACCGCATAGCCGAGTTGGAAGCTGAGGCTTCCACCGAAGCGGAGACTGGATCGCCGCCTGCCGAGTAGAAGCCATCTCAAAATTGTCTTTTCGTCCCATCTCGGCGTCGGGTCCTCGTTTCCAGTCCTCGAAGACCAACCGTATTCCTGTGGCTGGGAACTCGGATCCTCCTTGACCTTGTCGAAGATCCCGGGTTTTACCCGGGGAACGAAAATCCTAATTTTGAGATAGCTTCCAGTAAGACCTGCCGCTCACAGCGAAAAGATCCCAACGAAAGGCCAACTGCGGGACCCCTGGAACGGGGGTCCCGTATCGTGTGTTGTCATGCCATCCCATCCAGCCGATGCCTTGCAGGCGCTCGAGCACAGGATTCTATACGGTCTCTCCTGCGAATGGGACGCCGCCGTGGCGAGCCTTCCCGCCGCGCATCGAACCCGGATGCGCAAACCGATGTTCCGCCTCGGGGAAATGTCGGCTACCCTAGGCTATTGGTCGGCCGACCAGGAACTGATCTGCATCAGCAGGCATCTGGCGGTGGAGCAGCCTTGGGGGGACGTGCGGGAGGTCCTCCTTCACGAAATGGCGCACCAGTTGGTCGACCAGTGGGCGGCGGACGGCGCCCGCCTCGAACCGCCCCATGGAAAGACATTCCGGCAGGCGTGCCGCCTGTTGCGGGCCGATCCTGCAGCATCCGTGGGGCGGATTCCCCTCAGCCGTCGTATTTTCGATCCGGCCGCAACCGGTCCGGACCCCGTGTCGCGGAAAATCCGAAAACTTTTGGCCCTTGCCGGCAGCGAAAACCCTCACGAGGCACATGTCGCCTTAACCAAGGCCCGCCGTCTGATCGAAAAGCACAATGTCCCGAAAATGGAGGAGCGGCGGCGTGCGGAGTATGTCAGCCTCTTTGTCGATGAGCCCGCGCTCCGTCATTTTCGCGACGAGTACCACCTCGCCTCCCTCCTGCTGCGATACTATTTTGTCGAGGGGGTATGGGTATCGGCCTTCGTGCGGGGCAAGGCCAAGATGGGCCGCGTGCTCGAGATCAGCGGGACACCGTGCAACGTCCGGGTCGCCGCCCATGTCTACGATTGCGTCAGGCGCCACATCCAGCAGCAGTGGCGACAGTATCGGCTACGGAATCGCATCTCTCCCTCTCGGCGGACCGATTTCGCGGTGGGCCTCGTGGAAGGTTTTCGACAGACCCTGGAAAAGGCCGCGGCGCCCGCAGCAGACAACGATCCGGCGGCTGTGCCTGTTCCGATACGGGATCCGGCACTGCAGGCGTACCTCGCCGACCGGTATCCCCGGACGGTGAGGGTACGACAAAACCGGCTCACCATGAATGAATCCGTCTGGGCGGAAGGCATGCGGCGGGGCAAATGCCTCGTGATTCACAAGGCGGTGGACTCCGACGGCGACCGGGGGAAAATGCTCCCTGGGGGACAATAGGAACCTTTATGAGAAAAAGTCCAATCGGAACTGAAATCGTCCCCGTATGGCATGCATCGATAAGCGAGCCCGAGCGGCCCCTCTACGGATCTTTTTTCCGTTGACACTTGAGGGGCAATTATCTATCTTAATTGCGTCACAATTCGTGGCAGAAACCGCTGTTCATTCACCAGGGGACAACATGGTGCGGGAAAACCTCGAGCTGGCCATTCTTTTTGCGGACATTGCCAAGAGTACCCACCTCTACGAAGTGTTGGGGAACAAATTGGCGCAGAAGCTCATCGGCCAGTGCATCGCGATCATGTCCAAAGTGACCATCATCCACAACGGCACCGTGATCAAGACCATCGGCGATGAAATCATGTGCACCTTCCCCACCGCAATGGATGCTGTATCCGCAGGCAGAGACATGCATGAGGCTCTAGAGGACATGCCTTTCGAAGACAAGCCCGAAATGGCGCCTCCGAACATATATGTAGGGATCCAGTACGGCCCGGTCATTCGGGAAGAGGGGGATGTTTTCGGAGACGCCGTCAATGTAGCGGCGCGCATGGTGGCATTGGCCAAACAGCGTCAGATCATTACCACCCAGGACACCCTTGATGCACTCTCTGAGGATCATGGTTTCGAGGTGCAGCAGATCGACGAAACCAACGTGAAGGGCAAAAGCGGTAAAATGGCCATTTACGAAGTGGTCTGGGAGCAGCACGACCTCACCGTGATGCTGGACGGCGGAGAAGATGCGTCACCCGCCCTCAAGTACAGCATGGAAGTGAAGTTCGGCAACCAGATCGTGGAAGTCGACGAAAACCGCCCCTCCATAACGCTGGGAAGGCAGATCCACAACGACATCGTGGTCAACGACAACCGGGTTTCGCGGTCCCACGCCCGCATCGAGTATCGCCGGGGAAAATTTTTCCTCATCGACCAGAGCACCAACGGAACCTATTCGCTGATCCAAGGCAAAAAAAGCGTCAACCTCCGCAGGGACGAGGCCCAGCTTCTGGGCGGCGGCATCATCGGCCTGGGCAGAGAGGTCACTGCAGAATCCCCCTCCGCCGTTCAGTACACCATCAAAATGTAGCCCACCTTCGGCGGATTTCCCACGCGAGTGTTTCACAACATCACGTCATGGATTCCACAACGGATCGCAATTGTTTCCGATGGATATGGTTTTTTCATTTCTTCCGTAGGGGCGGGGTTTATCCTCGCCCGCTCGGGGGGATTGCAACGCTGCAGCGGGAGGGGATAAACCCCTCCCCTACGAGGCTGTGGATAAACAAGCATTCCGCTCTCAGACAAGGACGCAGCCGAAGGGTCGACCGCAGGCGTAGGGTGGCTACGTTGAGGATCGGCTCGAGGCGAGGACGCCGTATCAGAGCGGAAGGCGCCGTTTATCCACAGCCTCCTACGGTTCAAGTCACGAGCTTGCCGTATACCGAACGGAATTATGCCAACCGCTTTACAACGGGAGAAGATGGTGGGGAATGTCGCGTTGGAAAGTGTGAGGATACGCTGAGGGGATCGGCTTAGATGCGGCAGACGACGGC
>JAJDOA010000334.1 GCA_022340405.1 Desulfobacteraceae bacterium | reverse complement strand
ATGTTGGCGATCACCCGATGGGTTTGTTCGCGGATGTCGCCCCCCACGAGTTCCCCGGACGCGGGATCCAACGGGATCTGGCCGGATACGAACAGAAAGCCGCCTGCCGCCACGCCCTGGGAATAGGGCCCGATGGCGGCGGGGGCCTCATCCGAGTGAATCGTCCGTTTTTGATGCGAGTGGGTCATGGAATTTCTCCTTCCAAAAGGGTCTGGATGGAACGGTGCCTTCCGGCTACCGAAAGGCCGGTAAGAGGTTGCAAGAGCGCCCAACATAATCCGGGCAAAGGCGCTTTTCAACCCCGCACGGTCCCGGTCTGTCTATCTCGCCCCCTGCGGAATGCGGTTGACATTGTCCGACCAATTGGTTAACCACCGATATCATCTTGGTTAACGAATACCCTCGACACCGGTTCCCGGAGGAAAGGACCGGCTGGGGGGGAACCGGCCGCGACATCAGCACGGCAAGCATCCATACCGGAGAACCATGAAGGCCCGCATTCTTCAAATCCTGCGCGATGAGGCGGAAACCGTTTCCGGGGAGGCACTCAGCGAATTGTTGGGAATTTCCCGTGTTTCGGTTTGGAAGCACATGCGAAAACTGCAGGAAGCCGGTTACCATATCGAGGCCGGTTCGACGGGATACCGGCTGAAGAGCGCACCGGACATCCCTTATCCCTGGGAGTTTCCCGAACGCGAAGGTTTGGTGCACCACTTCGATGCCGTCGACTCCACCATGGACATCGCCAGGGAACTGGCCCGCGACGACTGCCCCCCTTTCACAGTGGTGATCGCCGAACGCCAGCGAAAAGGCCGTGGTCGTCTGCGCAGAAGCTGGCACTCGGAGGACGGCGGCCTGTACTTTACGGTGGTGTTGCGCCCGGATCTTCCCCCGGCCCTTTGCACCCGGGTCATCTTCACTGCATCGGTGGAGCTGTGCCGCACCCTGGAACATCGTTGCGGCATGGCACCAAAGGTCAAGTGGCCCAATGACATACTGGTCGAGGACCGGAAAATCTGCGGCATGCTCTCGGAAATGGAGGCGGAGGCCGACCGGGTATCCTACCTGAACATCGGCATCGGTCTGAACGTGAACAACGATCCGTCACCCCCGGAAGCCGATGCCACCTCCCTTCGCCTGCTGCTGGGAAGAGCGGTGGATCGAAAGGCTTTGCTGGCCGAATTTCTGAACCGGTTCGAGACCTGCCTGGGCGATGCCCCTTCCTCTGAGGTCATGGAGGCCTGGAAACGCCGCTCGGGCACACTCAACCGCCCGGTGCGCGTGGCCACCCGCGATACAGTGTACGAGGGACTGGCCGTGGACATCGATGACGACGGAGCCCTGCGACTTCGAATGCCGGACGGGACCGAGCAGCGGGTGATTCACGGCGACTGTTTTCACAACTGAGCGGAGAGCCGAGCATGGAGACGAACACGCCGGAGGCTTCCGGCTCGATTCGCATGACCGTTTTTGCTTCCCTGATGGCGGCGATGACCGCAGCCGGCGCCTACATCGCTATTCCCATCGGACCGGTGCCCATCGTATTGCAGAACCTCTTTGTCCTGCTGACCGGCCTGCTGCTAGGCCCCCGATGGGGGATCGCCAGCGTTGGGGTGTACCTGCTGGCCGGCGTGTTCGGGTTGCCGGTATTTGCCGGAGGGACCGGCGGCATCGGGCACCTGGCAGGCCCTACCGGCGGGTACCTGTTGGGTTACCTGCCGGCCGTGGCCGCAGTGGGTTGGATTTCCGCAAAAGGCGGCGGGAAAATCGTCACCGACATCGCTGCACTGTGCGCCGGGGCCCTCATCGTCTACGCTGCCGGCCTCCCCTGGCTGGCCTGGATCACGGGAATGCCCGCCGGGAAGGCTGTGGCCGTGGGCATGCTGCCGTTTCTGCCGGGGGACGCATTGAAAATCGCGGCCGCGGTTCCCATCGCACGGTCCCTTCGACCGGTGCTGCCCGTGCCCCGCGGAAAAAGCGGAAGCCCGACATGAAACCGGAAACGAATCCGACCGATGCGATGATCACCTGCGACCGTCTGACCCACCGCTTTCATGACGGATCCGTGGGCATCTGCGAGGTCGACCTGTCGGTTTCCGAGGGCGAACTGGTGATATTCGCCGGTGCCAACGGCTCCGGCAAGTCCACTCTCCTGCGACATTTCAACGGGCTGCTGCTGCCCACCGCAGGCGAGGTCCGGATTGCCGGAAAACCGGTCCGGGAGGACCTGCGGTGGGTCCGGCAGTTCGTGGCCATGGTGTTTCAGGATCCGGAAAGCCAGATCGTCGGCGAGACGGTTTGGGCGGATGCGGCTTTCGGCCCGGAAAACCTCGGGTTCTCCGGCGAAAAGATCCGGCAGCGCGTGCAGGAGGCCCTGGATGCCGTAGGGCTGACCGCAAAAGCCGATCAGCGGCCGCATACCCTTTCCGGAGGGGAAAAGAGGCGGCTGGCCGTTGCCGGCATTCTGACGACGAACCCCTCGGTGGTCATGTTCGACGAGCCGTTTTCCGGACTGGACTACCCAGGCGTCTGCCAGGTGATGGAGCAGATCCGGCGGCTGCGGGCACAGGGCCGGACCCTTCTGGTCTCCACCCATGAGCTGGCGCCGGTGCTGCCGCTGGCCGATCGCCTCGTCGTTCTGGATGCTGGCCGCATCGTGCGTAACGCCGCACCCGTCGATTCCCTTCAGGACCTCGAATCCCTGGGTGTGCGTACGCCCTGTCCCGCTTGCTTCGGGAGGGACGGATGAGCGCTCACACCGGGTTTTCCTTCCACGGGGGCGATACGCTGCTTCACCGGCTGGATGTCCGCATCAAGCTGCTTGCATTGGCAGCGGTCGGAATGGTGTCTCTGCATGCCGGACCGGTCGGTATCGCGCTGCTGCTGCTCTCGCTCTGGGCGCTGAGCCGCCGCTTTTCCCTATCGCTGAAGAGCGTGGACCGGGAGTTGCGGTTCTTCCTCCTGCTTTTGGGGGTTGTGCTGCTGAGTCGGGCTCTGTTCACTCCGGGCCGCATCCTCTGGAGCGCAGGTCCCCTGGCTTTCACCATCGAGGGCATCCGGGACGGCCTTCTGGTCTGCTCTCGACTGACGGCCGTGGTCTGGTGCGGATGGCTGTTTGTCGCATCCACCGCCCCCGGCGCCCTGAGAACCGCGGTGCACGGCCTTTTCCGTCCCATTCCCGGAATTCCCCATCAACGGCTTTCCACCATGATCATGCTCACGATCCGGCTTCTGCCGCTGGTGCTGGACGAGGCGCGCGCAACCGCCGACGCCCAAAGGGCCAGAGGTGTGGAGAACCGGAAAAATCCGCTGTACCGGATGGTACGGCTTGCGGTACCGATGCTGCGCAGAAGCTTTCGAAGGGCCGATCAGCTGGCCGAAGCCATGGAGGCCCGTGGGTACACGGAAAACCGCAGGGTGGCGATACCTGCCTTGACCCCGGCCGACGCCGCGGCAGCCTTTGCCGTGGCGGTTTTCTGCCTGACCGTGATGCTTCTCGGATCCTGAACCCGCACCCATACCCCCCCTTCGGCTCCGCAATTTGACACCCATCCGTTTCGGTAGTAAATCCCAGAACGTCGCCGACGTTTTCCGACCTCGTTTCCGGCATCCATCCGGCCTCCTGTGCACAGCCGCGGACAAGGCGGGGGGAGCTGCCACCCGTCCGCCAAGCGTCGCCTCATGCCGGGATTGCGGCAGGTAAGGCGGACGCGATGGGCTGGCTCCGAGCGGCGCAATGGCCGAGGTGGCCGCCTTTGCCTTGTTTTCCAGGTGGCAAATCATTCCGTCCGGAGCCATAGAAAGGAGAGGACACCGTGAGGATCGCCATCGTTGGTGCCGGAGAGGTGGGGTTTCACATCGCCAACCACCTGGCCCGGGAAAACAAGGACGTTGTGCTCATCGACCAGGACGCCGATGCCCTTCGTCGTATTTCCGACGCACTGGATGTGCAGACTGTCCTGGGTTCGGGGAGCAGCCCCCTCACCCTGGAGGAGGCCGGCATCAAGGAAGCCGAAATCCTGCTGGCGGTGACCAACTCCGACGACGTCAATCTGGTGGCCTGCCTGGTCACCAACATCATCTCCCCAAGCACGCGCAAGCTCGCACGGCTGCGGGACTCTTCCTACGACGACTACCATGAAAACTTCCGCACATTCGCTCCGTATATCGACACGGTAATCAATCCGGAAATCGAGGTGGTGCGGACCATCGACCGCCTGATGAGCGTTCCGGGTGCCGTGGACGTAGGGGAGTTCGCCGACGGTCGCGTCAAGTTCGTCGGGGTGCGGCTGGATGAATCCGCTCGGCTAGCGGGCGTGCGGCTCGCCGACATCCCATCGCGGATCGGGAGGCCCGGCCCTCTGATCGCCGCCCTGGTACGGGACGAGGAAATGATCATCCCGCGCGGCGACGACAGCCTGGAAGCGGGGGACGACGTGTATTTCGTCAGTGAGGAGAGCACGCTGCTGCAAACGCTGGCCGTCTTCGACAAGGAATACGAACCGATCCGAAAGATGATGATCATCGGCGGAGGGTCCATCGGCCTGCGGCTGGCGGCACTTTTGGAGGAGCGCTCCTATTCCATCAAGATCGTGGAAAAAAACGCCCAGCGGTGCGAGATGCTGGCCGATCGCCTCAACAAAGCCGTGGTTCTTCACGGGGACGGCTCCGACCAATTGTTGCTCAGCGAAGAAAACATCCAGGAAATGGACTTGGTGGTCGCCCTGACCAACGACGAGGAAATCAACATCGTCGCCTCGCTCCTGGCCAAGCGAATGGGCGTTAAGAAGGCCATCACCAAAATTTCCAAATTCTCCTATCTACCCCTGATGAACAACATCGGCCTCGAAAAGGTGGTCAGCCCCCGGTTGTCGGCCATCAACAGCATTTTGCAGCACATCCGAAGAGGAAAGGTCCTCTCGGCCATCTCCATCCAAAACGAACAGGCCGAGGTCATCGAAGCCGAGGCATTGGAGACATCGGACATCGTCAGCCGGCCCCTCAAGGACATTCATCTGCCCAAAGGCATCCTGGTCACCTCGATTCTGAGGGGGGACCGGGTCATCATCCCTTCGGGAGCCAGCGTTATCGAGCCGGGCGATCGGATCGTTCTCTTTGTCCACCGCAATGCCGTCTCCAAGCTGGAAAAAATTTTGGCCGTCAAGTTGGAGTATTTCTGATGCAATGGCGCCTCATTTGGAAATTCATCGGCATTCTTTCCTTTTTTGTCGGTCTTTCCATGATCTTCCCGGTGCTGTTCGGGCTGCATTTCCAGGAGGGCAGTCTCCAGCCGCTGCTGCTTTCCATGGCGATCACGATGACAGCAGGCCTGGTGCTGTTCGGCCTTTTCCACAGAGCCTCGGCCACCGTCATCTCCTCGCGCGAGGGAATGGCGGTGGTGACCCTGGGCTGGACTCTCATCGGATTGTTCGGCGCCTTGCCCTTTTACTTGAGCGGGTACTTCGGCGGATTCACCAACGCCTTTTTCGAATCCGTCTCCGGCTTCACCACCACCGGGTCTTCCATTCTCACCGACATCGAATCCGTGCCGAAAGGCCTGCTGTTCTGGCGAAGCTTCATTCAGTGGCTCGGGGGCATGGGGATCATCGTGCTGTCGGTGGCCATCCTGCCGTTTCTCGGCGTGGGCGGGATGCAGCTCTACAAAGCGGAAGTCCCCTCCCCCGTGCCAGACAAGCTCAAGCCGCGCATTCGGGACACGGCGCTGATCCTCTGGAAGGTCTATGCGTTGATCTCACTGGCTCAGGTGGTGTTGCTGATGCTGGGCGGGATGTCCCTGTACGAGGCGCTCTGCCACACCTTCACCACCATGCCCACCGGCGGCTTTTCCACCCGAAATACCTCCATTGCCGCCTTTGACAGCCTGTATCTGGACGTGGTGATTATCGTTTTCATGGTGCTGGCCGGCATCAATTTTTCCCTTCACTACCAGATGCTTCGCGGAAAGCCGCTGGTTTTCTGGAAAGACACGGAATGTCGATTCTACCTCGCGGCCGTGCTTATCCTCACGTGGATCGTCACTCTCAACCTGTTCGGTTCGGTGTACGATTCCATCGGCAGCGCTCTTCGCTACGGCTCGTTTCAGGTGGTATCGATTTTGACCACCACCGGCTACGCAACGGCCGACTACGAACGGTGGCCGGCCATGTCTCAGCTCATTTTGCTGCTGTGCATGTTTTTGGGCGCATCGGCCGGGTCCACCGGTGGCGGAATGAAGTGCCTGCGGGTTCTGCTGTGTTTGAAGTATTGCTACCGGGAGCTGTTTCTGCTGGTGCATCCCCGGGCGGTCACGCGCCTCAAGATCGGCGGCAAGACGGTACCCGACGACGTGATGCGCAGCGTTATGGGCTTTCTGGCCCTGTATGTGGGGCTATTTGCATTGTCCTCGGTGTTGCTGGCCGCGACGGGCGTGGACTTCGTCACCGCGTTCGGAGCCGTGGCGGCCTGCATCGGCAACATAGGGCCCGGATTCGGCACAGTTGGACCGGCGGAGAATTTCGCTGCCATCCCGGCTGTCGGAAAGTGGCTGTTGATCTGGTGCATGCTGCTGGGCAGGCTCGAGATCTTTACGGTGATCATTCTTCTGGTCCCGGAGTTCTGGCGGAAATGAGCTGCAGCGGATCGCGGAAAGCCGGAAACGGCATTGCGCGGAGGCGTGAGCGGAAACGACAATTCCCTTGACAAAGCCGGTTCGAGAGGGTAATAGATCCGTTCTTTAAACGGGCCGTTAACTCAGTCGGTAGAGTATCTGCCTTTTAAGCAGAGAGTCGCTGGTTCGAGCCCAGCACGGCCCACCAGCGTATTGGTTTCACGGTCCCCATCGTCCAGCCCGGCCATCCGGAGACCCCTATGTGAGCCGGTGGACATCGCGGTCCCCCGACCGGGATGAAAGGACTTCAAACAGGCGATGGGGATTTGAAAATTGAGTATAGCCTTTCGCGTCCCCATCGTCTAGCCCGGTCCAGGACACCGGCCTTTCACGCCGGCGACAGGGGTTCAAATCCCCTTGGGGACGCCACCTTTCATATCAAGGGCTTACGAGCAATTCGTAGGCCCTTTTTTATTTCCAAATTTTCCATG
>JAJDOA010000326.1 GCA_022340405.1 Desulfobacteraceae bacterium | reverse complement strand
ATGCAGCCCTCCCCCCGGTACTTCGTTGCCCGTACGTCCGAAGCCGGTATGCAGAAAACTTTCGGCGGTTTCGTTCACCGCTTTGCCACGGGCGATGCTCTGGCGGCGCTGCTGGCGGGCGTGCGGCGGATCCTGCAGCGGCACGGCTCCCTTTGCCGGCTCTTCAACTCCAGCCTCTCCCCCGGAGACGATTCGGTGGTGCCGGCACTGACCGCATTCGTCCGCATCCTGGCCGACGCCTGCCCCGCCTGCCCAGGACACCTGCTGCCCCGGCCCGAGCGCGGAAGCGCCTGCAAGCGGTTTCACCTTTTCCTGCGATGGATGGTGCGTTGCGATGCGGTGGATCCGGGTGGATGGGAGGGCGTTTCTCCCTCTCTGCTCGTTGTCCCGCTGGACGTCCACATGCACCGCATCGGCCGTATCCTGGGGCTGACCCGGCGCCGCGCGGCCGATCTGCGTACGGCGCGGGAAATGACCGAGGGATTCCGGAAGGTGGCTCCCGGCGATCCCGTGCGCTACGATTTTTGCCTGTCTCGGCTGGGAATCCGGGACGACCTTTCCCTGGACGACCTGTAGAGCCACCGATGGTGGAAATTCCGCTTCCGGAGGGTGTCAGAAAATGCTGTCGTGAATGGGTTTTGCCGATGCGGTCCAATTGAAGACTCCCCGCCGCCCCGGTGCCCGGGATTTCCACTTTGCTTCAACAAGCGACGGGGAATGCGAGCGCTGACGCCGGTTCAATAAAGCCTTGACACATATTCGGCTGGTTTATAAGCTAAAACCTTTTCATGAATGACGATGACCGGACGGTTTTAGGGGCCTTTCTGCGGAGCGGACACCATGACGGATTTTCGGTACCAGGAGATGTTCCCCCTCGGAGAAGATATCACAGAGTATCGCAAGCTGAGCGACGATTTCGTCTCCACAGCATCCTTCGGCGATGAGACTGTCCTCGTGGTGCAACCGGAGGCGTTGTCCGTGCTGGCACGGCAGGCCTTCACGGACGTGGCCCATCTGTTGCGCCCCGCGCACCTGGCTTCGCTGTCGCGCATCCTTTCCGATACCGAAGCCTCCGACAACGACCGCTACGTGGCCCTTGAGATGCTGCGCAATGCCGTCATTTCCGCCGAGGGCGTCTTTCCCATGTGCCAGGATACCGGAACCGCTGTGATCATCGGAAAAAAGGGGCAAAGGGTCTGGACTGGGGGCGGCGACGAAGAAGCGCTCTCGCGAGGGGTTTTTGACGCTTACGTCGACAACAACCTGCGCTATTCCCAGAATGCACCCCTGAGCCTTTACGAGGAGAAGAACACCGGCTGCAACCTTCCGGCGCAGATTGAGCTGTACGCCACCGACGGAGATGCGTACCGCTTTCTGTTCATCGCAAAAGGAGGCGGATCCGCAAACAAGACCTATTTGTTCCAGGAGACCAAGGCGATTCTCAATCCGGAGGCCCTGGTTTCCTTTCTGACCGAAAAGATGAAGTCGCTGGGCACCGCGGCATGCCCTCCCTACCACCTGGCCTTCGTGGTGGGCGGGACTTCCGCCGAAGCCAACCTCAAAACCGTGAAGCTGGCATCCGCCGGATATCTCGATGGACTGCCCACCCACGGCAGCGATACAGGCCATGCCTTCCGGGATCCGGAGCTCGAACGGCAGATGCTGGAAATATCGCGGCGGTTGGGAATCGGCGCCCAGTTCGGCGGTAAGTACTTCTGCCACGATGTGCGCGTCGTTCGTCTGCCGAGACACGGCGCATCCTGTCCCATCGGCATCGGCGTCAGCTGCAGTGCGGATCGCAACATCAAGGCCAAGATCACTGCCGAGGGTTTGTTTCTCGAAGCGCTGGAAACCGATCCGGCACGTTACCTGCCAAAGCCGCCTTCGGCCGAGGAGGAACAAGTCGTCCACATCGACCTGAACCAGCCCATGGACCGCATCCGTGAGACGCTCAGCCAGTACCCCGTGGCCACGCGTCTGTCGCTGAGCGGACCCATCGTCGTGGCGCGGGACATCGCCCACGCCAAGCTAAAGGAAGGTCTGGACCGCGGGCAGGGACTTCCCGATACCGTGAAGGACCATATCATCTACTACGCTGGACCGGCGAAGACCCCACCGGGCCATGCTTCCGGATCTTTCGGCCCCACCACGGCGGGCCGCATGGACCCGTACGTCCCCCTGTTCATGGAACACGGCGCCTCCATGGTAATGCTGGCCAAAGGCAATCGGTCCCGACAGGTTACCGATGCCTGCCGGCGGTACGGCGGTTTCTACCTCGGCTCCATCGGTGGACCGGCTGCGCGTCTCGGAAAGGAGTGCATCACGGACGTGGAGGTGATCGCCTATCCCGAGCTGGGAATGGAGGCCATCCATCGCATTATGGTGAAGGATTTTCCCGCCTTCATCATCGTCGATGACAAGGGAAACGACTTTTTCGAATCGCTGCTGGGGTGATACATAGTGTTCTGTCCCGTAAGTTACGGGCATAAGGATAGGGTCTCGTGTTTCGTCAAGCCAAAGGCGTCGATCCACAAAGCACGAAAATCGAATATCGAAATTCGAAACAATATCGAATGACCGAAATTCGAATAATCCAAACCATGGAATTCACCGATTTGATTTTTATCCTATAATTTATTGTCAGCCGTTTGGGTCATTGGATCATTCGTGCTTTGGATTTGTTTCGGGTTTCGGATTTCGATATTCGGATTTGGCTTGTCTCAGTCGTCGTCTATAGGCTTTGCTGGGGCTATGTTTTTTGAAAAAACATCCGCGACACAACACGAGTCCGTATTACGATCGAACCTTGCCCGGAGACCGTAGAGCCGGTGCGCGACCGCTGCATTTTTTTAGGAATCCTGAGAGGCTCGCGATACGATTTCTTTTTTTTGCATCTTCATCCCCTTCCCATAAAGGAGCAAGTCAATGGCCAAAAAAATGAAAACCGTCGACGGAAACACCGCCGCAGCGCATGTCGCCTATGCCATGAGCGATACCGCTGCCATCTATCCCATTACGCCCTCCTCCCCCATGGGCGAACTCTGCGACGAGTGGGCGGCCAACGGACTCAAGAACGCCTTTGGCCAGACCATGACGGTACGCCAGCTGCAGTCCGAAGCGGGCGCTGCCGCAGCAGTGCACGGTTCCCTTGCCGCCGGAGCCCTGACCTCCACCTTCACCGCCTCCCAGGGGCTTTTGCTGATGATTCCCAACATGTACAAGATCGCGGGTGAACTGCTGCCCGGCGTCTTTCATGTGACCGCCCGATCGGTAGCCGGTCATGCGCTTAGCATTTTCGGCGACCATCAGGACGTCATGGCCGTGCGCCAGACCGGTTTCGGCCTGCTAGCCTCGGCCTCGGTGCAGGAGGTCATGGACCTGGGCCTGGTGGCGCATCTGTCGGCCATCGAGAGCAGTGTTCCGTTTCTTCACTTCTTCGACGGCTTCCGCACCTCTCATGAAATCCAAAAGATCGAGATGATCGACTACGAGGACATGGGCGCCCTGATCAACCGCGAGGCACTGGCCGAGTTCCGGGCACGGCAGATGAATCCGGAACAGCCCGAACTGCGGGGCAGCGCGGAGAACCCGGACGTCTACTTCCAGAATCTGGAGGCCGCAACGCCCTACTACGTGAAAGTTCCCGGCATCGTCGAAAGCTACATGAACCGGGTGGGCGAACTCACCGGAAGACGCTACCGACTGTTCGACTACGTCGGTGCCGAAGACGCTGAAAACGTGATCGTTTCCATGGGTTCCTCCTGCGAGACCATCGAAGAGACGGTCAACCACCTCACAACCCAGGGGCAGAAGGTGGGTCTGGTAAAGGTGCGGCTGTACCGGCCCTTTTCGGCCGACCACCTGCTGCAGGTTCTGCCGGAAACCGTCCGCAGGATCGCCGTTCTCGACCGCACCAAGGAAAAGGGATCGCTGGGAGATCCCCTCTACCTCGACCTCTGTACGGCTTTCATGGAGAAAGGGCGGCACCCTGAAGTCGTCAACGGCCGGTACGGCCTCAGCTCCAAGGAGTTCAACCCGAGCATGGTCAAAGCCGTGTTCGACAACCTGGAGGCCGATGCGCCCAAGAACCATTTCACCGTGGGAATCAACGACGACGTTTCCGGCACTTCCCTGCCGGTGAAGGAGGGCTTTTCCGTCGTTCCCGAAGGCACCGTGCAGTGCAAGTTCTGGGGTTTGGGGGCCGACGGAACGGTGGGCGCCAACAAGAGTGCCATTAAGATCATCGGCGACAACACCGACATGTTCGCCCAGGCCTACTTCGCATACGACTCCAAGAAATCCGGAGGCGTGACCATCTCCCACCTGCGGTTCGGTCAACAGCCGATCCAATCCACATATCTGGTGGACACGGCCGACTACATCGCCTGCCACAAGGCCCACTACGTGGACATCTACGACGTGCTGGAAGGCATCAAGGAAGGGGGGACCTTCATGCTCAACTCCCCCTGGAGCGTCGAGGAAATGGAGGAGAAGCTGCCTGCGGACCTGCGCCGGGCCATCGCGGAGAAGAAGCTGAAATTCTACAACATCGATGCGGTGAAGATTGCCCAGAACATCGGTCTTGGCGGCCGCATCAACATGATCATGCAGACGGCTTTTTTCAAGGCGGCCAACGTCATCCCCGTGGATCAAGCCATCCAGCTGCTCAAGGAGCAGATCCAGAAGATGTTCGGCAAGAAGGGTGAAAACATCGTCAAGATGAACTTCGACGCTGTGGACCAGACCCTGGACAACCTGGTGCAGATCGAGGTTCCCGACCACTGGGCCGACGCCACGGAAAGGGGGGTGCCGGAGAAGGCGGAACCGGACTTCGTCAAGAACGTCATGCGACCCATGCTGGCACAGAAAGGGGACTCCCTTCCGGTGTCCGCTTTCCGTCCGGACGGGACCTATCCCGTCGGCACCACCCAGTACGAAAAGCGGGGTGTGGCCATCAACGTTCCCGAA
>JAJDOA010000321.1 GCA_022340405.1 Desulfobacteraceae bacterium | reverse complement strand
CGGATCCTCTGTACAAACCGACCCTTCACCGTTTGACTGTCCGGCCCCTTCCATTCCGTCACCTGCAGAAAATCCATGAATACCCGGGGGCGCTCGCCTTCTATGACCCCCATGACCGGAACCTCGTGATCGTTGAGCACGATGCACACCCTGTCCCCCAGGGCATCGTCGGCGCTGAAATGGACCGCTTCCACCGCCACACCTCGAACCGACCCCGGTGAGGCGCCGAAAGCTCCCACCAGAAAGGGTCCGACAAGCGGCAGGGTCGCGGCTAGGAAGACGCTACTGAGAATGTATCGGATCCGCGGCAAGAAAAACCCCGCTGTTGAAGGGTGCATCCAACGGAAAGTATGGAAGACTCCCCGTGCCCCGGTGCCAGGGGCTCGCGCTTTGCTCCGACAGGCGGCGGGGAATGCGCCAAAGCTGTTGCCGGTTCAAAACCATCCGGTTTTCCAACACTATGACGGGGGCGCCCGAGTTTGTCAATCCGTGCGGGGAATCGGAGGTGCTCCAGAACCGCGATGCACGGAGGAAGGCCCCACCCGATACGCCCGCCTGAAAAAGGTTGCAGCCCTTCAGCGATTGCGATACAAACAGGGCGCCGCAGCGCCGGAGGGCAGCGGCCCACCGATGCCGGTTCGGAACGAGCACGACACAGCCGACGGCAAAAGGTTTACCCCATGCATTACGAAGGAAACATCATCCGGCCTCCCAGCGAGGCAAACAGTATCTTGCTTCAGGTCACCGTGGGCTGCTCCCACAACAAGTGCGCTTTCTGCGGCACGTACACGGGGGAGCGGTTCCGTATCAAGCCCGACGAGGTGATCCAGCAGGACATCGACTTTGCCGCAACGCACTGCCGCAGACAGCGGCGTGTATTTCTTTGCGACGGGGATGCCTTGATTCTTCCTCAGAAGCGGCTGGTTTTCATTCTGGAATCCATCGCCGACCGCCTTCCCTGGGTGACCCGCATCGGTGCCTATGCCAACACCAAAAGCATCTCCATGAAGTCCCCGGAGGAACTGTCGGAGCTGCGAAGGCAAGGCCTGGGGATTCTGTACATGGGGCTGGAAAGCGGTGACGACATCACCTTGAAGAACATCCGCAAAGGTGCAGACAGCAAAAAGATGATCGCCATGGGAACCCGGGTGCGCGAGGCAGGAATCAAGCTGTCGGTTACCGTGCTCCTGGGCGTCGGAGGCCGAAAAAGGTCCCAGGTGCACGCCAGAGAGACCGGTCGCGTACTCTCCGCCATCGACCCGGAATTTGTCGGCGCCCTCAGCCTGATGTTGATTCCCGGAACGAAAATGCACACGGACCATGTGCAGGGACGGTTTGCGCTGCCGGAGCCGATGGAGATGCTGCAAGAGCTGCGCACCATGATCGAACATACCCATCTTTCGCACGGGTTGTTTCACGCCAATCACGCATCCAACTATCTGCCCATCCGAGCCCGGCTCCCCAGGGACCGGGAAGAGACGCTCCGTCTAATCGACCTCGCTCTGGAGGGCGAGATCCGCCTCAAGCCCGAATTCATGAGAGCCCTGTAGCCAAGGAGACAGAATCGATGACCGATGACTTCGTATTCGATGCGGCCACCATTGACGAGTTGTGCATCAACACCGTTCGAACCCTCTCCATTGATGCGGTACAAAAAGCCCGCTCCGGCCACCCCGGCGCTCCCATGGGAATGGCCGCGGCGGCCTACGTGTTGTGGACGAGGGTCATGAAACACTGTCCGTCGAAACCGGACTGGCTCGATCGGGACCGATTCGTGCTGTCGGCCGGGCATGCTTCCATGCTGCTGTACAGCCTTCTCTACCTCACCGGATACGATCTCACGCTGGAGGACATCAAGCATTTCCGGCAGTGGGGGGGAAAGACACCGGGTCATCCCGAATTCGGGCAGACCCCGGGAGTGGAGACCACCACCGGCCCCCTGGGGCAGGGATTCGCGAACGCGGTGGGAATGGCCATGGCCGAGCGCCATCTGGCCGCCGTGTTCAACCGGCCGGACTTCGACATGGTGGACCATTTCACCTACGTGCTGTGCGGCGACGGGGACCTCATGGAAGGCGTCGCCTCTGAGGCCGCTTCCCTGGCAGGGCACCTGGGTCTAGGGAGGTTGATCTGCCTGTACGACGACAACGACATCTCCATCGAGGGTTCCACGGACATCACCTTCACCGAAGATGTGGCCCTTCGCTTTCGATCCTACAACTGGCAGGTCGTGCATGTATCCGACGGGAACGATACGGAGGCCATCGGACGGGCCCTGGCAGACGCCAAGGCGAACACGGACCAGCCCACACTGATCATCCTCAAGACCTTCATCGCCTACGGCAGCCCCAACCTTCAGGGCAAGGCCGACGCCCACGGCGCGCCGCTGGGGGACGATGAGGTGAGCCTGACCAAAGAGTGTCTCAAGTTCCCAGGGGACCGGTTCTTCTGCGTCCCGACACAGGCCATGGAGCACTTCCGAAACACTGCAAGGATCGGTGACGAAGCCGAAGCCCGATGGAATGAGCGGTTCCGCAAGTATGCAAAAGCCCACCCGGATCTTGCCGATCGATGGGTGAATGCCGTCACTGGCTTTCTGCCGCGGGATCTGGAGGAGATGTTTCCGCGCTTCACCCAGGAGGAAGGTCCCATCGCCACCCGTTCGGCCTCTGGCACCGTTCTCAACGCCGTGTGCGGTGCCGTGCCGACGTTGTTGGGAGGATCGGCGGATCTGGCGCCGTCCAACAAGACCTATCTGAACGGGTTTTTCGAGTTTCAGAAAGACCGGTACGAGGGCCGCAACATCCGTTTCGGCGTCCGTGAGCATGCCATGGGCGCCATTCTCAACGGCATGTACCTCCACCACGGCATTCGTCCCTACGGGGGGACCTTTCTGGTATTCGCCGATTACATGCGGCCCAGCATCCGACTGGCCGCCTTGATGAAACTCGGCGTCATCTACGTGTTCACTCACGACAGCATCGCAGTGGGAGAAGACGGTCCGACGCATCAACCGGTGGAGCACCTTGCGTCTCTTCGCGCGATCCCGGGGCTTACCGTCATTCGGCCGGCGGACGCCAACGAGACCGCCGACGCCTGGCGAAAGGCCCTGAACACCAGCGATGGACCCGTCGCCCTGATCTTGAGCCGCCAGAAGCTGCCGGTGATCGAGCCGTCCGGCGACGGGCGCGGCCTCTCCCAGGGCGCCTACGTTCTCTCCGATCCGCCGTCCGAGCCGCAGATCATCCTCATCGCCACGGGCTCCGAGGTCCATGCCGCCTTGGAAGCCCAGCGCCTTCTCGCCGAAAAGGGCATCGCGGCCCGTGTCGTGAGCATGCCGAGTTGGGAGCTCTTTGAAAAAACGTCGAAATCCTACCAGGATCAGGTGTTGCCGCCTTCCATGCGCAAACGGCTTGCCGTGGAAGCCGGCCATCCCATGGGCTGGTGCCGCTGGGTGGGGGACGAGGGCGCCGTCATCGGGATCGAGCGGTTTGGAGCGTCAGCACCAGGCGGTGTACTGATGGAAAAATTCGGGTTCACGGCCGAAAACATCGTGCGGGAGGCCGAGTCGCTGCTGCGGAAAGCCTGAACCCGGGCAGGAAAATCCTGTCCCTCCGGAGTCAGAGGTGACGGGAAGGCACGGGGAGACACGATAACGAAAATATGCTTTGCAGGCGGCCATTGCCTGTAGAAGTGACTGCCCAGCGGGGATATCAATCCATGGATTTCAAGATGATGGTAACCACCTTCGTCATGGTGTTTCTGGCTGAACTCGGGGACAAGACACAGCTGGCCACCTTCTGCCTTTCGGCCGATTGCGACTCGAACCTGTCGGTATTTATCGGATCGGCTACAGCCCTGGTGCTCAGCTCCCTGATCGCGGTTCTCCTCGGAGCCGCATTCAGCCGGTTCGTGCCGGCCCATTACATCAAGCTGGGGGCCGGTGCCTTTTTCGTGCTGGTGGGTTTCTGGACCCTGTATTCCGCGATGCGTTCGATGGGGACCTGACCGAGGTAGTAGCCCCACGGCAATCCTCTGCCGCCCAGGCAGGCGGGGCGGCGTCACCGGCCGGATTCACCGGCGTGTCGATCCAACGCCTGCGTATGGACGACGCTCGACAGACCCGTAACGGTCTATTTTTACACAATACGATACGAAGGAGAACTTCCATGAAAAAAGCTTCCAAGGAAGAGCGCAGGAAAAAGGTCATCGAGGTGTTGAACGAGGCCCGTGCGATGGAGTTGCAGGCCATCGGACAGTACATGAACCAGCACTACAATTTGGACGATATGGACTACGGTGAACTGGCCGCCAAAATGAAGCTGATCGCCATCGACGAGATGCGTCACGCCGAGACCTTTGCCGAGCGCGTCAAGGAACTGGGCGGCGAACCGGTGACGGGGCATGACGGGAAAATCGCCAAGGGCCAGCCCGTACAGAAAATCTTCTCCCACGACGCCACGCTGGAGGACGACACCATCGACATCTACAATCAGTTCGCCCTGGTGTGCCGCGAAAACGGCGACAGCATCAGCATGAAAATCTTCGAAGACATCATCGACGAGGAGCAGATCCATTTCAATTACTTCGACAACGTCCACGGCCATATCGAAAAACTAGGCGATACCTACCTGGCCAAAATCGCGGGAACCACCTCCTCCACCGGGCTGGGGCCGAGCGGCTTTGCCGTCACCGGCGAAGGAGAGTAGTTCGTCTTGTTCTTTTAGAGCAACTGCCAAAAGTATGTTCCGATGGATATGGGCTTTTCATGCCATTCGTAGGGGCGGGGTTGATCCCCGCCCGTTCGGGGTAGGTGATCCCACCAGCAGGAGAGGATAAACCCCTCCCCTACCGATCCAATTAGAGGCTGTTTCTACATTTGGATTTTGGTTCCCAGGATAAAACCCGGGATCTTCGACAAGGTCAAGGAGGATCCGCGTATTCAGCCGCCCCGGTTGGACCGGGATCTGCGACAGGAATACGGCTGTATTTCAAGGACTGGAAACGAAGAGCCGACGCCGAGGTTGGGCCAAAGGACAATTTGGAAACAGCCCCTAACCTTATGGGACATCCCCGACCAGGGTTCGGACGCGATCGAAAACGGCCCCGCGGTTTCCGGAGGCCTCCAGGGCCGAGTGCAGCGACCGGAAACATTCCCGGACAATGGCCGTTTTGGGTCGTGGGGAAAGGAGCTGGGCATCGAGCGCTCTGAGGTCCGCCATCACTTCGGACAGGACTTCGAAATCCCAGCTTTTTTCTCCCGCCTCCGTTTTGAGGGCAGCCACGATTCCCTCGACGGCGGCCCTTTCGTCCTCTGTCAGAATCGGCCCGACTCCTAGACGGACATCACCCTCGGATGCGGCTTCGGCTTCATCCCCTCTAACCTGCGCCAGGCCCTCGCCGGTAATGGAAACGCCGCCATTGAGCGTTTTGACCTCCAGCAATCCCTCCCCGATCAGTTGCTCGGCGATATGGGCGGAGTCGTCCCGATCCCAACCCAGGGATGCGCCGATGTCGTACATCGAAACGGTCACCGATGGCTCACCCCGGCTCTGTTCGAACAGGGCTAAAAGAAATCGACCAGAAGGCTCATCATGGTTGGTGAACTGCATGGATCTTCGGCTCCTTTCCCTTGATCTGCTGCATTTCCTATGGAAAACGCTGGAAGGATTGTTTGGGTCATTCCATCGTTCGTGCTTCGCATTTTTGCCTACGAAAATCCAAATTTTGAGATGGGTTCTAGCGTCTGAGGGAGTCCATTGTCAAGCGATTGCTGCGTCATTTCTGCCCTGCGGGTCGTTTTTGACAACGGTTTCGAAACCGGCTATCGTTTCGCTTCCCTTGCATACGGTGATCGGAGGGAGTGCCGGAACGCGCTGCGCAGGGCACCCCCACTCCGCAGCTTGACGCGGGGAATGCACTCGCTGTTGACGGTTCGGTCACCCACAGGTACGGACGGAGCCCTGCCCCCTTGTCGAGACATATGCCCAATGACGACCCGAGTGAAGCATCCCTGCGGAAAGCCCCGGTGAGGGAGGGGCGTATCCAGCCGGCGTCTGTGGATTCTCCGGCAGGACTGCTTTCGGCGACCGTCTCCTTTCTCCTCTGGGGACTGGCACCCATCTACTGGAAGGCACTGCTGCACGTGCCCTCCTATGAAATTCTGCTGCACCGGATCGTCTGGTCGTTTATAGTCCTGATGCCGATCCTTGCTTGGAGCCGGAATGGAAAGGCGTTTGCCGACGCCTTGTGTCGACCGGCCACAATGGGCATTCTGGCAGGCACTGCGCTGCTGGTCAGCGGAAACTGGTTGATTTTCATTTGGGCCGTCAACCACGACCGTATTCTGGAAACCAGCCTCGGATACTATATCAACCCGCTGGTGAACATCTTGCTGGGAATGATTTTTCTTCGGGAACGACTGCGCCGCGCTCAATGGTTCGCTGTGGTGCTGGCCGCAGCGGGGGTGTTGACGATGACCGTGTGTTACGGAAATATCCCATGGGTCTCCCTGGCGCTGGCCTTCAGCTTCGGATTCTACGGCCTTGTCCGGAAAGTGGCTCCGGTGGGGCCTGTGGTGGGTCTTTCGGTGGAGACCCTGATGCTGTCCCTGCCGGCCTCGGCTGTGTTGGTATGGATGAACCTGCAGGGTCAGGGGGCGTTTCTCCACATCGACCGCACCACCGACCTGCTGCTGGCGGCTTGCGGTCTCGTGACGACCATTCCTCTGCTGTGCTTCACCTTCGGTGCCCGACGGATTCATCTGACAACGGTGGGATTCCTGCAATATCTGGCGCCCAGTTGCACCTTTTTGCTGGCCGTATTCGTCTATAACGAGCCCATCGGCAGGGTCCAGGTTTTTACCTTTGTGATGATCTGGGCGGCGCTGGCCCTGAACTCGGCGGACTCGATCCGATACCATCGGCGGCTCAGGCGCATTTCTTGACGGCCGGATGAGCGGTTTCGGACTCGTTGCCGACTACGCGTCGTCGGGCAGGCGGATTTTGCGGCGAGACGGGTCCGGATGGCGCCGAAAAAAAATAGCGACATGGCCAACCATTCCCACCCAATGGGCTCCGGTGCGCTCTGCGATGTGTTCGCTCAGCCGTTTCTTCCCTTCCTTTTCTTTGGGTTCGAGAAACTGAACCTTGATCAATTCGTGGCGGTCGAGTGCCTGCCGCACGGAATGAAGCAGCTCTTCGGTCACCCCCTTTTGACCGACCTGCACGACCGGTCGCAGGTTGTGGGCCAAGCCCCGAAGCGCCCTGCGGTGGATTCCCTTCAATGGTTTCGTCATCAGTATGGTATCCGTTGTCGATTGAGGTTGCCACTTCTGTTTTACAGAAATCTCAGTGTAACCGGTGCGCGTGTGCCGGTCGATAAAAAAGTTCCGTTCAGCAACGATCTTGATCGTGGCCCGTACGATCTTATTTTTCTCTTACTTCAATGACAAACCATAAAGGATCGAATTGCATGAACCGAATTCCTCTGTTTCCGCTTGGCGTGGTACTTCTTCCTGGAATGGCTATGCCGCTGCATATTTTCGAAGAACGTTACAAACAGATGATCTCCGAATGCCTCGAAAACGACCGGGTTTTCGGAATCGTCTACTATGACGGGCAGGACATGCGCGGGGCGGGCTGCCTGGCTCGTGTCACCAAAGTCCTGAAACGCTACGACGATGGACGAATGGACATCGTCGTCCAGGGCGGGGAGCGTTTCATCATGCGGCAGCTTTTGGAGGAAAAATCCTACATGGAAGCGGATGTGGTTCTGTTCGGGGACGAGAAACCTCCCGCTGACGTAAATGTTTCACGGCAGGCCGCCCGGGCCGAGAAGCTTCTCCGGGAATTGGCCGACGAGGGGGACGTGGCCACCGTTCTCACCGAAGCGGTCCGGTCGGACCCTGAAGCCCTGTCATTTGCAGTCGCCGCCACAGCCTCCTTCGAGCGTTCCGAACAGCAGCGATTTCTGGAAATGACCTCCAGCACCGAGCGTCTGGAAAAAGCCATTTCCGCGCTTTCGGCTATCGCGGAGCGAAGCCGTATCAGCGACCGGGTCCGGGACATCATCGGAGGAAACGGTCGCCTTCCCGAAACCCTGCGCTGGCTGCTGAAGGAGTGATCTTACTACTTTCGAATTTGTTTCGGTTTTCGATATTCTATAGCTATTGTCAAAAATATGTTCCGATTGGAATGGCCTTTTTCTTGTCTTTCAAGGGGCGGGGTTTATCCCCGCCCGTTCGGGGTAAGTGATCCCACCAGTGGGAGGGGATAAACCCCTCCCCTACCGATCGATTGGGAAGCCATATCGGAAACGGAACAGAATTCTGACAATCGCTATAATTTCGTGCTTCCGG
>JAJDOA010000311.1 GCA_022340405.1 Desulfobacteraceae bacterium | reverse complement strand
AACGAAAGCCCGACCATCGCAACGGTCGGGCTTTTTTTTGTGCGCTTGGAGACCGAATACCACGAATTTACGCGTGATGGATCGGTCGCGGCCCCAGATGGTTATAGCGGTTGCCAGAATTCCGTTCCGTTTTAGCCATCTTTTTATTTAAACGGTAGGGGAGGGGTTTATCCCCTCCTGCTGGTGGGATCACCTACACTGAACGGGCGGGGATAAACCCCGCCCCTACCCAGGACATGAAAAACCCATATCCATCGGGCCCTATTTTTAGCAATTGCTATAGTTGAATCAATATTCATTTTATTCTTTTTCCTCCATAGCGCATTCAGCATCCGCTGCATGGTTGCTATTCTCTCTAAACTTATAATATCACATAATAAACAGCGAATTGTTGCAAAGATGCACATTCTGCTTGACAGGTTGTTTTGGCTTTGCTAAATGAATGAGTGTTCATTCATTAATGGCAACGACACAGCGTTGCCGGGGAGGTCGTTATTCGCAACAACAACAAATCCAGCGAAAAATACCATCGGATTCTGGAGGCCGCCGTCAAAGTTTTCGCCGATCAGGGCTTCTTTCTGTCCACAATCTCCCAGGTTGCCAAGGAAGCGGGGGTAGCAGACGGTACGATCTACCTGTATTTCAAGAACAAGGACGACATCCTGCTTCATTTTTTCCACTATAAGACCAAGCAGGTTTTCGACCGATTTCGTGAGGAGGTAGACGGTGCCGGCAGCGCCAGGGAAAAACTACGGGCGTTGATACGGCGGCACCTGGAGGAGTTTCAGAAAGACCCGGATATGGCCGTCGTCTACCAAGCCGAGACCCACCAGAACCGTCGCATGGCCGAGGAGCAGATCAAGGAAATGGCCAAGATGTATCTGGACATCGTCTCGGAGATCGTGGAGCAGGGGCAGCAGGAGGGCGTCATTCGCAGGGACCTCTATCTCGGTTTGGTCAAGCGGTTCATCCTCGGCGCCGTGGACGAAGTGATCAATACCTGGCTGCATTCGGGCCGGCAATACGACCTGGTGTCCATGGCGGATCCCCTGGTGGAGCTTTTTTTGAAGGGGATCGGTACCGAAAGCGTCCGATGAGGAACGGATCGGCTGCACGACCGAAGGAAGGATCGCAATCCCATTTCGATTCCGGGAACCCTGGGAAGACCAGTACGGGCTCAAAGATCGAAACTACACCGATCAACGAAGGAGAGGATAGAAAATGGCACAGGTGATCGCCGATCGAAGAGATGTGGATTTTGTTCTGCACGAGCAACTCGGGGTGGCTTCCCTGAGCGAGAACGAGTGTTTCGAAGAATTCAACAAAAAGACCATCGATCTCATCGTCAACGAAGCCCGCAACCTTGCGGTCAAGGAAATCTATCCCACCATGAAGGAGGGAGACCAGCAGGGCTGTGTCTTCGAAAACGGTCAGGTCCAGGTTCCCGAGTGTTTTCGTCGCCCGTGGAAGCTGTTCAACGAGGGTGAATGGCTGGCCATGAACGAAGATCCCGAATGGGGGGGCCAGGGCATGCCCAAGGCCGTCGGCATGGCCGCGGCGGACTATTTCAACGGGTCCAACTACGCTTTCATGATGTATGCGGGCCTCACCCACGGGGCAGGGAAGCTTGTGGAGGCTTTTGGAACGGAAAAGCTCAAGAAGCTTTTTCTCAAAAAGATGTTCACGGGACAGTGGACGGGGACCATGCTGCTCACCGAGCCCCAGGCCGGTTCGGACGTGGGGGCGCTGGAGACAACGGCCGTAAAAAACGACGACGGCACCTACGCTATCACCGGGAACAAGATTTTCATCTCCTCCGGTGAGCACGATCTGGCCGAGAACATCATCCACCCCGTGCTGGCGCGCATCGAAGGGGCGCCAGCAGGCACGCGGGGGATCTCCCTGTTCCTGGTTCCCAAGATCTGGGTCAACGAGGACGGAAGTCTCGGTGAACCCAACGATGTCGTCTGCACCGGCATCGAGGAGAAGATGGGCATCCACGCAAACGCCACCTGCAGCCTGGCCCTCGGGGGGAGCGGAAACTGCCGCGGATGGCTTTTGGGAGAGGAGAACAAGGGCATGCGGGCGATGTTTCTGATGATGAACGAGGCGCGCCTGCTGGTGGGGATGCAGGCGCTGGCCTGCGCCTCCTCCTCCTACCTGAATGCCGTCAACTATGCGCGGGAAAGGGTTCAGGGCCGTCATCTGCTGAAGATGGCCGACAAGGACGCACCCGCCGTTCCCATCATCCAGCATCCGGACGTCCGCCGGCAGTTGATGATCATGAAATCGACCATCGAAGGCATGCGGAGCCTGTTGTACTACGTCGCATTCTGCGAGGATCGGATCCGCGTCAGCGAAGACGAGGCGGAAAAGGCCAAGTGGCAGGGCATTATCGACGTGTTGATTCCAGTGGCCAAGGGGTATGTGTCCGACCGGGCCTTCGAGGTTTGCAGCCACGGCGTTCAGGTCTACGGCGGCTACGGCTACATCAAGGAGTATCCCCAGGAGCAGCTCCTGCGTGACTGCCGCATCACCCTAATTTACGAAGGCACCAACGGCATACAGGCCATGGACCTGCTGGGACGCAAGCTCGGCATGAACCAGGGAAAGCCCGTGATGGATCTCATGGGGGAAGTGCAAAAGACCATTGCGGAGGCCCGTCAGTACGCCGCCACGAAGCCGTTGGCCGACGAAGTGGAAAAGATGCTCAACAAGCTGGGAGAGGTGGCCATGCACATCGGCGCCACGGCCATGTCGCCCAAGGTGCTGGAAGCCTTTGCTTTCGCGCATCCGTTCCTGGAAGTCACCGGGGACGTGGCCATGGCCTGGATGCTGTTGTGGCGGGCATCCATCGCGGCCGCAAAGATCGAAGCGGGGACAAAGAAAAAAGATGTGGCCTTCTACGAAGGGCAGGTGAAAAGCGCCGAGTTCTTCATTTTCAGCCAACTCCCCGTCACTTTCGGCAGGATGAAGGCCATCCAGAACATGAACGGCGCAGCCGTCCAGATTTCCGAGGAGGGGTTCGGAGGCAAGTAGAAGCGATCTCAAAATTGTCTTTTCGTCCCGTCTCGGCGTCGGGTCCTCGTTTCCAGTCCTCGAAATACGGCAGTATTCCTGTCGCAGATCCCGGTGCAACCGGGGCGGCTGGAAACTCGGATCCTCCTTGAACTTGTCGAAGATCCCGGGTTTTACCCGGGGAACGAAAATCCTAATTTTGAGATGGCTACTAGACCGGTTTTCTCGTTGACCGGATGGATTGGGTTCCCTGGGTTGACATCCAAACCCCTGTTGTTGGAAGGGGAGGGGTCGATCCCCTCCCCTCGACCCTATTTCTCCTCTTTCCGCAGCTCTTTTTTCAGCACCTTGCCAACGTTGGTCTTGGGCAGCTCGGAGCGGAATTCCACCTGGGTGGGCCACTTGTATTTGGCGAGTTTGTCCTTGCAGAAATCCAGCATCTCCTCTTCCGTGGCGTCTTCCCCCTCGCGCAGCACCACGAAAACCTTCACCTGTTCTCCCCGGGTTTCATGGGGGATGCCGACGGCGGCCGCCTCCTGTACCTTCGGGTGCTCGAAGAAGACCTCTTCAATGTCCCTTGGATAAACGTTGTAGCCTCCGGAAATGATCATGTCTTTTTTCCGGTCTACGATGCTGAAGTACCCCTCCTCGTCCATGGTGGCGATGTCGCCGGTGTGCAGCCAGCCGTCGGTGAGGGTGGCTGCCGTTGCTTCGGGCTTGTTGTGGTAGCCGGCCATGACCTGTGGGCCCTGGATCATCAGCTCACCCGCTTCTCCGACGGGCAGGTCGGTTTCGCCGTCTTCCAGGCTGACGATGCGACACAGCGTGTCGGGGATGGGAATACCGATGGTGCCGATTTTTCGCTTTCCCCGAAAGGGGTTGATGTGGGTCACCGGAGAGGTCTCGGTCAGGCCGTAGCCCTCCACGATGGTGGATCCGGTGATGTCCTCGAACCGGCGGATGACTTCCAAAGGCAGCGGAGCACTTCCTGAAAAACATCCCTTGATGCTGGTCATGTCCGTCTGCTGGAGTTTGGGTTCGTTGAGAATGCCGATGAACATCGTCGGTACGAGGGGGGCGAAGGTGGGACGGAACTTACCGATGGCCTCCAGCAGCGGCTCGGGTTGCGGTTTGGGAACGAGAACGTTGTCCCAGCCCATGTACACGGCAAAGTTCATGGACGTGCTCAAACCGAACACATGGAAGAAGGGAAGGGCCCCCAGCATGGTCTCCTCCCCGGCCCGGAGCTCGGGGAACCAGGCCCGGATATGCTGGACCTGTCTGCTGAGGTTTCCGTGGGTGAGACGTACCCCTTTGGATACGCCCGTGGTTCCACCCGTGTATTGCAGCATGGCCAGATCGTCGAAAGACAGCTCCGTATCGATATCGTCGCCAGATGCGCCGGCCAACAGCTCCTTCCACCGGTGGACGTCCTCTGCGGCTTTGACGTCCGCCTTGAGCCCCTTTTTCTTTCCCACCAGTGGGAACAACAGATTCTTGGGAAAGGGCAGATAGTCGCCGATGGAAGTGTAGACGATGTGGCCGATACTCGTCCGGGGACGCAGGTCGATCATGCGATTGCCGAGCAGGTCGAGTGTGACCAACAGTTTCGATTCCGAGTCGTTGAACTGGTGCTGCAATTCCCGGTCGGTGTACAGCGGGTTGTTCATCACGCAGACGGCCCCGATTTTCAAAATGGCGTAGTAGGCCGCCACACACGGGATGAGATTGGGCAGCAGGATGGCCACCCGGTCCCCTTTCTGAATCCCGAAGCCTCTCAGAACGGAGGCGAACCGGTTGACCATCTCCTCCAGTTCACGGTAGGAGAGCCGGAAGCCTTGGAAGACCAGAGCGTTTCCGTTTGGAAAATCCCGGGCCGAGAGGCGGAGAAACTCGGGGAGGCAGTCCTGGACGTAGTCGACGTTTTCCGGGACTCCCGGGTCGTACTGTGACAGCCAAGGTTTGTCCTGATAACGAATCGGGTTCGCCACGGGAGCCTCCTTTTTTTCGTTGTTACCAGCAAAACGTCATGTTATGGATGCGGGGTTGAGAAGGGAGGATCTGAATAGAAATTCATAGAATGAAATCAAAAATCTGTCAAGTCGGTTTTCCCTCGCTCGTTCTCGGAAATGGAGCTAAATTCATATTTTGCCAGCCATCATAACCCATCCCAATTTTTCCTTGACAGCCCGAGAAGGCCTTTGTTAAAAAATGAATGAGCATTCATTCAATATGAACGATCGTTCGGGAAGAGGGGGACCGTAACAGAAGGGGAAGCGCACATGGAACCGGTTTTGGCATCACCAGCATCATACGATCTTTTTGGATTCATTCCGCTGTGGCTTTTTTCGTTGATCATCCCCGTTGTCGGGGTGAGTGCCTTTGTCTACATCGTCGTCCGCAGGTCGGCGCCTCTGGTGCGGGCCCAGCCGGACCCCCGTCTGAACCGGATACCGGAGCGAGTCGGCCGCGTGGTGAAACTTTGGTTGGGACAGTACCGCCATCCCCGCTACCGGACCGCCGGTGTGATCCATATCTTCCTGTTTGCCGGGTTTCTCATTCTTTCTTTCCAGTCCATCTCCATGGTGCTGATGGGGATCAAAGAGGGGTATCACCTGCCCGGATTCTCCGGATGGGTCGGGGCGGTGTACGACGTTGTGAAAAGCTACGCCGCCACCTGGGTGCTCGCGGCGGTGGTGGTCGCGGCGGTCCGGCGCGTTGTGTTCAAGCCGGCCCGCTACGGCGTACCCGCCCGCTACGGTGGAAAACCGCACACCTTCGAAGCGCTGCTGGTGCTGTTTCTGATTGCAACCCTGATGATCACCGAAAGCCTGTATGAGGCCAGTTACGCTGCTGCGGAGATGAACGCGGGTGGGCACGCGGGTTTCATTGCACCCTTGACGCTCGTTTGGGCCTTCTCTCATCTGCTGGAAGGAACTACGACGGCCTCCCTCCAGGGGCTGCACGTGGGCTCCTATTTCATTCACGACCTGACCTTTTTCTTTTTCCTGTGCTTTCTGCCGATGGGCAAGCACTTCCATGTGGTCACCTCCCTGTTCAACGTGTTTTTCATGCGCCTGGATACCGGTACGGTGAAACCGGTCCGGCACGGTGTGTCCGACGAGCAACTGGACGATCTCGATCGATTCGGGGTCAAGTACTTCGAGGACTTCACATGGAAGCACCTGCTGGATTTCTACACCTGCGTGGACTGCGGCCGCTGTTCGGACAACTGTCCGGCCAACGCGGTGGGCCGGCCGCTGTCGCCGCGGTTTATCTCCATCAAGGGACGGGACTACGCCTTCAAGCACTATCCGCTGAGCGGCGAGATCTACAAAGGCAAGGAACTGATCGGCACCGTTTACGACGAAGACGAGATCTGGTCGTGTACCACTTGCGGCGCGTGCGAACAGGAATGTCCGGTGACCATCGAGTATATCGACAAGATCGTTGACCTGCGACGCGGCATGGTGGACGAGGGAATGGTGCCTCAGTCGCTGCAGAAGCCGCTTGGCTCCCTGGAAAAGCGCGGCAACCCGTGGGGCAAGCTGGAGAAAAAGCGCGCGGACTGGGCCGTCAAGGACAAGGAGTTCGCAGGCAAGACGCGGGTGAAGCTGCTGGACAAGGGTGACGAGGCCGAAACCCTGTATTTTGTGGACAGTATCTCCTCCTATGACGACCGTATGCAGAAAATCGCCCAGGCCACGGCAGTGATCCTCGATACCGCCGGCGTAGACTTCGGGATTTTGGGATCCATGGAGAAGGACAGCGGCCACGAAGCCCGACGGTTCGGCGAGGAGATGCTGTTTCAGACGTTGCGGGACGAAAACCGGGAGGCGATCACCGAAAGCGGAGTGAAGCAGATTGTCACAGCGGATCCCCATGCCTACAATGCACTGGTGCACGACTACGGCGACCTTCCGCCCGTGAAACACATCAGCCGGGTGATCCTCGAAGCCATCCGTGCGGGACGGATCCATCTGAACGGCAGCGACGGTGACGGAAAGGTCTATACCTATCACGATCCGTGTTACCTCGGTCGACACAATCAACTCTACGATGAACCGCGGGCGATTCTCGATGCGATTCCGGATCTGAACCGTGTCGAAATGGCCCGGTGCCGGGACCGGTCGTTTTGCTGCGGCGGAGGGGGGTTGATGCTGTTCTACGAACCGGAAGAGGAAGAGCGGATGGGCGTGATGCGGGTCCGGATGGCGGCCGAGGCCGGAGCCAACGTTATCGTGACCGCCTGTCCCTTCTGTTTGGTCAACATCGAGGACGCCATCAAGGTGGCCGGCCTGGAGGGGCAGATGGAGGCCATCGACCTCAGCGAGCTGGTGGTCACCCGCATGGAGGGGGTGGCGGAGCCCGAACCAGAGGAGAAGGAGGCGGCCGCCTGAGATATCATCACGAATTGATCGTCAACCATACTCAAGCATCGTTGGAGGAAAAACATGGAGATTCTGGTATGCGTCAAAAGAGTCCCCGACACCTCGGAGAATGAAATCGAACTCAACCGGGAGGGGAACGACATCGAGCGGGACGATCTCGTCTACTCGGTGAACGAGTGGGATAACTATGCCGTCGAAGAGGCGATCCAGATCGTCGACAAAGTGGGCGGCAGCGTCACCGTGGTCACTGTGGGCGACGAGGAGGATGAGGAGGTCCTGCGGAGGGAGATGGCCATGGGCGCCAATAACGGGCTTCTGCTGGCGGACGATGCCTTCCAGGGATCCGACGGCCGGGGGATTGCCACGATCCTGAAAGCTGCGGTGGAAAAGGGCAACTACGACCTGATTCTCACCGGTGCCCTGGCCGACGGTGGAGAAGCCCAGATCGGCGGGATGCTGGCGGCGATGCTGGACGTTCCGTTTGCCTCCGTGGTGAATTCCATCGCGGTGCTCGACGGCAACAAGCTCAAGGTTGGCCGGGAGATCGAAGGTGGAAACCAGGAAATGAGCGAGATCGAACTTCCCTGCGTGCTTTCCATCCAGACGGGGATCAACGAGCCCCGCTACGTGGGAATCCGCGGCATTCGGAAAGTGGCCTCCGTGGAGATCCCCTCCATGGGCGCCGCGGACCTCGGACTCGATGCCTCCGCTGTGGGTAGTGCGGGAGCCCGCGTCCGCCGGATGGACTACTTCGTGCCCGAGATCGGCGACGGGGCCGAGATGCTGGAGGGCAGCACCGACGAGATCATCGAGAAACTCATCGAAATGCTCAAGGCCAAAGGAGGGTTGAAATAATGGCTCAGATATTCGCAACCATCGTTCACAAGGCAGGCGTTCCCGATGACTCTGCGGTGGAACTGGTGACCGCCGCCCGGAAGATCGACGCGGGTGCGACGGTCACGGCCCTGGTTTTCGGCAGCGGCGACGACCTGGCAGCGGCCTGTACCGCCGTGGCACCGGCCTACAACGAAGTCTGGAAAGTCGACGGCGACGCCTTTGCCTATCCCAACGCCGAGGTAATCCGAAAGGCGATGACGAACCTGCTGCCCTCGGACGCCATCGTGCTGGTACCTCATGACACTTTCGGAATGGACCTGAGTCCCGGGCTCGCCATCAAGATGGACAGCGCCTTCGCCTCGGACGTCGTGGGCATCGAGGGACTGGACGGCGGAACGCTCAACATCGTCCGGCAGGAGTTCGGAGGGGCGGTGAGCACCCATGTGCAGTGCGACATCTCCCAGGGTGCCGTGATCAACGTTCGGGCCGGGTCTTTCGCCCCCGAGGAAACCCAGGCGAACGGACAGGTGGTGGACAAGTCGGGCGATGTCGGCGACCTGGGCGCTGCAAGGCGCAAATTTCTCGAGCTCGTGGCCGCCGAGGTGGGAGACGTGGACATCACCAAGGAAGAGGTGCTGGTTTCCATCGGACGCGGCATCGAGGACGAGGACAACATCGAAATCGCCCAAGAGCTGGCCGAGGCCATGGGGGCTGTGGTTTCCTGCTCACGGCCCATCGTGGACGCCAAGTGGCTGGAAAAATCCCGTCAGGTGGGGACTTCCGGGCAGACCGTCAAGCCCAAGGTGTACCTGGCCTGCGGCATCAGCGGGTCCTTTCAGCATCTGGGCGGACTGAAGGGAAACCCGTTCATCGTGGCCATCAACAAGAACCCGAAAGCACCGATCTTTCAGGTGGCCGACGTGGGGATTGTGGCCGATATCCTCGATTTCCTGCCCGATTTGACGGAGAAAATCCAGGAGTCGAAGTAGCCGGTACAGTGCAGATCAAAGGGGGCTCGCCCGAAGAAGGCAAAGCCCCCTTTTTCTTGCCCTTCGCAGGGGCGGGGTTTTTTGCAATTGTCAGAATTCTGTTCCGTTTCCTAGATGATTTCCAATCGGACTGTAGGGGAGTGGTTTATCCCCTCCCGTTCGGAGTAGGTGGTCCCACCAGCGGGAGGGGATAAACCCCTCCCCTACGGACTGCCCGACGGCAAGGGGAATCGGGGCGGCATTGTTGCGATCACCAGAACAGGGCGCTGTGGTTGCAGGACCAAAGCCTTTCCGCTGAACGTGCCGTGCCGTCACGGTACCGCCACTGTGACGGTTTTTCCGCCTGTTCCGTGAACCGAATCCTGCGCCCGGACCGTAACTTCCGTGACGCCCTCCGGTACGATCACCCCTGCCAGGCTTCGGGTGAAGGGCTGTTCGGCGACATGGGGGTGATACAAAATCCGTTTGCCCAAGACGGAGCCGTCGGGGGCCAGCACCTCCCAGCCATTGGCGTAATGATCCCAACCCTCGTCGGCATGTCGTACCGTGACATGGAAAGTGTAGGTGCGCTCCCCCGTCTGTTCGACCTTCACCTGGAGAACGTCCGCCTCACCAGCCCAAGCCACTGTGGCGATCATCAACAAGCCGACAACCGTCAATCTCCATTTTTTCATAATATAGCAATTG
>JAJDOA010000322.1 GCA_022340405.1 Desulfobacteraceae bacterium | reverse complement strand
GGCAACGTGGCCGAAAACGCAGGCGGGCTGAGGGGACTGAAATACGGCGTGACCCGAGACTACGTCTCGGGCCTTCATTTTTTCGACGTGGAGGGCAACCTCGTCAAAACCGGATCCAGGACCGTCAAATGCGCCACCGGCTACAACCTGACCGGCTTGATGGTGGGATCCGAGGGCACGCTGGGCGTGTTCGCCGAGATCATCCTCAAGCTGATTCCCTACCCGCGCCATCGCAAAGCCATGATGGCCGTATTCGACGGACTGGATCAGGCATCGGAAACCGTGGCGGCCGTCATTGCCGGACGCATCGTGCCGGCCACACTGGAGTTCATGGACAACTTCACCATCCGTGCGGTGGAGGACTTCAGCCAGGCCGGTCTTCCCGTGGATGCAGCGGCCATGCTGCTGGTGGAACTCGACGGTCACCCGGCGCAGGTGGAAGAAGATGCGCAACAGGTGCAGGACATATGCCGCTCCATGGGAGCGACATCTGTGCGGGTGGCGGAAGACGCGGCCGAGCGGGACCGAGTGTGGGAGGCACGCCGCAGCGCCCTTTCGGCGCTGGCCAAGCTGAAGCCCACGCTGGTGCTGGAAGACGCCACCGTTCCGCGAAGCCGCATCCCGGACATGGTTCGTGCCATACAGGACATCGGCCGGCGATACGATCTGCAGATCGGAACCTTCGGTCATGCAGGCGACGGCAACCTTCATCCCACCATCCTCACCGACAAAAGAAACACCGACGAATGGCGGCGGGTGGAATCCGCCATCGACGACATCTTCGAAGAGGCGCTGCAGATGGGGGGAACCCTTTCCGGCGAACACGGCACGGGCACGGCGAAGTCCCGCTACCTCGAAAAGGAGACCAGCTCCGGGACGATCCTTCTATCTTCCCGAATGAAGCGGGCGCTGGATCCCAACAACATCCTGAACCCCGGCAAAATCATCGGCGTGGGAAATTGAACCGCCATGGCCGACATTGAGGAAATCAGCCGCCTGATACGGGAGCTGGAAGATCAGCTGGTGGTCTGCATGAAATGCGGCATGTGCCAGTCCGTGTGCCCGGTGTTCGACCGGACCGGCCGGGAGGCGGACGTGGCGCGGGGCAAACTCGCCCTTCTCGACGGATTGATGCGGTCTCTCTTCGAGGACCCGGAGGGCGTGTACCAGCGGCTCAACAAATGCCTGCTGTGCGGCTCCTGTGCGGCCAACTGCCCCAGCGGCGTGAACGTTCTGGAAATCTTTATCAAGGCGCGCGCCATCCTGACCGGCTACATGGGTTTATCGCCAGCCAAACGTCTGGTGCTGCGGGGCATGCTTTCCCACCCGGGCCTCTTGGACCGGATGGCCGAATGGGGGGCCCGGTTTCAAAGGCTTTTCACCCGCCCCGTGAATGAAGTGGTGGGGACCTCTTGTGCCCGTGTCATGTCGCCGTTGCTGCAGGGCCGGCACTTCCGGAGCCTGGCGCGCACTCCCTTTCATCGGCGGCTGCCGTCGCTGGACCGGCCCGCCGGCGCGTCCGGCCTGCGCGTGGCCTTTTTTACCGGATGCCTCATCGACAAGCTGTTTCCGGACGTGGCAACCGCCGCCGTTCGTGTGCTGGAACAGGCCCGGGTGGGGATTTTTCTCCCGGAGGGCCAAGGCTGCTGCGGTATTCCGGCCGTTTCCAGCGGCGATGTCACCACCTTTCGCCGCCTACTGGCGCATAACGTGCGCCTGTTTGCAGCCGGGGGCTTCGACCATATGGTAACGGCATGCGCCACCTGTACGGCCACCATCCGGGAGGTGTGGCCGATGATGGCCGGCGAGGGGCTGCGGGAGGCCGCGAGTCAGCTTGCCGAAAAAACCCTGGACATCAGCCAGTTTCTCGGCCGGTACGGCCTGATCCCGCCGGCGGTCGACACCGGTGGCGGCGCGACGGTGGCCACCTATCACGATCCCTGTCATTTGAAAAAATCGCTGAAGGTGTGGTACGAACCCCGGGACCTCATCCGGGCCAGTGGAGGGTTCCGGCTGGTGGAAATGAACGAACCGGACTGGTGCTGCGGCATGGGAGGAAGCTTTAACCTGCAGTACTACGAAATCTCCCAGAGCATCGGCCGCAGAAAGGTCGACAATATCCAACGCACGGGTGCCTCCGTTCTCGCTACCAGCTGTCCGGCTTGCATGGTGCAGATTTCCGACATGCTGTCGCGGGCGGGGGCCCGTATCGCCGTCAAGCACCCGGTGGAGATATTCGCCGCAACGATCGGCAACGCATGAAACTCCGACGCAAACCCATCCAGCCCAAGGGTATCTCCGACCCGGTATTCGACCAACTTCGGGATCTGATCTCCAAGGGAGAGTGGCGTCCCGGTGAAAAAATTCTGGCCGAGGGGGAAGACGGACGGAGGCGGCGCCGGCTACCCACCGGCCTTGTTCACGGCCTTTTTTAGGGCGGCGCTGTGTACGTTTCCGGCAAAGTGCACCGGGCTTTTTCCGTAGATCGGGTCCCATCCGGCCGGGTCCGCCTTGCAGAAGTACTGGGTCTCCAAGCCGATGCGGACGATGGCCTCCTCGGCGGGCATCCCCTCCACCTTCCGAGCGGCCTCCCAGGTGGCGGCACAGGGGGCGCCGCGCACCACCTCCACCTTCCCGATGCGGTCCCCGTCCAGGGTGACCCGGAACTCCGGGGCCCCGAACCGCTCACCGTACCGTCCCAGGCAGACCTGCCGGGAGAGGCCGCATCAGGTGGGCGGCGTGATGACCCCCTCTGCCCGAATCTTCTTTCCGGAGGCCACAACGGGAATGTCCCGTTTCCGGCACAGAGCGGCCAGGTCCTCGGAGAGATCGGGATGGCGGAGAAAATCCAGCACCAGATCGGCGTCGATCTCTTCTGGCAGGTAATCGGATGCGTCGTCGATGATTTCCGGCAGCGGACCGTCGATGGAGATCACCTCCAGTCGGATGCGGCCTTCGCCGTAGTCTCGGATACCGGCGGTCTTGACCTTTCCGCTGTCGTTTTGCTGGAAGACCAGGATTTTCTGAATCTCCGACATGGAGTGACCTCATCTGCCTTATCGGCCGTCAGGAAAGCTGGGTCTCCAGTTCGCCCAGCCTGCGGTCGAATCGTTCCGTGTTCTCGTCCAGGCGGTCGGAAAGCTGTTCCAGCTCGTCGTAGAGCCGGTCGACGCTCGACTGACAGACGTGAAGGGAGCGGGAAAGCTCCCCGATACGGGCGCCGTCTCCCTGCTGCGAGGCGACGACCATGGCCTCGTTGAGCGCCACCAGTTCCTTTTCGTGCTTTTCGATCTGCGCCTCCAGTTCCTGGACCCGCCGCTGCATGGGCCGCAGGACCTCGCTTTTTTCCGCGACGATCTCGGACCGGCGTTTGCGGACTTCCTTTTTCGACAACCGCGCCGCGGGCTCGGACGCTTCGGCCGGTTCGGCCTCGGAGGGCGTCCTACGGCTCTCCTCCTCCTGCCAGCCGATTTTTTCCAGAAAGCGCTGGTAGCTGCCGTCGAAGACGAAGACCTCCCCGTTCTGGAACACCACCAAGCGCTGGGCAAGGGCGTGCAGAAACATCTCGTTGTGGGTTACCATGATCACGGCGCCGTCGAAGTCGTCCAGCGCCGCCAGAAGGGCGTCGGTGGAGTCCATGTCCAGGTGGTTGCTGGGTTCGTCCAGCAGCAGCAGATTGACCGGCGTGACCAGGACCTTGCCGAGCATCACCCGGCTCTTCTCGCCGCCGGAGAGAACGCCGATTTTCTTGAGGGCGTCATCACCGGAAAACATCATGGCCCCGCAGATGTTGCGGGCGGTCTGGCGGTCGACGTCCGCGTGGGCATACAGAATTTCGTCCTCCACCGTTCGGGAATCGACGAGCTCGCTCACGTTGGTCTGTTCGAAAAAGCCCGCCCGCACCTTGGGGTGGTAGTCCAGCTTCCCGCCGAGGGGATGCAGCTTTCCGGCCAGCAGTTTGAGAAGGGTGGTCTTGCCCCTGCCGTTTTTGCCCACCACCCCGATACGCTCGCCGGGCTGGACAGTGAGGGAGAAATCGCGGACCAGCGTGGGGCCGCCGGGATAGGCAAACCGCAGATTCTCCACACTCATGACCCGTTTGGCCGGCGAGGGGCAGCTGCGGAAGGAAAATTCCAAGGTCTGGATCGTGTCCAGCTTCTCCCGCTTCTCCATCTTGGAAAGGGTCTTGATGCGGGACTGGACCAGGTTGGCCAGCCGCGCCTTGGCCCGGAACCGGGTGATGAACTGCTGGACCTCCCTGCGCCGGCGTTCGTCGTTGAGGCGGGTCTTTTCGTAGACCTCCTCCTCCTGGGCGATCTGGTCGTAGTACTTGTCCGTGTCGCCGGCCATCTTCCGGACCTGGCGCCGGTGGATCCCCATGGTGTGGCTCACCACCTGGTCCATGAACCCCCGGTCGTGGGTGATCAGCAGAAGTTCGCGGGGCCATCGCTGCAGGAAGGAAACGATCCACCGGATGGAGGTGATGTCCAGGTAGTTGGTCGGCTCGTCGAGCATCAGCAGGTCCGGCTCCGACACCAGCGCCTTGACCAGGTTCAGCCGCACCTGGTAGCCGCCGGAGAAATCGGCCGGGCTCCGGTAGAAGTCCGCCTCGGAAAAGCCGAGGCCGGTGAGCACCTTCTCCACCTTCCACCGGGCGTCCCGTTCGCTTTCGACAAGGCCCGTCATCCCCTCGGCCAAAATCGTGTCCTCGGTAAAGGAAAGCGCCTGCTTGACGTACCCGATGCGATAGTTCTTGGGCAGGGTCACCGTTCCGGAATCCGCCAGGGCCTCTCCGGAGATGATCCGGAACAGCGTGGTCTTTCCGTGGCCGTTGCGGCCCACCAGTCCCACCCTTTCTCCGGGGTTGATCTGAAAGCTCACCCCATCGAAAAGCACCTGACCGCCGTAGCTCTTGGACAAGTTTTCAGCGGCAATCATCGCTCCCCCATCCCATACCCACTACCCACTATTTAAAACGAAGTAGCTCCTATAGGGCAGCCGTTCCCGCCTGTCAACCGTCCGGCCCCGCTGCATCGTTTCCTGCCGCCCCTGCTTTGGCAGTTCGCGGCATCAAGTCAGCGATGAATTCTATCTGACAGTCACAGCCTCGACATCGGTGGCTTGCCTTGGAAATTCGAAACAATCTCAAATGACCCAAATTCATATTTCCAAACCATGTAATTCACCTATTTGATTTTTATCCTATAATTTACTGATAGCCTTTTGGGTCATTGGATCATTCGTGCTTTGAATTTGTTTTGGGTTTCGAATTTCGGATTTTTGCTCGTTCGAGTCTCGCAATGGGCAGCAAACACCCACGTTTTTTTTGGCAAGAACTTACGGGACACGACACTAGATGCGCACCCCTCCGGCGTACCGCTCCCGCAGGGACTCCGGCAGCAGTCCCTCCCTGTCCATGGAGAGCGCCGCGGGCAGGTGGCGCAGCAGATCCTCTGCGCTCATCCCGTCCCTGCCGACGTCGTCTGCGGCCAGGTCTCCGGCAAGTCCGTGGAGAAACACCCCTTTGCAGACCGCCGACTCCGGGGTCATGCCCAACCCGACCATAGCGGCGATGGCGCCGCAGAGAACGTCACCGGAGCCTGCCGTGGCCATGCCGTCGTTTCCGGTTAGGTTGACGAAAATCTGTCCGTCGGCAAACCCGATCAGTGAGCGGGCCCCCTTGAGGACGACGACGGCCCCGAGATCCGCCGCGGTGACCCGGACAATGCCCACGCGGTCGCCCTGCACCTCGGCGGTGGAGCGCCCGGTCAGGCGGGCCATTTCCCCGGGGTGCGGGGTCAGCACGGTGGGCGCCGTGCGGGAGCGGATGCAGTCCAGGTCCTCACAGGCCGCCGTGATGCCGTCGCCGTCCAGCAGAAGGGGAACGGACACGGAGGCGGCCAGTTCGCGGACCAGCCGTCGGGTTTCCGCGTTCAGCGAAAGCCCCGGGCCGAGGACCACCATGTCCCGGTTTTCGGCCAGCGTTAGCAGCCCCTCCCGGTTGGACTCGGCGATGGTGCCTTCCGCGGTCGCCTCCTGGGGGGCATAGACCACCTCCGTCCCCTTGGCGGCGAGAAACGGCACCATCGGTGCCGGTGCGGCCAGACGGGCGTATCCGCCGCCGGCCTTGAGCATTGCCATGGAACACAGGTAGGGCGCGCCGAAGTAAGCGGCCGCGCCGGCGATGAACAGGACGTCGCCGAAACTGCCCTTGTGTCCGGCCGGATCCCGGGCGGGAAGGGCCGGTGGAAGGTTGACGGCGGTCTTCAGGGCCGGGGCTTCGGTCATCTCGGGGGGAAAGGAGATGGTGGACACGAAGAGCCGTCCACCGTAGGTCCCGCCGGGCAGCAGCAAATTTCCCAGCTTGGGCAGCCCGAAGGTCACCGTCCAGTCCGCCCGGACAGCGCATCCCATGATGCACCCGGTGTCGCCGTGGATCCCCGAGGGGATGTCGAGGCTCATCACCGGCATGGAAAGGGCGTTGACGGCCTCGATGATTTCCCGGTAGTGACCCCGCACCTCGCTGCGGATACCCGTTCCGAGAAGGGCGTCGATCACCGCGTCGCTGTGGGCCAGATCCGATCGGATCTCGGCCGCGGAGCGGACTTCCCGCACCGGTATACCGCACCGGTCCAGAATATCCAAATTCGTCTTGGATATGCCCGCCACCTTGGCGCGTTTTCCGGCCAGCGCCACCGTCACCGAGGCGCCGTTGGAAGCCAGCTTGCGGGCGACGACGAACCCGTCGCCCCCGTTGTTGCCGGACCCGCACAAAACGGTGAACCGTCTTCTTTCCACCCCGCCCAGGGCCTGCGCCAGCACGAAATAGGCCGCGTGGCCGGCGTTTTCCATGAGCAGCAGTTCGGGAATGCCGTAGGCCTCCACGGCCCTACGGTCCATGTCTCTCATCTCCGATATGGACGCGATCTTCATCTTTTCCTCCGCATTCGGTGACAGGCAACCCCACACGGGGGGCCTGCGGGGCGCACCCGGTGCGGGAGAAGCATCATATCCGGAAACCTCCGGTGCTGTCAAAATGCTGCGGGAAAGCAGGGGCGGTGCGGGATCCGGTTCCGGCCGAACCGGCGCCAGCGAGCGCATTTCCCGCCGCTTGTTGGAGCGAAGCGGAAATCCCGGCGGGGCGACGGAGAGTCTTCAATTGTGCTTGACACAGTGTATTCAATTCGGTAGGAAGAGTGTTTTTATTGACAAGCAGATGATTCGTCCTTGCTCTGCCCCCGGCGGCAGGGCTCTATGATCCACAAGGAGGCGAAATGCGACGCTACGAGACCATTTTTATTGTGGACCCGGACCTTTCCGAAGAAGGCCGGGTCCCTCTTTTTGATCGGATCCAGCAGTTGATTCCCGATCAGGGAGGTTCCCTTCTGGAAATCGATGCCTGGGGGATGCGCCGAATGGCCTACGAGGTCAAGGGGCGCGTCCGGGGGTACTACACCCGCCTGGACTACTGCGGAACCGGCGACACAGTGGATGAAATCGAACGTTTCTTCCGCATCGACGACCGCATCCTCAAATACCTGACGGTCATGACGGAAGAGACGCCGGACGTGGAGCAGCTGCAGATGGAAATGGCGGCCGCACGAAAGGCGGAAGCGCAGACTTCCGAAGATACAGAGACCCCATCGGCCGCCGCCCCCCAACCGGCGGAACCGGAAACCCCCTCTGAATCCACCGAGGGCACCCCGGAGGAGGAATAGATACCCATGGCTGCAGCCCAAGGAAGACCTCGCCGTTCCAAAAAGCCGTTCGGCAAGCGTAAACGAAAAATTTTCCACCGCCGAAAAGTGTGCCGCTTCTGCGCGGACTCGGGCATGAAGATCGATTACAAGGATCCAAAGACTCTGAAGTATTTTATCACGGAACGAGGTAAGATTATTCCTCGCCGTATTTCGGGAACCTGTGCCAAACATCAGCGGGCACTGACCCTTGCCATCAAAAGGGCAAGGGCCATCGCCCTGCTCCCGTTCGTGGGGACTCTGGACACGCATTGACGTCAAGCGATGCCGATCGTCTCCGAACGGAACCGTGTAGACGTCTGATATCCAATGTCCAAAGAGATCGTCAGCGGCGTTGCGATCACCGGCCTGTTGTTTGCCGCATCCTTTTTCATGCCGGTTTTCGGATTTTTCTGCGCCCTTTTCATCCCGTTGCCCGTTCTGTACTACCGGATCAAACTCGGCAGACAGGCCGGGTCCATGGTGGCGGTGATGACCGCGGTGATAATGGTGGCGATCGTGGGTCGTTTGTCGATGGACATTCTGGCTTTCACGGAATTGCTGCTGCTCGGCTTCGTTCTCGGAGAAAGCGTGATTCGGCGATACGGCGTCGAAAGGAGTATCCTGTCCGCCTGCGGTGCGGTCGTGGTAAGCGCGGCCGCCGTGGTGGTTCTCTACAGTGGGTCGGCGGGAGCGCCCCTGTCGGAAGTCGTCTCCGAGTACGTTGCCCGGAACCTGGAACTGACGATGCGCATGTACGAAAATATGGGCGTATCGCAGGAAGCCATCCAGCAGCTTTCCCGATCGTTGGAACAGATTCAGTATATGCTGGTGCGGATTTTGCCGGGGCTCGTGGTCATGTCCGTACTTTTCGTGGCATGGCTCAACCTGCTGATGGGAAGGTCGCTGCTGGCGGCCCGGGGATTGCCGGCCCCTTCCTATGGGCCGTTGAATCAATGGCAATCGCCGGAATCCCTGGTTTGGCTGGCAATCGGTTGCGGAGTGGCGCTGCTGCTGCCTTTTCGGTTGCTGAAAATGATTGGCATCAACGCGCTGCTGGTGCTGATGACGGTATATTTCTTCCAGGGCATTGCCATCGTTTCCTATTTTTTCGAAAAAAAGGCGTTTCCCCGGATACTGCGTTTGATTTTGTACACACTGATCGCCGTACAGCAGGTACTTGCCATCGCGGTGATCGGCTTGGGTTTTTTTGACATGTGGTTGAACTTCAGGAAGCTGAACAAAGAAAACGGCGAATGATGCCGATTCGGTCAACGGAGGTCAGGATGAAGGTCATACTCAAGGAAACCATCGAAGCCCTTGGCATCATCGGCTCCGAGGTGGAGGTCGCCAAAGGTTACGCCCGTAACTATCTCCTACCCAAGGGAAAGGCGGTCCCGGCAACAGCCGCCAACCGGAAGCTGCTGGCACAACAGAAGGTCAAAGTCGATTTGCAGATCGCCAAGGAAAAGGGCATCGCCGAGGAGATGGCCCAACGGCTCGTCGATGTGGTCTGCACGATTCCGGCAAAGGTCGCCGACGAGGACCGGCTCTACGGATCCATCACGGTCCGGGACATCATTCAAGCGCTGGCTGCACAGGATATCCAGGTGGAAAAGCGAAGCGTGCTGCTCACAGAGCCCATCAAGACCCTGGGAACCTACCAGGTACCCATTCGGGTCTACACGGACGTGGAGCCCGAGATCACCGTCGAAGTCGTACCCGAAACCTGATTCCTTCCGGAACCGTCGGCTCACCGCCGCTGCGTCGTCTGTGATCGAAACGAACGCCTTTGGGCCCTGCGGCGGTGACTGTTTCACCGGGCATCCCTCCAGGGCCGGCGCAGCACCGGTAAGCGGCACTTGCCGATTGCGCAGCCAACGGTTTCCTGGTAGGCTTTCCCAAACCGGTTTCCCCTCCTTTCCGACCGAAATGCTGCGCATCGAACACCACGCGGGAAACCCCCGGATCGAGAACCGGAACACCACCGCCGGGTACGGTCCCGCACAGACGGATCGCCATGAACGGCGAGGTCGACGATTTCATGGACGAAAATCGCAATTCGCAAGCGCCTGCCCCAAACCACTATCAGGTACCGCCCCAGAACCTGGACGCGGAAGACGCCATTCTAAGCGCCGTGCTGGTGGACAACGATATTCTGCTGGACGCAGTGGAGATTCTCTCACCGGAGGATTTCTACAAATCGGCCCACCAGAAAATTTTCGGCGCCATGCTTGAGCTGTTCTCCCGGAACGAGCCCGTTGACCTGGTCACACTGGCCAACCTGCTGCGGCAGCAGGGGCAATTGGAGTCCGTCGGAGGCGCCAGCTACTTGGCGCAGCTGGTCGAGGCGGTTCCCATGGCCGTCAACGCGCGGCATTACGCCAAGATCGTTCATGAAAAGGCATGCCTTCGCAGGCTTATCGAACGGTCCAACCGCATCATCCAGCGCTGCTACCAAGACAGCGGAAACATGGAGGACATCCTCGACTGGGCCGAAAGCGCCATTTTCGAGATCAGCCAAAACAAAATCCGCCCGGCCTTTTACCCCCTGGGAAAAATCATCGAGAACAATATCGACACCCTCGAGGAACGGCAGGGCAACAAGGCACTGATCACCGGCGTACCCACGGGGTTTTCCGTTCTGGATCAACTCACGGCCGGGCTGCAAAGCTCGGATCTGATCATCCTTGCCGCCCGGCCCAGCATGGGCAAGACCGCGCTCGCACTCAACATCGCCCGGAACGCCGCTGTGGAGGAAAACATACCCACTGCGGTTTTCTCGCTGGAGATGGCCAAGGAACAGCTGTCCATGCGACTGCTGTGCGCAGAGGCCCGGATCGACAGCTCGCGGCTGCGAAGCGGTTTCTTCAGCCGCGAGGACTGGGTGCGGCTCACCGACGCCGCCGGCGTTCTGTCCGAGGCGCCGATCTTTATCGACGATTCTCCGGACATCTCGGCCAATACCATTCGTGCCAAAGCCCGCCGGTTGAAAATGGACAAAGGGCTGGGACTGGTTTTTATCGATTACCTGCAGCTGATGAGAGGCCGCGCTTCGCTGGAGCGGCGGGACCTGGAAATCTCGGAAATCTCCCGGTCGCTGAAGGCACTGGCCAAGGAGCTCGACCTGCCCGTGGTCGCGCTCTCGCAGCTCAACCGCAAGCTGGAGGAGCGCAGCGACAAACGACCGCAACTGTCCGATCTCCGGGAATCCGGCGCGTTGGAGCAGGATGCGGATGTCGTGGCCTTCATTTACCGCGATGAGATCTACAACAAAGATCCCAACAACCCCAACCGAGGACGGGCCGAGCTGATTGTCGCCAAACAGCGGAACGGGCCGGTGGGTGTCGTCCCCCTGACCTTTCTCAACGCATACACTCGATTTGAAACCAGTGCTTCGGAGCCGTCCACGGAAAGCCGGTGAGAAGCCTGTCTGGAAATACGGAAGGTCTGAAGGCCAGCCAGGTCCGCCGCCTGGAAAACCTTTACCGGCGTCGCATCCGCCCCCGTTTTCTCATTACACCGGAACTGGCGCGAGACGTGGGACGGCTGTCTCGGGAAATCCGGCGTCAGATCGGCATGCTCATCGACCGACAGGGTAAACCCGTGACGGTGCTCGTCGGTGATTCGCAGCGGGTCATGATTCCCGATACGCCGGAATACCGCACCCTCCCGGCCCGGCTGAAGGGGCTTCGGCTGGTACACACCCACCTTCGCGGGGAAGGGCTTACCCAAGACGACCTGACCGACCTCGATTTGCTGCGCCTGGACCTCATCGCAGCGATCACCCTCCACTCCGACGGTCGCCTGAATCGAATCCACGTTGCTCATCTCCTGCCCCGAAGCATCGACGGCGTAGGGCATACGGTCCTCCCCCCACTCCGACCGGAACAGCTGGACATCGCCTGCAAAGATCTTATCGAAGCCCTGGAAGAGGAGTTTTCTCGCGCCGGCGCCATCGATGCTTCAGCCGCCGATGGCCGGGAAAGAGCCCTTATGGTGAGTGTGACCACCGATTCCAGGCGACGGGCGGAGGATTCCCTGAACGAGTTGAGGGAACTGATCAAGACCGCACGCTTGGTCCATGTCGGAACCATGCTGCAGCTGCGGAAAAGGCCCGACCCACGGTTTCTCATGGGTATCGGGAAATTGCAGGAAATGGCGGTGACGGCTTTGCAGCGCGGCGCCACGGTGATCGTCTTCGACCAGGAGCTGAATCCGTCCCAGATTCGCTCCATCACCGACCGCATTGAAATCAAGGTGATCGATCGAACTCAGCTCATATTGGACATATTCGCCCAGCAGGCCAAGACGAGGGAAGGCAAACTACAGGTAGAACTGGCACAACTTCGCTACCTTCTGCCACGACTGGTGACCAAGAACACGGCGATGTCCAGACTGACTGGCGGTATTGGCGGCAGGGGGCCGGGGGAGACCAAGCTGGAAATCAACCGCCGCCGCGTCCGGGACCGCATCTCCCGTCTGGAGAAGGACATCGATGCCGTACGGAAACAGCGCGGGCAGCAACGGGCGCAACGGACGCGCCGCGGACTGCCCGTCATCTCCATTATCGGCTACACCAACGCGGGAAAATCCACTCTGCTCAACACCCTTACCCACAGCCGGGTTTTTGCGGAAAACCGCCTGTTTGCGACACTGGATCCCTCCAGCCGCAGACTTCGCTTTCCGGAGGATCGGGAGGTGATCGTCACCGACACGGTCGGTTTCATCCGTGATTTGCCCAAGGAACTGATGGCCGCGTTCCGAGCGACACTGGAAGAGCTGGAAAGCGCCGATCTGCTGCTGCATGTCATCGACGTCAGCAATCCCCGGATGGAGGAACAGGTGCGCTCGGTGGAGGACATCCTGGCCGACCTGGAGCTGGATCGCGTACCGTCCATACGGGTGCTCAACAAAATCGATCGGGCGTCTCCCGATCTCGTCGCAAGGGCCCTGCGGACTCTCGGGGGGGTGGCGATATCGGCCCTGGATCGTTCGACACTGGCCCCGCTTATCGCGAAGGCCTCAAGTGCAGTGGAAAAGGGTGCCAAGGAAATGAGGCCTCTCGAAGCTGGGCCGCGAATGGAATAGAAAATTGTTTATCCGCGGCCCCCTGAGAATCCATGGTCTTTTCGGACAAAACCAAGTGCCAGAATCCTTGACTTTCCAACGGGAAAACCGATAGGATCCCACCATATGGATGTCGACCGGATCAGACGCATCGGCACTGCCGCCGCCTACAACGCAGCGAAGGTTCTCTGGTCACGATTCGGGAACATCGACCACGTTGAGAAAAAGGGCAGAATCGACCTGGTGACGGAAGCCGACATTGCCGCGGAAAAGGCGATTGTCGATACGTTGAGAGTCGGTTTTCCGGACGTCGGTATCCTCGCTGAGGAAAGCGGGGCAAGCGGCGACAACGGCAAGGGAAGCTGGGTCATCGATCCGTTGGACGGAACCACCAACTACGCACACCGCCTGGGGTTTTTCGCCGTCTCACTGGCCTTCGTGGTCGACGGTGTTCCCGAGGTGGGGATCGTGCTCAATCCCGTTTCCGACGAGCTGTTTTGTGCCGTTGCCCGACAGGGCGCATGGCGCAACGGAAACCCCATATCTGTCTCCTCCACGAAATCTATGGAAGACAGCCTTCTGGTAACCGGTTTTCCCTACAACGTGAGAGACATTCTCCCCGAGACGACACAACGGTTCGCCCGCGTGTTGAACCGGTCCCAGGGAGTGCGGAGGCTGGGCTCTGCAGCCCTGGATCTGTGCTATGTTGCAGATGGTCGCTTCGAGGCCTTCTGGGAACAAAACCTGAAGCCGTGGGATACGGCCGCAGGCTGGTTGATGGTAGCGGAAGCCGGAGGGCGCGTGACCGACTTTTCCGGCGGCGCCTACGACTTGGGTTGTCCGGAAATCCTCGCGTCCAACGGGAGCGTTCACCCGGATATGCAACATCTCCTTACATTGGAGGAAGACGATTCATGACCAAAGAAGAGAAGGGGCCGTCTGCGGCGGCCATGCATCTGGGCTGTTTCGGCGGATATGAGCCGGAGGACGTCATCTGCCGGAAATTCTGCGCGCTGCGCCTGCGCTGTGCCATCGAGCACGAACAGAGCCTCCGGTTGGAAGTATTGGAAGATCTGGTTTCCTACGAAGAAATGAACTTTACCATCCAGTAGACGCTGCGCCCGTTTCCCTGTCGGTTGCAGCGCCTGCGGCCATACTCCCGCCGGGACGATCGATACCGGGATCACCCGATTTCGTCGGATCCCGCGGACACCCCGTCAAAAATCACCGTTCTCCAGCCGCTCGGAAAGAATGTCGACCTGCCTCCGCGTGGCGGGATTCACTTTGAGTTCCCGTTCCACGACGCCGATGGAGTGCAATGCGGTGGCGTGATAGCGATTGAAGCTTTTGCCGATAGCCTGCAGCGATGCGTCTGTATATCGGCGGGAGAGGTAAATGGCAATCTGCCGGGGGCGCACGAACTGCTGTTTCCGGGAACGAGAGACCACATCGGCGACGGACACGCTGAATTCCCTGCACACCAGCTTCTTGATGGCCTGAATGGTAATTTTTTTCCGGTTTCGAACGATGTTGCGAACAACGCTTTCAGCCAGCTCCAGATTGATCGGAGCCGCCAGCAGGGAGGATTTGGCCACCACTCCGATGAGGCCGCTTTCCAACTGACGCACATCGTCGGTCAGTTCGCTGGCCAGATACTGCAGCACTTCTTGGGAAACCGCCTGGCCGTTGCGCTTGATTTTCTGCTGCAGAATCCGCAGCCGCGTTTTGAAATCCGGGGGGTCGATGGATGAAATCAAGCCCGATGACAGACAGGAGCGGAGCTTGTCGTCGAGCTTGGGAATTTCGGCCGGCGGATAGCAGGAAGAAAAAACGATCTTCTTCCCCATCTCGATCAATGCTTCCAGGGTCAGCGCCAATTCCACCTGGGTTCTGGCCTTGCCGCTCAGGTAGTGGATATCCTCCAGCAGAAGAACGTCGCAGCCGATGCGGTACCGCTCCTTGAACTGATCGATGTCCCCGGAACGGAAGGCACGTACCATCTCGTTGGTGAAATCCTCCGCCGTGAGGTAATAGACCCGCTCTTGGGGATACCGGGAGAGGATATGATGCCCCGTCGCTTGGGAAAGGTGGCTTTTCCCCATCCCTGTTCCCGACAGCAGGTACAGCGTGTTCTGACTGGACGTGCGCTTGGAGGCCAGGCTGAGGGCCGCGCAATAGGCGAAATCGTTGTTTCTGCCGACTACGAATTGGTCGAAGGTGAAGTCCCTGCGAAGCACGCGCCCCATGTGAGTACGATGGTTGATGCTGGGCAGAGGCAGCTGCACGTCCGACGGCTTGCGGGGTACCGGCTTGGCAGCGGTTCCACTGACCTCGATGGATACCCTTCCTGGCCGGCCGGTCAGATTGTGCAGTTCCTCCTCGATCATGGGGAGGTAGTGATCCTGTACCCGCTTCTTAAAGAACATGTTGGGACAGGACAGCGTGAGGCTTCCGTCCTCCTGGGATTTGGCTTCCACCGGTTCCAGCCACATCTTGTAACTGTGGCTGGGTACCCTTTTTTGCAGAACGGATTGTATGCTGGTCCAAGTCGATCCCATAGGAATACGAAAGGCGCTCCCGTCCTTTGGTACCGGGCGGTATTGTACGGTGGAAATACCCGAAATTAAAAGATAGTGGAAGTTATCCAGGGTGCTCACATGGCAGTGAATCAGG
>JAJDOA010000291.1 GCA_022340405.1 Desulfobacteraceae bacterium | reverse complement strand
CACCTTGAGCCCCGATGGACTGAAGGAGGCGCTAAAGGGCGTATTGTCCCCCTTCAAAATTCCCAAGGAATTTCGGGTTGTCCGGGAACTGCCGAAAAGCAACACGGGAAAGATATTAAAACGTTTGATTAAAAAGGAAATTCAGACATCATCCCCATAGGACGAAAACGTGACCGGTCCATAGGGGATCTCGGATCCGACGGCAGGGGCGCCAACGAACGTTTTTCATTGGGTATGGAACGAGGACGATGAATCTTCTCGAAACGGTTTCCAGGAAAATTGCAAGGACCTTCTACATCGTGGGGGGAACAGCAATCGTGGCGATGATGCTGCTGACGGTATTCGACGTTCTCATGCGGCTTTGCGTCACCCTCTACCAACGAAACGGTTGGGAATTTCTGGGCCTATTCAAACCGATCCCGGGCACCTACGAGTTGGTCGGTTATCTCGGCAGCGTTGCCGTGGCCTTCGCCATGGCCCACACGTCGATCAAAAAGGGGCACGTATCGGTGAGCTTGCTCGTTCGCCTGCTGCCGCCCCGTGGCCAAGCGCTCATCGGGGGGTTGACCAACATTCTCGCACTATCCTTTTTCTCCCTCATTTTCTGGCGGGCCCTGGTGTATGCCAACCATCTGATGGACTCCGGAGAGGTATCGCTCACCTTGCAGCTGCCATTCTATCCGTTCGTCTGGGGAATCGGACTGGGGGCATTTGCCGTCTGTCTGGTGCTGGTGGTCGAAATCATTCGCAACGCCGAGAAGGTGTTTGACAAATGAGCCTGATGACCATCGGCATAATCGGCATCGCCATCCTGATCATCTTTCTTTTTTCGAACATGCCTGTCGGTTTTGTGATGGGCTTTCTCGGCTTTCTCGGCTTCAGCTACGTGCGGAGTTGGGAAGCCGGTATGAGCCTTTTGATCCGGGATGTGTTCGATGTGTTCACTTCGTACGGGCTGACGGTGGTGCCGCTGTTTGTGTTTATGGGACAAGTCGCTTTTTATGCGGGCATCAGCCGCCGGCTCTATGATTCGGCCTTTGTCTTGATCGGAAACCGCCCCGGCGGACTGGCCATTGCAACCGTCGGCGCCTGTGCAGGGTTTTCGGCCATTTCGGGATCGACCAATGCCACCGCAGCGACCATGGCGACGGTGACCCTTCCGGAGATGCGGCGCTACAACTACGATCTGGGGCTGGCGACCGGCACCGTTGCCGCCGCCGGCAGCCTCGGGATCCTGATCCCGCCCAGCGTCATTTTCATCGTCTACGGGATTCTGACCGAACAGTCCATCGGGAAGCTGTTTGCCGCAGGGGTGCTTCCGGGGCTTCTGCTCTCGGTGCTGTTTGTCGCGACCATTTACATTCGCGTGCGCCGAAATCCTTCCTTGGCGCCCGCCGGCCCCCCCACGCAGTCGAAAGAAAAGTTCAAATCCCTGCTCGGTGTTCTCGAGACGCTGGTCCTTTTCGGACTGGTCATGGGCGGTATTTTCTTCGGTATCTTCACCCCCACCGAAGCCGCGGCTATCGGCGCTTTTCTGACGCTGCTGATGGCGGTGACCCGAAGGCAGCTGTCCTGGGGCGATTTCATCCGTTCTCTGGCGGACACCACCCGCATCAGCTGTATGGTCATGGTGATTGTCACCGGTGCCATTTTGTTCGGCCATTTCCTAGCCGTTACGCGGCTTCCCTACGATCTGGCCGGCTGGGTCAGCCAACTGCCGCTGCCGGGCTATGCCATCATGGGCATCATCATTCTGGTTTATTTGGTGGGAGGGTGTTTCATGGACGCCCTTGCCATGATCATGCTCACCGTTCCGATATTCTTTCCGGTCGCCCAGGCTTTGCACTATGACCCGATCTGGTTCGGGGTCATCATCGTTCTGATCACGGAAATGGGAGTGATCACGCCCCCTGTGGGGGTCAATGTCTACGTGGTGTACGGGGTGGTCAAAGACGTGCCGTTGGAGACGATCTTCAAGGGCGTCCTGCCGATGCTCCTGGCGCTGCTCCTGTGCAACCTGCTTCTGCTCATTTTTCCGCAAATCGCTCTTTTTCTGCCGTCGCTGATGTAACAGCGGCCGAAATCCGAAGAGTTCCGGCGCCAAAAAGAGAAGGACACGCGCACAAGCCTTCCAGCTTTCATGCTACCGGGAACAATACGGCAGGCCGAAAACACTGCAAACCCAGAAACCGATCGAGTTCCGAATGGTTCCTCCTCGTCGTGAGAAACCAATGAAGAGAAATTCTGCATTGGAAAAAGACATTCAAAAAAGGGATGGTTTGCTATCTTCTCTTGAAAGGCTTTTCAACCTATCACCCGATATGATCGGGCAAGGCGATCTGCACGGCTATTTTCGCATGACGAATCCCGCTTTTACGGAGATTCTGGGTTATTCAGCAAGAGAGGTTACCAGCTGTCCATTTCTGAGCTTTGTCCACCAGGAGGATTACGAAAAAACACACAATGCCCTGAAGGCTGCTGCTGAAGGCAAAAGGGAAATATTTATCCAAAACAGATACAAGTGCAAAGACGGCTCCTACAAGTGGATCGAATGGAAGGTACGCGCTTGGCGAGAGGAGAACCGATTCATCGCCTTTGGCAGGGATATCACGGAGAGTAGAAAGGCCGAGAAAGAGCTTCAGGATCTGCAAAAGGCGATGGATCTAGCCCAAAAAATGGCCGGTATCGGATACTGGAGTTATGACAGAGACACCGGCAATCGGGTGTGGTCCAGTCAGATGTTCATTAACTTCGGACTGAGCCCGGAGCTCGGATCGCCGCGTATGGAGGATATTAAAAATGCATTCCATCCGGATGAGTGGGATATTTTCGAAAAGAAGTTTCAAGATGCGCTCGACGGGGCTCCTTATGACTTGGTTCTACAGATCCGTCATTCGGACGGGACCCCCCATTTTATTCACACACAGGGATATCCGATAATTGGTGATTCCGGGAAGATCACAGGCCTTTTCGGCACATCCCGGGATGTTACCCGCCGAATTCTCGCCGAGACGGCGCTAAGTCAAAGCGAAGAAAAATACAGATTGCTGTACCAAAATGCCGGTTTTGGCATTGGCTATTGGACCCCGGACGGAAAGGTAATTTCCTTCAATAAAGTTGCGCTGGATTCTATTGGGGCCCCTGCCGAGGATTTGCAGAACAAATCAGCCATAGAAATCTTCGGTGAAGAGATGGGGTCGTACATCATTCGCAGAATCGCCCGTTCTGTGGAGACAAACCGGCAGCAAAGCTACGAGGACACCGTTTCACTTCCCGTTGGCGAAAAAGTCTTCTTATCTACTTACAATGCCGTCCGGAATCCCACAGGTGAGGTCTTGGGCGTTCAAATTATTTCAGTGGATATAACAGAAAAAAAGAATCTAGAGAAATCCCTTCAAGAACACAAAGATCTTCTTGAAAAGAAAGTGGTGGAGCGAACGAATGAACTGGCAGATAAATCGAAAAAACTTGAGGACCTGAACATAGCGTTGAAAGTTATGATCGAAAAGAAGGAGGAGGATCAAACCGATTTTGAAAATCGAATTAGCAGCAATATCAATAACTTGATCAATCCCTATCTGGACAAATTGAAACGCTGCAACATGGACGACAAAAGTAAAACACTGGTCAACATATTGGAGTCGAATCTAAAGGAAATTATATCGCCGTTTTCTTACGAATATTCCACCATTTATAATCGCTTAAGCCCCCGGGAGATACGAATAGCAAACCTAGTGAAACAAGGGAAAACAACCAAAGAAATTGCCAGAATCCTACATCTTTCCAGCAGGACTGTTGGGAGCTATCGTGCCAATATAAGAAAAAAACTGGGCATAAACCATTCGAGTATCAATCTGCATTCCTACCTATTGTCCCTATAGAGGCGGGGAGTTTTCCATCATACCACCTCATCCAACGCCTGTTTCACGCGTGCCGGGGTCATGGGAAGCTGCCGCACGACGGCACCCGTGGCGTCGTACACGGCCGTTGCCAGAACGCCGCCCATGCAGACGATGGCCGGTTCGCCCCTGCCTTTGGGGGGAAGCACGTCGTTTTTAACGAGCACGGTTTCAATTTTCGGAGCCCAGGAAAACCGGGGAATGGAATAGGTGTCGAAGTTGCTGTCGAGGAGGCGGCCGTCGCTGAAGTGCATTTCTTCGGCGAGAGCGTAGCCCAGCCCCATGGTGATGCAGCCTTCCATTTGCAGGGTTGCACCCTGCGGATTGACGATATGGCCCATGTCTTGGGCGCAGACCACCCGGCGGACCTGGATCTATCCGCTGCCGCGGTCCACCTCCACCTCGGCAATGGCGGCCACATAGGTCTCGGCGTCAATGCCGCAGGACACCCCGTAGCCATTTCCGCTGGGTGTCTTTTGCTCTGTCCAGCCGAAATGCCTTGCCGCGGCCTGGAGCACACCGCGCTATTGCTGCGAAAAGGCGGGACCGCAGTCGTGCAAGGCAGACACCGGATGTTTCTTTCTTGGGACAACCCACAGGATAGTCGCCGCCCCCGGTCCTGTCAAACCCCCATCGGCGTGCCGCCCACCCAGGATGCCATCGGGTAGACTCCACATCCGATTACCCGATCCACGGTATTGCCTTGAATGGTCCGATCAGGTACGCTAATGGGGTATCCTTCGGGAAAACCGGATCCCCAGCAGCGAGTCGGACCCAAAATTGGGAAGGATGGAATCGAAGGTTTTGGAAAACCCCATTGGAAAATCCGTATCCTGGAGCGAGCGTCACCGCCGGTTGATCGAAACGGTGAACCCCGCAGACGTAGTGGCCGTTATGATCAGCGCCGACCCGGACGCATTGTCCAGTGCGCTGGCCCTCCGGCGCCTGTTCTGGCGCAAGGTGAAGTCCGTGCGCATTTTTCGCATCAACCGTATCGATCGGGCCGACAACCTCGCATTCGTACGGCTGCTGGATATTCGCCACAGCCATGTCCGATCCCTCCGGAAAGCCGACTTCACCAAGTTCGCCATCGTGGACTCCCAGCCCAGCCATCACGAGTTGTTCTCCGGGATCGACTTCAACATCGTCATCGACCACCATCCGGCGGTTGACGGCTTGAAGGCGGATTTCATCGACATACGGGAAGACTTCGGCTCCAATGCCACCCTGATGACCGAGTACCTCAAAGCCGGCGGGATCCGGCCTTCGCAGCGGCTGGCTACGGCGCTGTTGTACGGGATCAAGTCGGACACGAACAACTTCGTTCGCAAGACGTCCACACAGGACATGATCGCCTTCCGCTATCTGTTCGACCTGGCGAATTTGAACATCATCAAGAAAATCGAATCTTCCGACATCACTCGCAAGACGCTGGGCCACATCAAGAAGGCCATTGAGGAGCTGGTTTTCGTCAAGAACGTGGCCGTCGTTCACATGGGGACGGTGAAAAACGCCGATATCCTGGTGATCGTCGCCGATTTTTTTCTCCGACTCGCAGAGGCCGGATGGAGCATCGTTTCGGGCGTCTGCGGTGACAAGCTGGTCGTCATATTCCGAAATGCCGGTTTCCGACGGGATGCGGGCAAGTTGGCCCGTGACGCCTTCGGCGAGTTCGGCTCCGCCGGGGGACACAAGAACGCCGCGCGGGCAGAAATACCGTTGGGAGCCCTCTCGTCGGTGGTAGAAAAGGAGGCCTACGGCAAATTCGTGGTGCAGCGAATCCGCAAGGCCTCCGCCTAATCAACCCAATCAACCCGATCAACCCCTCGAACCCAACAAACCCCTTTCGATGCTTGGAAGCCATCTCAAAAGACAATTTCGAGATGGCTTCTATTCTATGCTGACATTCCCTGCCATACCGTGTAGAATCATGGGCAATACTTTTTCACGGGAGGAACGCATCCATGGTATCTTCGCAAGACACGAGTGCGGCCGGTCCAGACAGCAAACGCCCGCAATGCCCCAAATGCGCGGGTGACGTGAGAACCATATCCGTCCCGGTTCAGGGGAAAAACCGGATTCGGTACTGCTGCGTGAAGTGCCGGCACAAATTCGACGTTCCCGCCACCGGCGACGCCACGGCAGGCGAGACCGGATGAAATCCGGCGGGTCGACATGAAGGTGCTCCGAAATCTCGGCGCGGCGATGGCTCTGTTGTGGATTCTTTCGCCGCCGCTTGAGGGCCAGGAGCTGACGATCATCGAACTCCGTCACCGGCCGGCCGATGAAGTGATTCCCATAGTCGCCCCTTTTTTGACCGAGGGGGACACGATCTCCGGACACGGGTATACGCTATTTGTCCGAACTGGTGCGCAGAATCTGCAGCAGATCCGTTCCATCATTCGCAATCTCGACCGACCGACACGGCAATTGATGATCACGGTGGTTCAGGGAGAAAACGCTCGGGAGAATCTGCAACGGTTCGAGGGCTCCGCCCACCTCCGCATCGGAGACGATATCCACGTGAGCGCAGGCGATCCCTCTCCCGACTCCCCGCCCAACTCCCTCCGCCTCCAGGCCGAAGGTGCTCGGACCCAACAGTCCGGTGAGACCGTGCAGCGGATTCGCGTTTCGGAAAATACCGAGGCCCGGATCACCGTCATCGTGCGGGTGCCGGCCCTGGTGCAGCCCGGAAGCGGCCGGCACCGGCCCAGGGCGTCTCGGTCGGCCTCGGGCTACCGTGAGGTAATGACAGGCTTGTCCGTCGTGCCGAGAGTATCGGGGGATCGATTCGTTCTCGATCTTTCCACCGCAAAGGAGGGGATTGCGGGCAGCGGGAGGGGGGTGATGGATGGTCAGCGGATCCACACACAGGTTCACGGCCGACTGGGAGAATGGGTGGATATCGGCGGCATCGTGGACACTGCATACCGCAATCTGAACGGGGGGTTTTCCCGAGAAGATAGAGACACTGTCGAGGAGAGGGAGATCTGGATTCGGATCGTGGAGGCCCGGTGATCGCAAGCTGCGGCCGCCCAATGGGAAACCGGGTTGCGCTCCATTCTGGCGGGATTCCCTGCCGTCTTCAGGGGGAGGGATGGAAGGCTTCCCGCTACCCCGGTCCGGTGCCCGGGATTTCCGCCTCGCTCCAACAAGCGGCGGGAAATGCGCTCGCCGACGCCGGTTCAACCCGCCGCAGGCGGCGGTTGGGTCGGGTTCAGAATTTCCTTCAGCAACATGCTCAGTTCGCCGATGTCGACCGGTTTTTTGAGAAAGCCCCGAATCCGACTCTGTTCGCTTCCGTTCAGGCCGTTCGGGCCGTCCGGGTCGTACCCGGAGATCACGACGACATTGGCCCCCGGATCCTTGTCGAGCAATTCCTCAAGGCAGTCGGCGCTGTCCATGCCGGGCATGTTCTTGTCCAGCAGCACGATATCCGGGTCGAAGTCCCTTTGACGGAGTACGGCCTCCACCCCGTCGGAGGCCGACAGTGTGACGTAGCCGATCTTTTGCAGCAGAATCGCCAGTCCGGAATGAATGTCAGGGTCGTCGTCCACGACTAGCACCTTTTCTCCGCTTCCCCGCACAATCTGCCCGATATCCTCCTCTTTCGGTTGCACCCGCTTCGTCCCTTCAGGCAGGGAGATGGTGAACCGCGATCCCTTCCCGGGCTCGGAGGCGAGCTGGAGGGTACCATGATGCGCCTTCACGATGCCGTAGCTGGTCGACAGGCCGAGCCCGGTGCCGACTTCTTTGGTGGTGAAGAACGGATCCATGCATTTTTCCTGCGTGGCGGCATCCATCCCCACCCCCGTATCGGCCACCGTGACAATGGTTTGCCCGTCCCCGGACTTCGCCCGAATGGTCAGCGTGCCGCCGTGCGGCATGGCGTCCCTGGCGTTGGTGCACAAGTTCATCACCGCCTGGCTGAGGTCGGCGGCATCGCCGCAAACCGGCAGATGGTCCGGAATATCTTCCACGACGGCAATCTTTCGATCGAAGGACTCGCGGATCAGTCGTAGGATTTCCTGTAGAATCTCCGACAGGTTGAAATCCGTAAAGTCCTTCCGGTCCTGCTTTCTGGCGAACTGGGTCAACCCTTCCACCAGAGAAGCCCCGCGCTTTACGGATCGATGAATGCGGGAGACGATATCCTTGACGCCCGGTACATCCGTGAATCCACTTCCAGAATTTGGCTGTTGACCAGTATGCCGGCCAGCGTGTTGCGGAAATTGTGGGCGACGCCGCTGGCAAT
>JAJDOA010000286.1 GCA_022340405.1 Desulfobacteraceae bacterium | reverse complement strand
AAAACCTCCACATTCTGATTGCGGAAATGGACGACCGGATCGAGCAGATTCGGGAAAATTGCAGGCCGGAGACCTGCATCGACGATATCCGGACCGAGCGCGAGTTGTTCGACAAATCCCTTGCGTCACTGCGCGTTACCGCAGATGAGGCCATGCGGGGGCTGGGCGGGGGAAACTTCGGCGGATAACATTCCGTCACGAGTCATCCGGGGAAAGCGCTTCTGCAACCTGCCGGCGCTTTTCACTGGATCAGCCCCGTGATATGCACGCACCCAAATGGAATATTGCCGGAAGGAGCGGGTCACAATCTTTTAACATCAACAAAAGGAGGGCGCTATGGAAAAGCCAATCATCAATTATGAAACCTTGATTCGCATCACCAAAGCGATCTCCACAATTCAGGATCCGGAGGAGATCGTTCTGATCGCCGTAGAAGGGATCATGCACGCACTCAATGTCAAAGGATGTTGCTTGTTTCTGTTCAGTGAAAAAACCAATGAGCTTAGATTGGCTGGCTGTTATGGCCTGAGTGACGAATACCTCGATAAAGGGCCGATACATGCCCTGAAGTCAATTGCGTCGTCGCTTCAGGACAGACACCCTGTAGCCATTTTCGATGTCAGCGACGATCCGCGTATCCAATACCCTGAAGCCGCTATCAAAGAAGGTATCGCTTCGATGCTCTCTTCTCCTATCATCGTTGGAAACCAACTGCTTGGTTGCTTGCGCGTCTACACGGAAGAGCCCTGGGAATTCTCGCTGAACGACGTGAACTTCGTCCAGGCCGTTGCCCAAGTGGTCGGAATGGCGCTGGAAATGTGTCGCGTAAACAAGGGATTGCAGGAAAGCATCGATATTTTGGAAATGATGCAGGATCCCAAAACCTTGAAGGAGAAGCGACGCACACCCTACGAGGGAGTACCCAAAAGCTTTACCGCAGAGGAGATCACCGTAGCATAACTTGATATGAACAAGATGAAGCGTTTTTCGGCCATCCATCAGAACAGTCGCAGACCGAGGCACTCGATTCGGCAGCAAAGGCCCGAAAGAGAAGATCGAGCATGCATGGAAACAGCGTTGACTGATTGATCTCCATGGTGAGCTATCTAGAGCAAATGTCAGAATTCTGTCCCGTTTCCGCCACATGTTACTATGGAAGTGTAGGGGAGGGGTTTATCCCCTCCCTCCGCAGTGTGACGGCCACCGCACTGCGGGCGAGGACAAACCCCGCCCCTGCGAAAAACAAGAAAAAGGCCATACCCATCGGAACATACTTTTGACAAGAAGCCATCTCAGAATTGTCTTTTCTCCCCATCTCGGCGCCGGATCCTCGTTTCCAGTCCTCGAAATACGGCAGAATGCCTATCGCAGATCGCGGTGCAACCGGGGCGGCTGAAAACTCGGATCCTCCTTGACTTTGTCGAAGATCCCGGGTTTTACCTGGGGAACGAAAATCCGAATTTTGAAATCGCTTCAAGTGCTATATGAGCAGACCATCCGTCAGGCTTGCAATCCCGCAGTGGGTGGGTTACAACTTTTGCCACGATCATGGACCTTCGCTTCGCACGGTTTCAGAGCGCATCCCCACAAGCAAAGGAGGAAAAAGATGAAGATCGTCATCAACGACCAGTGCATGGGTGACCGGAACTGCAACAAGCTCTGCCCCGAAGTTTTCGAGTACGACGAGGATCAGCTCAAGTCCACCGTCAAGTTCGACGAAATTCCCGAGCACCTCCAGGCCATCTCACGGCAGGCTGCCGAGGAATGCGGTGCGGACGCAATAGAGATCATCGAGTAACGGGCGTTGACTCGCCCAGTGCTCAACCGTATCTGGAGGAACACTCATTCAATCGATTGCGGTTCGAGAGGAGCCGTTCCGGACATCCCGGAATGGCTCTTCTTTTTGACCGTGTCGAAACGGGAGAACACTCATGCCGAAGTTCAGAGAAAGCCAAACGGCGAAAAATCTGCTGACATCCTATGCTTTCGAGTCCCAGGCGACGACCCGGTATACGTTTTTTGCAGACAGGGCCGACCAAGACGGTTACGCCCAGATCGCGCACATCTTCAGGGAAACCGCCGATCAGGAACGTGAACACGCGCTTCGGTTCTTCAAGTTTTTCAATGGCGGCGAACTGGAGATCACTGCCAGCTTTCTGACCGGTGTTCTGAAGGACACCTCGGCCAATCTGGTCGCCTCGGCAGACCTCGAGCTCCACGTGCATACCGTGCTCTACCCCGCCTTTGCCGCCGTCGCTCGAGAAGAAAAATTCACGCGCGCGGCGGATTTGTGGGACGCTATCATCACTGCCGAGCGGCAGCACGAGAGAACCTTCCGGGCTTTGGCCGGCAATCTGGAATCCGGGCGTGCCTTCACTCGTTCGTCGAGCCACAGATGGCGATGCAGGAACTGCGGTTACATCCACGAGGGCGAAACGGCCCCGGAAACCTGTCCGGCCTGCGTCCGCCCGGCCACGTATTTCGAGCTTCTGGCTGAAAACTGGTAGAGCGGCCCCAGAAGGTTTTCCAGTGATCACGTCGGCCTCTTGGAGGCCTTCGATATATCGAATATCTTTTCGTTGTTGATGTATTCTTTGGTCTTATACCGGGTGATATTCAGCAGGCTTTTAATGGTTCGATCCATCCGGTGAACGTTGTCCACGATCAACTTCAAATCCCCGTGCAGTCGGCTCTCTTCGGACACGTCGTCCATGATCGATTCGCAGAACATCAGTATCCCCTGCATCGGATTGTTCAACTCGTGGCATACGGCTCCAGCCATTTCAAGTGCGTTCTGAAGCCTTTCCTTTTCCCTTCGCTGGTTTTCGGCTTCCCTTTTTTGGGTGACGTCCATGAAATAGCCCAGCGCCGCCCGATGGCCGCCGAACCGTATGGATGTCACCGTTTCCATGATCCATTTCAATTCACCACTTTTGGTAACGACACAGAACTCATAAGGCACCGAGTGTTTTTCCTTCAACATTCTCACAGCGCTGTTCCTGACGTAAAGTTTATAATCGTCATGGACCAGCCGGCGGGTGGGCATACCCAGCAGTTCTTTCTGGTTATAGCCCGTCATTTTGCTGAATTCCGGATTGGTGTAGATGAATTTCCCATCCCTGACGATGTAGTTGCCGATCAGCGCACTTTGCATCATGTGTTCATAAACGGCATCGAGAGATGGACTGGCCGGTGGGCGATCATCCGACGGAGGCAGTTCCTGTTTGAGGGCCTTCCGGCAATCGGCCAGCTGGGACTCCAGTGCCGCAATTCGTTGCTCGAATGCTTCACAGGGTATTTTTCGTGTCATGTCGATGTGCTTCTCCAGTCAATCTATCGATGCATCGGGCCAGAGCACAGCGCTATTCCGATGCCTGCTGCTTCCATCTCCGATATGTATAAAGATCCTTCTCTAACAAAAGGGCATGCCAATAGAATGACGGCATCGTCGATCTGCCTCAGAAACGGCTGGGCATCCGCTATGGCATCCGCCGGGCTGATCAGGTAAATGATCGATGCGGCGAAAGCCGAAATATAAGCTGTGAGTTATCGCTAAAAATTTCTGTAACATTTTTAGCCTGCTTGCACAAAGGGGATTCTGACTGGAAGCCATCTCAAAATTAGGATTTTCGTTCCCCGGGTAAAACCCGGGATCTTCGACAAGCTATAGGAGGATCCGAGTTTCCAGCCGCCCCGGTTGCACCGGGATCTGCGACAGGCATACGGCTGGTTTTCGAGGACTGGAAACGAAAAGCCGACGCCGAGATGGGGCGAAAAGACAATTTTGAGATGGCTTCTAGTATCGTGTCCCGGAGGTTTTTACCAAAAAGTTGGCCGTTAGTTTGCTGTTTTTACGGGGCAGAAATGAGCAAAAATTCGAAGCACGAAATCCGAAACCCGAAACAAATTCGAAGCACGAATGATCCAATGACCGAAACAACGGATCGCATTATGATGTCTAATCCATGTGCTAAACGGTTTTGAACATTCGAATTTGGGTCATTCGAATTTCGTGCTTTGTGGATCGACGCCTTTGGCTTGACGCCTTTGGCTTGACGCAACACGAGACCCTATCCTTATACCCGTAACTTGTGGGACAGAACACTAGTTGACCACGGGCATTTTCTCCATGTCCGCCCGGATCTGGCGGAATCGATGT
>JAJDOA010000046.1 GCA_022340405.1 Desulfobacteraceae bacterium | reverse complement strand
AGCACAAAATTCCACTGCAGGGAAGCCCGCGTGCGGGTCAGGTCATCGGCCGTTCCGCCCATTTCGATGGAATACAGTTGGGATAACCCCCCTCCGGCTTTGATCGGCTCCACCACCTTTTCGCGGATGATGTCCATGGCGGTTTCCAGCGCGATGGTGGAGGGTGGGATCACCTGGATCGTGATGGCCCGCTGGGAATCGAGGTGGTTGATCTGCGTGGGGCCTTCCCGAAGGCTGATCTCGGCCACCGAAGCGAGCGTTACCTTTTTTCCGGAAGGGGAAAGCAACGGAAGGGCTTCGATATCCTGGGTCCGCTCCACGTTTCCCGTGCCGCTTTTGACCACCAGATCGATCTCCTCGCCGAACAGCCGGTAGTCGCTGGCCTTGGCGCCATCCACCAGCACGTCCACGGTGCGGCCGAGCTCGCCCGTGGTGATGCCCAGCCGGGTCAGGCGGTCTCGGATGGGTACGATGCGGATTTCCGGATTGCCCAGGTCCAGGCTCGGGATGGGCCGCATCTGGGCCTGGGGAAGCGCCTGCATGGACATGCCAAAAATCATCCTGCCCAGTTCGATGAGCTTGGTCAGTTCGGGGCCCTTGATCTCGATTTCGATGGAGCGGCCCTCGCCGATGCCCCGGGAGAACAGCCCCGGCTGCTGAACGATGGCGATCATGCCGGGGATCTTGCGCAGCGTCCCGTACACATAGGGCAGAAGCTCGCGGGTTCTCTCCTGATCCGCGGAGACGATTCCCATGAAAACCTGCTGGCCGAACGCCACATAGAAGAAATTTTTCACGGACGGAAGGCCGAGCTGCCGGGCTCTTTCACTGGGTTTTCCTTCGTGTTCGACCAGCGGTAGGATATCGGCTTCCACGACCTTGGCGATATGGGAAAGCTCCTGCAGGTTGTAGCCCGGCGGCGGGAGCAGAATGCCAAAGAGCATCTCCCGGTTGCCTTCCGGAAGATATTCCGTCTTCGGCATCAGTTGATAGGCGATCCCCACCGCAAGGCCCACCAGCACCAAGATCACCGCAAACCGGGCCGTGACGCGCCCGGTCATCCAGTGAATGAAACCGGCGATGCCGTTCATGAAGCCTCGGGCCAGGCTCCTCAGCGGCTGGAATTTCCTTTTTCCGTCCATTTCCTCCCTTTTCACCTTGCCGAGAATCTTGGCAGAAAGGGAGGGGATACCGGTCATGGAAATGATCAGGCTCAGCAGAACGGCGGAGCTGATGGCAATGGCGATGTCCCGGAACAGCTGGCCCGCCTCTTCCTGAACGAAAACGATGGGCAGAAACACCGCCACCGTGGTGAGGGTGCTGGCCAGTACCGCCCCCCACACCTCGACGGTCCCGTCGTAGGCCGCCTGCACCCGGGTTTTACCCATCTCCCTGTGGCGGAAGATGTTTTCGAAAACCACGATGGAGTTGTCCACCACCATGCCCACGGCGAAACTGAGCCCCGCCAGGCTCACCACGTTGATGTTGCGCCCCATGAGCGTCATCACGAGAAAGGTGCCGATGATGCTCAGCGGGATGGCCAACGCCACGATAACGGTGCTCGCGATATTGCGAAGAAACACCAGCAGCACGATCACGGCCAGCGTACCGCCGATGAGGATGTTTTTCCGCACCAGATCGATGGCGCTGTAAATATAGCCGGTTTCGTCGTAAACCTGCACCAGCTCGAGACCACGCTCCTTGAGAATTCCCTCGTTGAGCTCTGCGAGCGCCTCCTTCAGCCGCCCCATCACCACCAGCACGTTGGAGCCGGGCTCCCGCACCGCGTTCATCACGATGGTAGCCCCTCCCTCATGCCGCACCACCACGTCGGCCTCTCCGTAGCCTAAGGTCGCCCGCCCCACGTCCTTAACGGTGACCGGAACCCCGTCGACCCGCTTGATGATGACGCTTTCAACATCGGCGGGACTCTGGTACTCCCCCTCGGTCCTGGCGATGTAGCGTCGCTTTCCCTCGTCGAAATCGCCGGCCGAGATGTTCTGGTTTTCCACGTCCAGCGCGCGCAGCAGCTCCGGGATCGTCACCTTTCGGGCCGCAAGGGCCTCGGGGTTCACGATTACCTGCAGCTCCCGCTCCTGCCCGCCGTAGATGTTGGAGGATGCCACCCCGGAAATCCGCTCCAGACGGGGCTTTGCGTGTTCGTCAAGAAAATCGTACTCCTGGGTGAGAACGCCCTTGTAGCCTTCCCGGCCCCGTAGAATGATCCACGCGATCGCCTGCTCCCGCCTCCCGCCGGACTTGATCACCGGCTTGTCCACGTCGTCCGGATACCGTTTCACCTGCTCCAGCTTGTTGGAAGTGCGCAGCAGCGCCTCGTCGGTGTCCGTACCGATCTCGAACATCAGGTTGATGTACGCCTGGGAGTCCCGGCTTTCGCTGGTCATCTCGTCCAGACCGTCCAGGTTTTTGAGCTGCTCTTCCTGGGCGTCGACGACCTCCCGCTCCACCTCCACCGGGGAAGCCCCCTGCCAGGTCGTTTCGATGGAGATTTCGGGAAGATCCACGTTGGGGGTGAGCTGAATGGGAATCCGGAAAAGGGATATCAGGCCGAACAGCACCAGGAGAATGATCCCGACGGCCACGGTGACGGGCCGTTTGATGGCGACATCGACGACTTTCAAAGCGCTACTCCCCCTGGACCATTACGGGCTGGCCGGGTCTCAGGCGTTCGTTACCGCGAACCACCACCGGGACGCCGGGCCGAAGCGATCCGGCAACCGCGACGCTGGAGCCGTAGTATCCGGAGACCTCAACGGTGACGGGCAGGGCTTTTCCTTCGGCCACCACATAGACCATCCGGTTGGCTCCGGCAGTGACAATTGCGTCCTTGGGCACCAGCAGGGCCCGCCGCTTGCCCTTGAGGGGGAATGTGACAACGGCCTCCATTCCGGTCCGGATGCGCTTTTTCTCGTTGTCGAGACGCACCTGCACCGGTATGGTCCGCGCATCGGAATTGCCCTCCGGCAGAATGGCGTACACAGAGCTTTCCCGCGGCTCCGTGAACAGGCTGGGTACACGCACGCCGAGCGGGCTCTTGGGGTCGATCTGCACCGCATAGCGCCCCGGCACATCTACGGTCACCAGAACGGTGGACAGATCCAGCAGCGTGACCACCGGACCTCCGGCCGCCAGCCACTCCCCCACTTGAATGTGCTCCGCGGACACGAAACCGGCAAAGGGGGCAAACACCTTTTTCTGCCCCAGCTCGTATCGCAGGCGCTCGATTTCCACCTCCCGCTGCTGGTAGCTGCTGGTGAGCGCCCGGTGGGTAAAACGGGTCTTGTCATATTGCGACTGCGATACGCTTTCGGATTTTTTCAGCTCGCTGTACCGCTTCAGTTCCATCTCGGCGTTTTCCAGTTCGGCCTTCACCTGGTCTCTGGCGGCCACGGCGCCGTTCAGCCGCAGCCGGAGCTCGGTGTCTCGCAGCCGGGCAAGGAGGTCGCCCTTTTCCACGAAATCCCCCGCCTTCACGGGAAATTCCTCCACAATACCGGCTACTTCGGCGGCAACCGTGCTGGTCCGTATCGCTTCGGTGGTGCCAATCAATGCTACCTGGTCGCTGACCATCCGCTCCTCCACAGGCGCCACCTGCACCGGGGATGGAGGGGGTCCCTGCTGCGTCTTCGGGTCCGCCTTTTTTCCTTCCTGCGCCATTGCGTTCGGCAAGAGCAATAGAAGGAAAGCGATGAAAAGAGGGATGAAAGTCGGTCTTTGCAAGCATGGGCAGTGGATCATGGACTGTTCTCTTCCGATCGGTGTCTGTCGGTCTTCGAATCGAATTTCGCTTCCAGGCAAAAAGCAAAACTCTTGTTTACTCTGGAAGCCGGAGGTCGTCAAGCCCCTCCACCCCCTTGCCCATTCCTCACTCCGACACTATATTGGCAGCAACCTGGTCAACCTGCGCAAGCGAACACGGGAAAGGACGCCCCATGAAAATTGCGGTCAGTGGAAAAGGCGGAGTGGGAAAAACAACGTTTTCGGCGCTGCTGGCGCGTAGCCTCGAAAAGGAGGGAAAACACGTGCTGGCCATCGATGCGGATCCGGACGCCAATCTGGCGGCGGCTCTCGGCATTCCGGATGCGGAGGGCATCACGCCCATCGCGGAAATGAAGGATCTAATCTTCGAGCGCACCGGTGCCCAGCCGGGGACCGTCGGGGGCTACTTTCGCCTCAACCCGCAAGTGGACGACCTGCCCGATGCCCTGAGTGCCCGCCTGGGCAACATCAAGCTCATGCGACTGGGCGGGGTGAAAAAGGGCGGCTCCGGCTGCATATGCCCGGAAAGCGCTTTGCTGCGTGCGCTGGTCACCCATATCGTCCTGGCGCGCGACGAGGTGGTAATCATGGACATGGAGGCCGGCATCGAGCATCTCGGCCGCGCCACGGCCCAGTCGGTGGACAAACTCATTGTCGTCGTGGAACCCGGCCGCCGCAGCATCGACACCGCAGAACACATCCGGAAGCTGGCTTCAGAAATCGGTCTGAAACGGTTTTCCGTGGTGGGCAACAAGATCCGGGGCGAGGCCGACGAGGCCTTCCTGCGAAAGCATCTTCCCGATTTCGATTTCCTGGGATTTATGCCTTATGACGACGCCCTGATCGAGGCGGACCTGGAGGGGGTGTCTCCTTTCGAAACCGCCTCCAATGCAGCGGGCGTCGTACGGGAGATGATCGAACGGCTTTAATTGAAGAATCCCCTCCGCAAGCGACGGGGAGTCTTCAATCTCCATAACATTTGCCAAAAGCATGTCCCGATTGGAACGGATTTCTCTTGCTTTTAGTAGGGGCGGGGTTTATCCCCGCCCGCATTTCGGTACCCGTTGCGCTGCAACGGGAGGGGATAAACCCCTCCCCTACATTTCCAGATCAACACATGACGGTTACGGAACAGAATTCCCGCACTTCACAAAGTCTTAACGGAAGC
>JAJDOA010000267.1 GCA_022340405.1 Desulfobacteraceae bacterium | reverse complement strand
TATGGATCCGGATTTCCTTGCGGGTGCGTCCAAACATGGCTGCACTGGCGGCGACCATCTCGTTGATATCGACCGGTTTGACTTCGTATTTGCCGCCACGTGCAAAACCGAGCATTTGCTTGGTAAGGTCCGCGGCATTCTGAACATAGGCTTCGATGCCCTGGATGTGCTCCATCAGAGGATGATGCGCCTCCAGACCGGCCGCCATCAGGGAGGCTCTTCCCTGGATGCCCATCAGGAGATTGTTGAAGTCATGTGCGATACCCCCTGCGAGGGTACCGATCGCTTCGAATTTCTGTGCCTGCTGCAGTTGGGCCTGCAGTGCCTCCTTTTCCTTCTTAGCTTTTTTCCTGTGCGTGATGTCCACATTGATGCCCTCGTACCGGAGTACTTTCCCCTGCTCATTGAAATAGGCGCGCGTGCTGCTGGAAACCCACATCTGGGATCCGTCTTTGCGCTTCACTTTCACTTCATAACTCTCCACATATCCCTGCTCCTGCAGAATCTTCTGATACCGTCTGCGATCCGCCACATTCACATAATACTGGGTTTCGATATCGGTGATTTCGGCGAGAAGCGCTTCGGGGGATTCATAGCGCAGCATTTTGGCAAAAGCGGTATTCACCCGTGTGAAACGGCCTTCCGGCGTGCTTTGAAAGAAGCCGACCACGGAGTTTTCGAAAATGCGGCGATAGTTTTCTTCGCTTTCCCGAAGCGCTTTTTCCGACATCACACGCTCGGTAATGTCCTGGGACGTCCCGAACAGGCTGACGATATCCCCAGCCTCGTTTTTTCTGGGATATCCTTGCGTGCGAACGTAATGGATGTCTCCGTTCGGAATCAGAATTCTGGCAATCTGGTCATAGGGCGTACCCCGAATTGCATCGGCAAAGTTTCGTTCATACCGATCCCTGTCCTCCGGATGAAAAACCTCCTGGATATCCTCCATTCGGGGTGGGCCGAGGGCGGGATCCAGTCCGAAATTTTCATACATCTGGGTAGACCAGAATCGCTTGTCTTTTTCGATGTCATAACTCCAATACCCGACTCCGGCCATTTTCTGCGCCAAGTCCATCGTCTCGTTCAAGTCCCGCAATTCCTTTTCAGCGGCCCGCCGCTGGGTGATGTCCTTGACATACTCGATCACCCTAACAACCGCACCACTTTTGCTTTTGACTGGAAACGCCGACAGTTCGATCCACCCTGACGGATTGCCGTGGGTTGGATACGGGACGACTTCGGTTTTCGTCTCCCCTGTCTCGACGGTCTTTCGCGTGGGGCACCATGAACAAGGTGAGCTGAGCTGCTGGTATACCTGATAGCATTTGTTTCCCACCAAAGGCCCTGAGGATGCATACATCTGTTCCATCCAGCGATTGGTTTTGATCACGTTGAAATCCGTGTCCAACACACTGATACCATCCTGAATGGCCTCGAAAACTTGCTCCAAAAACCGTTCGCTTTCCCTTCGAGCTTTCTCTGCCTGCTTCCGGTCGGTGATATCCTGGACAATGGCAATGATGAAATGCTTCCCTCCGTAATGCATGACACTGGCCGACAGTTCTATGGGAAAAACGGACCCGTCTTTGCGCTTGTGTGCCGCTTCGAGAATGAATCGTTCCTCCGGCTTCCATCGATGCCATTGACGCAGGATCTCCTCTCTGGACGGATGTCCCGTTTCCGGCTCTTCCGGGTGAAGATCGAAAATTTCCAATTGCAGCAGCTCGTCTTTTGCATATCCGGTTTGCTGACAGGCGGCTTGATTCACATCCACAATACGTCCCTGCCGATCGTGCAAATAGATGCCTGCACCGAACTGATGGAATAGCGTGCGGTACTTGGCCTCGTTCTCTCGCAATCGCTTTTCGGCCAGCTTCGCCTCGGTGATGTCATCGATGATTCCATCGAAATACTCGATTTCCCCTTGATCGCTGCGGACGACCCTGGCGCTCACGCTGGCCCAGAAAGGCGTCCCATCGGATCGTCTCAAATGCAGCACCGCACCATGCACCTCCCCTTGGGAAAGGAGCTCGTTGGAAAAGTTCACTCTTTCAGCCGGATCCATATACAAATCCGAAACCTTTGTCTGAATGAACGCTTCCGGGGATGCATAGCCGAACATGGAGGCAATGGTCTCGTTGGCCATGATAAAGCGGCCCGTAGGACCGGGAGTGCTGCGATAGACGCCGATGGGCAAGCGAGACACCAGATTTCGGTATCCACTTTCGGCTTTGCGCAGCCGCTTCACCTCTTGCTCTAATTTCATGACACGCTGCTTCAATCCGTCGAAGGTGGATTGTTCGGTCATCCTCACCTGCCCTTTATGGAGCTTTCCTTCAAATGGGTGCCCTGCCGTATGCGATTGAAGACTCTCCGCCGCCCCCGTTCCCGGGATTTCCGCTCCGCTACGACAATCGGGGAATGCGCTCGCTTAGTGACGGTTGATGGCGCGAAAAGGGTTCAAGGATCCAGACGGTGGCACCAGTGCCGGGCTCAAGGCAGCGGTAGAAGTGAGGGGACTGCGTGTGGTTGAACAAATGCAGGCCAAAGCGCAACGGAAAGAGTGAGAAAAAAGAGCCATGTGCACCGGAAGCCTTTGTCATGGTAACCGGTACGGGCCTGGATAGCAAACCCAAATTGGTTGTATCGAAACAACCTTTGGGCCAATGCTCTGTCCCAGTTGCCCAAAATAGGTTCCGATTGGCAAGCGTTCGAAATCGGGATCGGGATCGAAACCGGTTGTTCAACGGCAATGCTCGATAGCGATAGCGATCCCGATTTCGATAAAAGGACCATCAGGGAAACGGAACGGATTTCGGAAAACCACTATAACCGCGGAGAGGCATAGGGCGTATGGTAGAAACTCGGTAAAGGAAAAGACAGGAGGATGCCGACACCCACCGGTGCCAGCATCCATGGCCGAAAGGAAAGGCCGGCCTTTCGAAGCGAGGCCGGGCGATCAGGTGTCGCAGGTCTCGGTCAAATCCTCCGGAACCAGGGCGGTTTCCAGCGCTTCGTCGATGCGGTCCACCGTAACGAAGATCAGGGTGTTGCGCACCTCGTCGGGAAGCTCTTCCAAATCCTTTTCGTTTCTCTTGGGAAGGACCACCGTTGTGAGTCCGGCCCGGTGGGCTGCGAGCACCTTCATTTTCACACCGCCGACGGGCAGCACCCGGCCCCGCAGGGTCACCTCCCCGGTCATGCCAACGTCACTGCGGACCGGGCGGCCGCTGAACAGACTGGCCATCGACAACACCATGGCCACACCGGCCGAAGGGCCGTCTTTGGGAATGGCGCCCTGGGGAACGTGCACATGCACGTCCGAATCGAGAAATCGGTCGGGATCCACGCCCAGAGCATCGGCCTTGGATCGCACGTAGGATTGTGCGATCTGGGCGCTTTCGCGCATGACATCTCCCAGTTGTCCGGTGAGGGTGAGCCTCCCCTTGCCGGGCATGCGCGTGGCCTCCACGAAAAGAATGTCGCCGCCGGTGGCGGTCACGGCCAGACCGGTGGCGATACCCGGGATCTCGATGTTCTCCGAATCCTCTGACTCGAATTTCTCCCTCTTCAAGGTTTCCCGGACAATTTCGGGAGTCACCACCACGTGGGACCAGTTCTCACCGGTGATCTTTACCACGCACTTACGACAGACCGAGCCGATCTGGCGTTCGAGGTTGCGTACACCGGCCTCCCGCGTATAGTCCCGCACGATCTTTCGGAGCGCGTCCTCGGTGAAGGTGATTTCCTCCTCCCTCAGACCGTGGGCAACGCGCTGCCGGGGCACCAAATGCTGCTGGGCGATGTTGAGCTTTTCGTACTCGGTGTACCCGTCCAGCCGAATGACTTCCATCCGGTCCCGCAGGGGCGCCGGAATCGTCTCCAGCTGATTGGCCGTGGTGATGAAGATGACATCGCTCAGATCGAAGTCCACGTCCAGGTAGTGATCGCGGAACGCATGATTCTGGGCCGGATCGAGGACCTCGAGCAAGGCGCTGCTGGGATCTCCCTGCCACCCCATGCCGATCTTGTCCACCTCGTCGAGCATGAAAACCGGATTGCGGGTGCCGGCACGCCGGATGGCTTGGATGATCCGTCCGGGCATGGCACCGATGTAGGTCCGCCGGTGTCCTCGGATCTCGGCCTCGTCACGCATGCCGCCAAGGCTCATGCGAGTGAACTTTCTTCCCAGGGCCCGGGCGATGCTCTGTCCCAGACTCGTTTTCCCCACACCCGGGGGTCCGGCAAAGCAGAGGATGGCACCCCTGGCATCCGGCGTTCCGGGCTCCTTCTCACCGGGGAGTGACCCTTCGGCTTCCCTCTGGACGAGCAGTGCGCGTACCGCCAGATACTCGACCAGTCGCTCTTTCACCTCTTCCAGATCGTAATGGTCCTCGTCGAGCACGGCGCGGGCGCGGGCGATATCGGTGTCGTCCTGGCTGGCATGCCGCCACGGCAAGTCCACCAGCCAATCCAGATACGTCTTGATCACCGAATACTCCGCAGACTGGGGCGACATCCCCCCCAGCCGCTTCAGCTCTCTCTCGGCTTCCTTCCGGGCCTCTTCGGAAAGTTGGGCGTCCTCGATCTTGAGACGGTACTGCTCCGCATCGGATGTAGAGGTTGCGGTGTCCTCGTCGCCCAGCTCCTTGCGAATCGCTTTGAGCTGCTGGCGCAGGAAGTACTCCCGCTGGGCGCGGTCCATCTCCTCCTTTGCGTCGGTTTGGATCTTCTTTCCCAACGTCAACACCTCCCGCTCATGGGACAGGTGCCGGATCAGTCGATGAATCCTCTGTTTTACGGAGTCTTCCTCGAGCAGGGCCTGGGCGATGTCGGTCTTCATCCCGGCATTGGTTGCGACCAGAAACGCCAGATAACCGGGGTCGTTGATTTGACTCAGAAAATCGGCCGCTTCCTTGGGCAGATGGGGGGTCAGGGTCACCACCTCCTGGGCCAGCTCGCGCAGGCTTCGTACCAGCGCCTCCATCTCGACATCCTCCTCTTGGATATCCGGTGCCTCCTCGACGCTGGCCATCAGGTAGGGCGTGTCCGACAACCAATGTTGTATGCGGAAGCGGGCCAGCCCCTGCACGACGGCCTGGAGCCCCTCCTCTTCGCCGCGGCGGATGTGCTCGATCCGCGCCAGCGTTCCGGTTTCGTAAGTTTCTCCGGGACGGGGTTCCTTGATCTCGGGGTTCTTCATGGCCACCAGGCCGATCAGACCATCTGCCCGGACGGCATCTTCCACCAGCTTCACGGAGCGCTGAATTCCCACCACCAGCGGAAGGGTGGTCTGCGGGAAGGCCACGGTGTTGCGCAGTGGCAAAATGGGCAGCTTTTCCGGCATCGGTGTCTTCTCAGCCGGTTCGTCGTTGGCTCTTTGCTTGGCCTCGTAGGATTTCGTCATTGCCTCACCTATTTTTCTATTACGGCGTGGGTCCGGGAACGCCCGTCCATCTACTGTGGGGGCGTCACCCCCGCCGGTGTATTACTTTTTTTGCGATCCAATCTAGGATAATACCGGCCGGCAAGATGTAAAGTGTGGGACGTTGGAGGGAGATTTCCGAGGTCCGATGCCGGAAATCGGATATCCGATGTCGGATTTCAGAGGCCGGTCGGACGGTGGGCCGGTAACGAACCTGGGCGTATCGACCTTGGCCTGTAGGGGAGGGGTTTATCCCCTCCCATTTCGGCGAAACGGAATACCCCGGGCGTTCGGGTTGGTGGCGGTCGGACGGTGGGGAACCGATGTCAGAGGTCAGAGACCTGTTTGTGAAAGAAGTTGAGAGGATTAGAGGTTGAGAGGGTTGGTAAGACGGTATGCAGTGAGCAGAGACGTCTGATGTCAGATGTCCGGGACTGCCGGTTG
>JAJDOA010000252.1 GCA_022340405.1 Desulfobacteraceae bacterium | reverse complement strand
AATCCAGCAAAGGAGTCATTGATGAACACCGAAACCGTCACGAGAAGCGGAAACGGAAGACCGCGGATATTGCTGATTGACGACGAAAACGACTTTCGCCGGGGATTGGCCCGACAGCTGATCACCCGCGATTTCGATGTGCTGGACAGCAGCAACGGCGAGGATGCCATCAAGATCGTGCGGCATGAAAATCCGGAAGTGGTGATTCTCGACCAGCAGATGCCCGGCATGGACGGCATCCAGACCCTGCGGGAAATCAAGAAGATCAAGCCCGAAGTCCAGGTGATCATGCACACCGGATACGGTTGTATGGAATCGGCCCGCGTCACCGGAAAGCACGATGTTTACCGGTACATCGAAAAGCCCTGCCCGCTGGAAAAGCTCATCGAGGCCATCCGGGGGGCCCGGGAAGAGCGCGTGCACGCCCTGGCCCGCCACGAGATCCCGGCAATCGAGAGAGGCGGGGTAACGCAGTGGCTCATCGGTGCCCACAATGCCAGGCCGGGCATCATCGCACTGGGGGTCCTGTTGTTTCTGGTCATCGCCCTGATGCCGACACCCCCGTCCTTGAAACAGATGCTGGTTGTTCCCAAGGCGGGGACGGTAGGCGAGCCCATTGCAGGGTATTCGCATTACCGTAGCATGAAGACCGGCCAAACCATCGGGGAATATTATGCCGCCAAGGCGAAGCTTTCCACCACGACGGTGGATGCGGAGGGGCGCACCGTCTCCGTTCCCATCGGCGCCGAGGCGGTGGCGTTTCGGGCCAAGGTCATGGTGGGCGTATTGGTGGTGGCCGCTCTTTTCTGGGCCACGGGCGCCATCCCCATCGGCGTGACCGCACTGTTGGTGGGAGTGCTCATGTATTTCTTCGGGGTGCTCCCGCCCGAAGACGTGGCCAAATCCTATGCCAAGGATTCGGTGATCTTCATCTTCAGCGTGCTGGCCCTGGCGGCTGCCATCAGCAAGACCGGTCTGGACCGGCGCATCGGCATTCTGTTGCTGGGCACCAGCACCAGCCTGGTCAAGTTCGGACTGATCTTTGCGCCCCTGTTGTCGGTCACCGCGGCCTTTCTCTCCGAGCACGCCCTGGTCGCCTTCATCGCACCCATACTGATGATGGTCTATCTCGGAGCCATCCGGGCGGCCGGTCTCCAGAAGGACAAGGCCCTTGCGATCATGCTCCTGCTGATGCTCACCTTCTGCGCCAACGTGGGTGGACCGGGCTCGCCGGCGGCCGGGGGACGGAACGCCGTCATGCTGGGAATCTTCACGGATTATGGACTCCGGATCTCCTTCGGAGCGTGGGTGGCGAGGGGACTGCCCTTTGTTCCGGTGATGAGCCTGGTCATTGCCGTCTACTTTCTGCTGGTGTTCCGGAAACGGATCCAGGTCTCCAACGTGGACGTGGCGGCGGTGGTGCGGCAGGAGTCGGATAAAATCGGTCGAATGACCTCTGAGGAATACAGAGCCGCCTTCGTTCTGGTCGGTCTGATCGTTTTGTGGGCGGCTTTTTCCTCGAAATACGGTATGGGCGGTCCGGCCCTGTTGGCACTGGTGGCGCTGAACCTGTTGGGCATATTGCGCTGGAAGGACATCAACGGGATCCACTGGGACGTGGTGGCCCTGTATGCCGCCGCCAGCGCATTGGGATACGGTCTCGCCGCCACCGGATCGGCCCTGTGGCTCGCCTCCGGTTTTGTCGGTGTGCTTCCGGACTTTCTGAAGAGCGGCACGGGGCTGTGCATCTCCACCAGCCTGGTCACCGGGATCATGACCAATTTCATGAGCGACGGAGCCACTGTGGCCGCCATCGGACCGATCACCGTTCCCATGGCGACCTTGTCGGGAACATCCCCTCTGCTGGTCGGTCTGGCCACTGCCTTTGCCTCGAGTTTCGCCCATATCCTGATCATCGGAACGCCCAACAACGCCATCGTCTTCAGCATTGCCCGCGATCCCGAAACAGGTGAGCAGCTCTTGACCATGAAAGATTTCTTCGTCCACGGGTCGATGGTGTTCCTGCTGAGTCTGGCCGTGCTGTGGATATGGGTGTTTTTCGGCTACTGGAGATGGTTTTTCAACTAATCGGGAAAACCCGCCGCAGCTGCGGCGGGTATCCCGCTGGGACTTTCCCGATACCACGAAATGAGGAGAAGGAAAGATGGAAAAGAATAAGATCAACCTGCTGATTGTGGACGATGAAGCCCAGTTTCTTCACTCCATCGGGCGCAGCCTCGAGATGCGGGATTTCAAGGTGTTGACCGCCGCCAGAGGGGACGAGGCGCTGGAACTGGCGCGCATCGAAGAGGTGGACATCGCCCTCGTGGACCTGAAGATGCCGGGCATGGACGGCCAGCAGACCCTGGAGGCATTGAAAAAGGAGCATCCATGGATGGAGATCGTGATTCTCACGGGTCATGGAACCATCGACTCGGCCGCGGCCTGCACCCGAAGCGGTGCGTATGCCTATCTGCAAAAGCCCTGCGAGTTCGATCAGCTGCTCCAGGTGCTTGCCGATGCTTACAAGCGAAAGGTGATGAACAAAGAAGAGATCGATGAACAACGAATGAACGAACTGCTCGAAATCTCCCTGAGTCCGAGCCCTCGGGAGATTTTGACCCGTCTTCGGGAAATGGACAAACAAGCCGAAAAGGTCTGATCCACAAATGGTCGGGTTCGGCGGGTGCCCGTGGTTCCATAGCCAGTGCCGTGCGGACTCGTGGTCGCCGATTCTCCACGAAGAAACCCTGCCGGTGCTTCGGGGCGAGACGGCTGAAAGCGTATCCAATCGTCAAGCGTCCTTTTTTGCCGCACATTGCAAGCAGGGCCTTCGAGATGCGAGATGCTATAACGGTTGCCAGAAATCTGTCCCATTTACGGCATGCTTTTCAATGAAACCGCAGGGGCGGGGATAAACCCCGCCCTTATGAAAGACAGGAAATGGCTTCTAGTGATAATCGTGCGTTCCCTGCACGACCGGAATGCCGGTTTTTTCTTCGATGATCTTCCCCAGTTCATCCGCGCTGGTATACGGGCAACCCGGCTTGGCATTGACCAAGCATGAACTGAGATAAATTTTTTCGGGTTTGATTTCCGACAATTTCATGGCCATCCCCATGGTAGGCATGACCGCCCGGCCGGGGCATTCGCACTTGACGAAAGCCACGACCTGCGCCGGGGCGTCGAAGGTTCCGTCTCCCACAGCCGCGGCCTTCAGGCAGCGCCATTCCCCGGGGCATCCGTAGCCGCTGTCCATGTACGCTCCGCATCCGACGACTGCCACTTTCTCCATTGTGACCTCCTTTTCCAAGGGTGAGTTTGGCGAGGATTCCTCACCGCAAGATCATATCAAAGGACCGTGGCGAGTGAAAGCAGCGATAGCGTCGGTCCGGGCGGGAGGGTTCCCTGTCAACCGCCGGCGGCACACCGGAGTGCTGGCTTCACCGCACCGGTGGCAGCTCCACAGCCCACCGCTGAAGCGGCGGCGCTTCCCCGATCATGCCCTGTCTCTGCAGGAACGCGGCGAAGCGAAGATAGCGGTTCTGGTCCAGGGCCCCGGGGCGGAGGGCGAAACGGGGCAGGGTGTCGCGCCAGGCACGCCGGTTCAGTTCGTCATCCAGTTCCTTGCGGCCCTTGACAAATGCCCGCCAGCTCTCTTCGGGGTGGTTCACCACATACTGGACGCCGGCTTCCAATGCATCGACAAACGCCCGCAGGTGCCGCTGCCCGATGGCATTCCGATGGGCCACAACGATCAATTCGTCGTAGGGCGGAATCCCGTATTCCTCCACGTAAAAAGCCCTGCCGGGGCGACCCTCGATGGCCATCTGATTGAGCTCGAAGTTCCGGAAAGCGCCGATCACCGCGTCGGTCTGCCCGGCAAAGAGGGAGGGGGAAAGGGAGAAGTTCACGTTGACCAGACGGATGTCGTCCAGGCCAAGGCCGACGCCCGAGAGCATGACCTTCAGCAGCACGGTCTCGAACCCCCCGATGGAGTAGCCGACGGTCTTGCCCCGCAGATCGGAAAGGTTGCGCACGCCCCCGTCTTCGAGCGCCACCAGGGCGTTCAAGGGGGTGGCCACCAGCGTGGCGATGCGCACCAGGGGCAGACCCTGGTCCACGTGCAGGTGATGCTGGTGCTGGTAGGATACGGCCACGTCCGCTTTGCCGGCTGCCACCATTTTCGGTGGATCGTTGGGGTTGGACGGGGCGACGATGTGCACCGCCAGGCCTCTGTCCTCGAACATCCCTTTTTCCAGCGCCACGACGATCGGTGCGTGATCCGGATTCACGAACCAGTCCAGCATCACGGTCATCGGTCGTGCATCGGCAGCCCTGCCGGATGCACACAACGGCGCAGCCAGCATCAGCAGCGAACAGACAGCGATTTTCACGGTATCGTTCATGGGTCCTTCTCCTCCGCAGGGTTGGAGGGTTGCCAATAGACCAAACGGTCCATGGCTCGGTCTACCAGGGTGTACAGGGTCAACGCGCCCAGTGCGAGCACCAGCAGGGCGGCGAACATGAGATCGGTCTGCATGCGGGCGTTGGCGTGCAGCATCAGAAAACCCAGGCCCCGGCTCGCCCCGACCCATTCTCCCACCACGGCTCCGATGGGGGCCACGGCGGTGGCCACCCGAACGCCCGATGCAAGTGGAGGCAGAGCGGCCGGCAGCCGGATCTGCAGCAGCACGGA
>JAJDOA010000250.1 GCA_022340405.1 Desulfobacteraceae bacterium | reverse complement strand
ACCGGAGCGGTTTTCCCACCCGCTCCGCTTCTCATTTTTCCGTTGTCATCGTCGCCGGCACGGCATATGGTTTTTTTCGGGTTTCGGGGTGCCGGATCGTGGTTTTCTCATCGGCTGATTCGAACGCCGCGGAATTAAGGAAGAGGAACGGGAAGGACTTCGATGAAAGACAAGGGGAAAGGCGCTTGAAGGATAGTCTACAACATACCGATTTCATTTCAGGAATCTATAATTATTGCGACCGCTGGTGTGCCCGCTGCCCCTTGCGGGCGCGCTGTTCGGTGTATGCCATGGAACGGGCGGACCGGGAAGGCCTGGATTCCGATCGGAGCGGTGATTTTTGGAAGAACCTGGAGGGGGCCTTGGCCACTGCAACCTCCCTGCTGAGGGAGTTGGCCACGGAAGCCGGACTGGACATCGATTCCATCCTGTCCGAATCGGAGAGCAACGAGGCGAATCGTAGAGATCGGCAGGCCGAAAATTACCTGCTGGTATGCTCGGCCAACCGATATGCAGAAAGGGCCTACCACTGGTTTGCCGCAGGGAACGTCTCGGCGCTTCTTGCGGCGGAAACCCCGCTTTCCGAGACATCGCCGGCGGCTACGGAAGTCCAGGGTACCGCCGATTCCCCGTTTGCCGAGGAAAACTTCCGGGTGATCCTGCAGTACCACAGCCTCATCAGCGCCAAAATTTTTCGCGCGGTTCAGGGCGTGTTGCAAGCCTCGCCGGATGGAACGGACGATGACGGCGGCGATGCCGACGGTTCGGCCAAGGTGGCACTGATCGCCATCGATCGCTCAGCGGCGGCATGGAAGCGCCTTCTCAAAATCCTGCCGGAGGAGAGAGCCTGCATTCTCGATTTTCTCCACCAGTTGGAGCGATTGCAGCGCCTGACCGAATGGACCTTCCCCAGGGCAAGACAATTCGTGCGACCGGGATTCGACGAAGGGTGAACGCAATGCCAAGACCGTTCAAAATCCAGGTGGCTCGGCCTTTCCTTTTCCGCACCCAATGGTTATCGTGACGGAATCCGTAACGAGAACCGAAAAAGAAACGATCCCACACCGTCCCGAGACGGTTCCTTTGTCGAACGGCGACCATGACGACCCCGATCCATGCCATCCGCATCCGAGGAGCCCGGCAGAACAACCTGAAGCATCTGGACATCGACATCCCCCTGCATCGCATCACGGTGGTCACCGGGGTAAGCGGCTCCGGAAAATCCTCTCTGGCATTCGACACGTTGTATGCCGAAGGGCAGCGGCGCTATGTGGAGACTTTCTCCCCTTACGCACGGCAGTTCATGGACCGCATGGACCGCCCTGCCGTCGACACCATCGAGGGGATCCCGCCGGCCATCGCCATCGATCGAAACGATCCCGTGCGCACCTCCCGCTCCACTGTGGGCACCATGACCGAAATCACCGATTTCGGCAAACTGCTTTTCGCTCGACGGGGCCGTTTGCACTGTCGGCGGTGCGGAAAGCCGGTCCACAACGAAACGCCGGATCATGTGTGGCGGCAGTTGCGGCAGGTGCCCGAGGGTGGTGCCGTGTGGATCACCTTTCCGTATCGGACGGCCGACGACTCGGAGCAAGATGCGAAGCGGGTGTTGCGCGGCATCGGCTACGACCGCGTGGTGGAGCAGGGAACGATTGTGGATGTGGACGCTGCGCAGGAAAGCCAAGCCTCCGGCGAATGGGAGGTGCTGGCCGACCGCATCCGGCTCCGCCGCTCAGACCGGGATCGGGTGATGGACTCCCTGGAGCAGGCCTTCCGCATGGGCGGCGGCAGAATCTGGGTTCGCATCGACGGCGGGCGGCGCATCCCGTTCAGCAGCGGCTTGGAGTGCGCATCCTGCCGCATCCGCTACGAGCTTCCCCTCACCAACCTTTTTTCTTTCAACAGCCCCATCGGTGCCTGTGAGACCTGCCGCGGATTCGGCCGCGTAATCGACATCGACCTGGATTTGATCATTCCGGACTCCTCGCTTTCCATCCGTCAGGGAGCCGTCAAGCCGTGGAGTGGAGACGGGGATCGGCAGCGGTTCGCTCTGGAGGAACTGATAGCGTTTTGCCGCAGGGAAAAGATTCCCACCGACGTTCCCTTCCAACGGCTGTCGGAAGGACACCGCCGCATGATCGTTGACGGCACCGGCGACTACTACGGGATCCGCGGTTTTTTCCGATGGCTGGAAACCAAGAGCTACAAAATGCACGTGCGGGTTTTTCTCTCCCGCTACCGCAGCTACGAAACCTGTCCGGATTGCCGGGGCACCCGCTTCCGGCCCGAAACCCTGCTGTACCGGATCGCCGGCCGCACCATCGCGGATTTTTATTCGCTGCATGTGGAGGAAGCCCTGGGATATCTGGAGGCGATACAGGTTCGTTCCGAAGACGAGGCCACACGCATGGTGCTGGACGAACTGCGTCAGCGGCTTCGCTATCTCGTCGACGTAGGTCTCGGCTACCTGACCCTGGACCGCCAGTCCCGTACCCTCTCCGGCGGGGAAGTCCAGCGCGTGGCCCTGGCCTCGTCGTTGGGTTCGTCCTTGGTGGACACGCTGTACGTCCTCGACGAACCGAGCATCGGGCTCCATCCGCGAGACAGCCAACGCCTGGTCCGCATTCTCAAACGGCTCCGGGATTTGGGCAACACGGTGGTGTTGGTGGAGCACGACCCGGTGATTATCCGCGAGGCCGACCTTTTGCTGGACCTCGGTCCCCGGGCCGGCGAAAACGGCGGTCGGATCCTATATTTCGGCCCTGCAGCGGAGGTTTCCGACTCCCTTACGGGTTGTTATCTGAACGGGGGTTGCAGCATCCCCATACCCTCCGAGCGTCGAAAGCCCGGCGAAAGGGGCTGGCTGACCCTGTACGGCGCCTCCGAACACAACCTCCGCTCCGTCGACATCCGTTTGCCGCTGGGCTGTCTGATCGGCCTCACCGGTGTGTCCGGATCGGGAAAATCCACGTTGGCCGAAGACATCCTCTATCGCGCCATCCTTCGGGAAAAGGGCGAATCCGGCGAGCGCCCCGGAAAGTTTCATCGCCTGGAAGGACTCGAGCAAATCGAGGATGTGGTGCTCGTGGATCAGCAGCCCATCGGCAGGACCCCCCGGGCCAATGCGCTCACCTATACCAAGGCCATGGATACGGTTCGGCACCTGTTGGCCGCCACCGAAGAAGCCAAAGCCCGCGGGCTGGGTCCGGGGGATTTTTCCTTCAACGTGGCCGGCGGCCGGTGTGAACACTGCAAGGGGGACGGCTTTGAAAAGATCGAGATGCAGTTTCTTTCCGACGTTTTTGTCACCTGCCCCGAATGCGGCGGAAAGCGTTTCGGCAACGAGGCGTTGTCGGTCCGCTACCGCGGGAAATCCATCCACGACATCCTCTCCATGACCGTAGAGCAGGCGCTGGACTTTTTTCAGAGCAATGCGCGCATCACCGGCGCACTGCAGCCGCTGTCCGAGGTGGGCCTGGGATATCTGCGGCTGGGTCAGCCCGTGAACACCCTTTCCGGCGGAGAGGCCCAGCGGCTCAAGTTGTCCAGGCATCTCCGGAATCGAAAAGGGAAAAAGCGCCTGTTCATATTCGACGAACCCACCACCGGTCTTCATTTCGAGGATATCCGGGTCCTGCTGGAAGCCCTTCAGCGCCTGGTGTCTTCCGGCCACACGGTGCTGGTCATCGAACACAACATGGACGTGGTCAAGTGTGCAGACTGGATTGCCGATCTGGGCCCGGAAGGCGGAGAGGGCGGCGGCCGTCTGGTTGCCGAAGGCCCGCCGGAAAGGATTGTCCGTGAAGCGGCCTCCCACACAGGCCGGTTTTTGCAGCCCTACCTGCAGCCGGCCACCGTCCTGTCGATCGACGAGACCCATCCGGCGGCAGCGGAATCCGGCGAACGGTATGGAGATTCCCTGACGGTGAAAGGCGCGCGCGAGCACAATCTGAAAAACATCCAGCTTTCGATTCCACGCAACCGTCTCGTGGTGTTTTCCGGCGTATCCGGCTCGGGAAAGTCCACCTTGGCCTTCGACATCCTCTTTGCCGAGGGACAGCGCCGCTACCTGGAAAGCCTCGCCCCTTATGTCCGCCAGTATGTCCGT
>JAJDOA010000244.1 GCA_022340405.1 Desulfobacteraceae bacterium | reverse complement strand
CGCTTGAACCGTAGGGGAGGGGTTTATCCCCTCCCGCTGATGGGATCACCTACCCCGAACGGGCGGGGATCAACCCCGCCCCTACGAAAAGCAAGAAAAGGCCGTTCCAATCGGAACATACTTTTGACAAATGCTCTAAATCCAAAATCCAAAATTCTAAATCCGCCCTCCCCTCACTCCACCCCTTCCGGCATGGGGGCCACCGGGTCCCCGCCCAGGGGGTAGCCGCCGTCGATGCGCAGCACGCTGCCGGTCATGAAGGGTGCGTCCCAGATCACGAAGCGAATGGCCCGGACCACGTCCTCCACAGTCCCCGTTCGACCCAGTAGGGTGTGGTCGAGCAGGGCACGGCGCTGCGCCTCGGTGAGCAGACCCCACCCTCGGGTGCCGGGTCCGTGGCGGGTCTCCATTAAACCGAGCATGATCTCCACCACGCGTACTTCCGGAGCGCCCAGGCGAGCCCAGGTCTCGGTGAGCAGGGAAACCCCCCGGTTGGCAGCGGAATATCCCTCGTTGAACACATAGCTTGCCGGCCCCGATCGCCCCACGATGCCTGCAATGGACGAGAGGTTCACCACCACGGCGTCGCCGGCGGCCCTCAGGTGGGGAAGGGCCGCGTCGAACACCCACTGCTTGGCCCGCAGCGTGGTGGCGATTTCCATATCCCACTGGTCGGGTACGTAGGGGCCGTGGACCACCGGCCACCCGCCGCGCTCGATATTGTTGACCAGGATGTCCAGTCGTCCGAACCGCTCCACGGTCTCTTTCACCAGCGCCGAAATCTCGCCGGTGTCCAACAGGTTGGTCCGCCGAATCCAGTGCGGGGTTCCGACCGCGGAAAAATCACTTTTCAGCCCGTCGAGGTGCTCCTGCCAGTCGTAGTAGGTCATCGCCACACGCACGCCCGATCGCGCCAGGGAGAGGCCGACGGCCTTCCCGATGCCCTTTACGGCGCCCAAGACGAGGGCGGCTTTTTGTTCTTGCTTCATCCTCTGCCTCCAGGCCACGACCGAGACGGGCCAAATCCGAATATCGAAATCCGAAACCCGAAACAAATTCAAAGCTCGAATGATCCAATGACCCAAACGGCTGGCAGCAAATTATAGAATAAAAATCAAATCGGTGAACCGGCGTCAGCGAGCGCATTCCCCGCCGCTTGCGGCGGGGCTAGTGAGCGAATCTAAATTTGGTAGAATTCCTTACCGGGCTGCGCAGCACTGCCGCCAGGCAGAACATTCCCCGTCGTTTGCGACGGGGAGTCTTCAATTCCATGGTTTGGAATATTCGAATTTCGTGCTTTGTTGATCGACGCCTTTGGCTTGACGCAACACCAGACCCTATCCTTATACTCGTAACTTGTGGGACAGAACACTATCGGCCTCGCTAATCCACGCCGTCCGCACCGCCGATGCCGAGCACGGGCTCCTTGCCGAAAAGGACCCGGCCGACCCACCGATGGGCGACCTCGAGCAATGCGATGTCCTCGGTTTGCAGTCGTTCGATCCTTTCAGGCGGCAGATGAAGATCCCGCAGTGTGGCCGCATCCGTCGCTTTTTGCCGGAAGGCGTCCAGGTCGTAGAGGGCCAGATGGAAGATGTGTCGCTCCCGCAACGGCAGCGGCCCCGGCATCTTCTGGTTTTTCAACCGGAGAATGTCCAGCAAAAGATCGTTGTACCGATTGTAGACGGCTGTTTCCTGATCGCTGATGAACTCTGCAACGGTTTGGGCGTTGTCGGTCTCGAAGCCCCTGCAGTGGGGTTCGCGCAAAACGGCCCAATGCTCGGTCACCCGGCCGGTCTCCCGGTTGCGGGAAACCGCACGGGCCAGAGGATAGGTCCTGCAGGAGGCGGGTCGGTCCTCATACACGGCGCAGCCGGCTTCCGTCACGAAGGGGCACTCCCGATGGTCGGAGGACGCCGGACGGAGGCTTACCACCGGCAGGCCGGTTTCGGGCCCGACGTGCTGGCGGGTGTAGGCGGACAGGAATTCGCCCGACGTCAGACCGAGTCGACGCCGAAGGCGTAGAATATCATAAGGATACAGAAACTGATTGAGGTCCCGGCAGCACAGGTTGAAGCAGGGCACCCCGGGATGGCAGGAAAAGCGGAAACGCTGGTGGATCCCGATGGGCTCCAGCCTCGGCTCCCCTGCAGAGGGTGCGTCGGTTTTCGATGGGATCATTTCAATAATTCCTTTTTGAAGCGTTCGATCGCCTCCAAAGGAGGCCTTTGCCGCGTCCGCTTCCGCCCGAACCGACGCTTTCCCACATTCTGCCATGCGCCCGCGTCCGCATGCGCCGCTTTCCGTCGGACCGAAGCGGATCGAAGCCGCCACGTCCCTTTATGCGATTCGGAGCCGGTCCCGTCAAGGGGCGTCGACTCGCCCCGGTTGCCGAAAACGGTTTCGACCCCTCCGCCCTCCGACACTGTGGCGCTGACGTATGCCGGCTCGCCAACCGGAGGGCCGCATTGTTTTCGTCCCTCTGAAAAGCACAATATATGGGCGTGGAACACGCGCCGATAACCACATATGGGCCCCTTTGTTCTTTGTGTCATTTTACGGAAAAAATTCGGAAAACGAGCACCTGAAAGTACTTGACAAGCTTGGTTGGGTAATGATATTGATCTCCCTTGGTTTTTGATTTATGTACTTGATTTTTTTTAGATATTTTGTTCCCACCCCGGTATGGAACTTCAAGGGCCGCGGTTCCGGCGGACCCTTTTCGTATGGCATGGTTGCATCTGAAAAATTTTGTGACGGGCAAGACGTATCGTCATTCCATCCACGAAGGGAGGTGTGAGAAGCCAAGCTGTACCCGTGTGACGAGATGCTCGCAAGAGCAGACTAATGGAAACCCATGTCACCACTTCACTCAACGTTAGGAGGAATAGTCAATGCCAAGTTTTGTCATTCAGGAAAAGTGTGACGGTTGTAAGGGCGGGGACAAGACCGCATGCATGTACATTTGCCCCAACGACCTGATGGTTCTCGATCCCAACGCCATGAAGGCGTACAATCAGGAGCCGGATCAGTGCTGGGAATGTTTTTCATGCGTGAAGATCTGCCCGACCCAGGCCATCGAAGTGCGCGGCTACGCCGACTTTGTGCCCCTGGGAAGCAGCATCATGCCGATGCTGGGTACCGAAGACGTCATGTGGACCTGCAAGTTCCGCAACGGCGTCGTAAAGCGCTTTAAGTTCCCCATCCGGACCACCCCCGAGGGAACCGCCAACGCGTATGCCGACCTGAAGGGAAAAGATATCGAAAGCGGCCTGCTGTCCACGGAAGAGGCCGACGGATACACCATCCCGACGCCCCAGGCCACCGTGTAGCATCGCGGCGGACGAACGTTCCGGAAACGAATTCATTTATCTCACATCAGTGTTAAGGAGGATAGAATATGGCATTACCGAACAAACCAACTGGTGAACTTAAAGCCGTTAGGGATCCGGAAGTCGATGAGCGGGAAGTGGACATTCTCATCGTCGGCGGCGGCATGGCTGCCTGCGGGACAGCTTTCGAGGTCAAGAAATGGATGGACGAGGGACAGAGCGTCCTGCTGTGCGACAAGGCCGCCATGGAGCGCTCCGGCGCCGTGGCCCAGGGCCTGTCCGCCATCAACACCTTCATCGGCGAAAACTCCCCGGACGACTACGTCCGCATGGTCCGCAACGACCTGATGGGCATCGTCCGCGAAGACCTGATTTTCGACCTGGGCTGCCACGTGGACGACTCCGTCCACCTGTTCGAGGAGTGGGGACTGCCGATCTGGAAAAAATCCGAAGAGGGCAAG
>JAJDOA010000243.1 GCA_022340405.1 Desulfobacteraceae bacterium | reverse complement strand
TCCGTGCTTTCGCTTCTGCTTGTTTGATACCCGGCGCATTCGTATTTCCGTGTTCTCGCTGACCCGGTTGGACTTGCAGTCGGACCTATTTTGTGCATAGGAATCAGGATAAGAATGGAATCGATATCGGCCAACATCGTCGACGCCGTGGCCGGCGAGATCTTTCCGGCCACCCTCACCGTTGCGGAGGGGAGGATCGCCCGCATCGTGCGCGAGACGGCGCCCTGCGAGCACTATCTGATTCCGCCGCTGGTGGATGCGCATGTCCACGTCGAAAGCTCCCTGCTGACCCCGGCCGCGTTCGCCCGCCTCGCCGTGGCCCACGGAACCGTGGCCGCCGTGGCCGACCCGCATGAAATCGCGAACGTGATGGGCATCGAGGGCGTGGACTTCATGATCGAAGACGGCGCCCGCGTGCCATTCAAGTTCTTTTTCGGCGCCCCCTCCTGTGTACCGGCTACACCCTTCGAGTCGTCCGGTGCGACACTGGACGTGGAGGCCGTAACGGCGCTTCTGCGGCGAAAAGACATCTGGTTTCTCAGCGAGATGATGAACTTTCCGGCCGTGATCTCCGGAGACGGCGAGGTATTGGCAAAAATCCGGGCGGCCCACCAAGTAAACAAGCCCGTTGACGGACACGCGCCTGGCCTTCGGGGCGAGCCACTGGCCGCATACGTTGCGGCCGGTATCCAGACCGATCACGAAACCCTGACCCACGAAGAGGCCGCGGAAAAGCTGGCGTTGGGCATGAAACTGATGCTCCGTGAGGGATCGGCGGCCAAAAACTTCGACGAGATGGCGGACTTTTTGGCGAGCCATCCGGGAAGATGCATGCTCTGCACCGACGACTGCCACCCGGACGATCTGGCCGCAAACCACATCGACAACTTGGTGCGCAGGGCGATACAGCGGGGCATCGCACCTCTGCAGGTACTGCAGGCCGCTTCGGTAACGCCCGTTCGCCACTATGGTCTGCCCGTGGGGCTTCTTCAGGAGGGGGATCCGGCCGACTGGGTCCGCATCGACGGATTCGAAAGCGTTACCATCCTGGAAACCCGCATCGGCGGGCAGGTCGTGGCCAGAGACGGACAATCGCTTCTGGAGCCGGAGCCCGCACAACCCGTCAACCGGTTCGAAGCCGTCGCGACGGATGCCGAAACCTTCTCGGTGCCGCACTCCGGCGGACAGGTCCGGGTCATCCATGCGCTGGACGGACAGCTTGTCACCGAAGCGATGGCAATGGAGCCCAAGGTGGTGGGCGGAAAAGCGGTTCCCGACCCGGATCGGGATCTGTTGAAACTGGCCGTGGTGAACCGCTACCGGCAGTGCCCGCCAGCTGTGGCTTTCGTGCACGGCTTCGGGCTGCAAAGCGGAGCCATCGCTTCGTCGGTGGCGCACGACTCCCACAACATCGTGGCCGTGGGCACCTCCGATGCAGAGATATCCCGGGCCGTCAACCGGATCGTCCATCACCGCGGGGGCCTTGCGGCCGTCCGGGGTGATACCGAGGAGGTTCTCCCCCTGCCGGTGGCGGGGCTGATGACCACCGTGGACGGATACCGCGCCGCGGACAGCTACGGCCGTCTCAACGCGATGGCGATTTCCATGGGCTCTCGCCTGCAGTCTCCCTTCATGACGCTTTCGTTCATGTCCCTGCTGGTCATCCCCAGCCTCAAACTCAGCGACCGAGGCCTGTTCGACGCCGATACCTTCTCTTTTCTCCCCCTGCAATTGAGAAAAGAGTGACGGAGAGCATGCGACAGGAGAAAAACGTAGGGGAGGGGCTCTTTCCCCTCCCGCTGCAGCGAACCCGCCCTCAGAAGCCCCGTGAGCGGGATGTCCGCTGCGCTACCACGGGCGGGGATAAACCCCGCCCCTGCGAAAGGTAAGAAAAGGAGTCACCCATGGATTTTGAATGCATTATCTACGAAAAGGCGGACGGCGTAGCCGTTGTATCGCTGAATCGACCCAAGGTGCTCAACGCCATGAACAAACAACTCTGGCTGGATTTTCAGCAGGCGCTGGACGACGCTGCACAAGACCCGGCCGTGAAGGTCCTGATCGTGACCGGACACGGCCGGGCCTTTTCCACCGGCGCCGACCTGAAAGAATCCAAAAACCGCACCGTGGAGCAATACCGGGATTACCTGGAGGCCCTGCAGGAGGCATCCCGGCAGATCATTCGGTTCGACAAGCCCACCATTGCCGCCATCAACGGATATGCCATCGGATCGGGATACGAATTGGCGCTCGCCTGCGACATCCGCCTGGCCGCAGAGGAAGCCAAAATCGGTTCCCCCGAGGCCAAGGTCACCTCGTCGGTGACCGGGGGCGCTTTCCGCCTCGTACAGGATCTCATCGGACCGGGAAAGGCGCGGGAGCTGCTCTTCACCGGTGAATACATCGACGGCAGGGAGGCCGAGCGGATCGGACTCGTCAACCGGGCGGTGCCGCTGGAAAACCTCATGGAAACAGCGCGGGAGATGGCCGGCAAAATCGCGGAAAACGCGGCGATCTCCCTCAAGCTTATCAAGAAGGGACTGAACATGGCCCGCGGGGAGGTCAGCCTGGAGGCGCTGATGGACTACGAAATCGAGGCATGCCTGGCTTGTGTTTCCACCAAGGAGCGCCAAGAATCGTTGGAAGCCTTCGAGGCGCGAAAAGACGAATCTTAGATAGCGATTTTCATAAATGGGTTCTTATGGATACTCGTTTTTCCTGCTTTTCGTAGGGCGGGGTTACAGGTACCACCACCGGGAGGGGATAAACCCCTCCCCTACAGTCCAAATTGGAAACCATCTCGGAAACGGAACAACATTCTGACAATCGCTATAGTCTCTTTTCATCCCCGGTGAAGACCTCCAAGCCCGATCATCGGACAGAAAGGCAGGTGCCAATATGTCAATGGAATCGTTCATGAACGCTCGATCGGTGGCCATCGTCGGCGCATCGAAAATCAAGACCAAGCGCGGCTTCCAGGCCATACGGACGTTGCTCGACCAGAAGTATGCCGGAGCCATCTATCCGGTAAACCCCAAGGAAGACAATATTCTGGGGTTTCCCTGCTACAAAAGCATATCCGAAATCGAGGGGCCGGTGGACATGGCCCTGATCACGACACCGGCCAAGGTGGTTCCCGCCGTGCTGGAGGACTGCGGGAAAAAAGGGGTCTCAGGCGCAGTGATCATAGCGGGCGGTTTCGGCGAAACCGGTGCCGAGGGGCGCGAACTGGAAAGCCAACTGGTGGAAGCCGCTCGCAGAAACAACATCCGGCTCATCGGGCCGAACACCTCCGGCATGATCAATGTCAATCAAAACTTCAATTTGGTAGGGATGCGCGATGTCCCTCCGGGCGATATCGCCCTGCTTTCCCAAAGCGGGAACATGGCCCTGACGCTGATTACGGAGGCCAAGCTGAAAAGCCGCCGTGGGTTTTCCTTCTATGTGGGCGTGGGCAACGAGGCCGACCTCGGATTTCACGAGTACCTCGAATTTTTCCGCGGCGATCCCAGCACCCGTGCCATTCTCATGTACGTGGAGGGAATCCGCCAGGGAAGAAAATTCCTACAGCAGGCCTACCGCACCACGCTGGAAAAACCCATTGTTCTCCTCAAAGGCGGTCGATCCGCCACGGGCCGGAGATCGGCTGGATCCCACACCGGCGCACTCGCCGGCATGAGCGAGGTGGCCTGGGGCGCCTTCAAGCGTGTCGGGATCATCGTGGTTGAAAAATCGGATCAGCTCTTTCCCGTTGCCGAGACGCTTTCCAGCATGCCGGCTGTCCGAAGCAACGCTGTGGCCATCCTGGCCGACGGCGGCGGACACGCCACCATCGCCGCGGACATTCTCACCGATCTGGGGCTGACCATCCCGGAATTGACGGAAAAAACGCAGAAAAAGCTGCGGGCGATTCTCCCCTCTGCAGCCTCGGTTCCCAACCCGGTGGACGTGGCGGGAGGCACCGACGCCGATCCCTCCCTGTTTGCCGACTGCGCCCGGATCATCCTCCAGGACCCGAATGTGGGGGGTCTTCTGCTGGTGGGATTGTTCGGAGGCTACGGGATTCGCTTCCACGAAAGCCTTGCCCTCATGGAAGAGGATGCTGCCCACCAGATGGGAAAAATGGTCCCCAAGTTCAAAAAGCCCATCGTGGTGCACAGCCTGTTCGCCTCGGAAAAACCCCACTCCCTGGACCTGCTGCGCTACTACGGCGTCACCGTCTACGACTCGCTGGACATCGCCTGCAAATGCGTCGGAGCACTGGCCGAATACGGCGACTACCGGAAAGCTTACCATGCCAAGGCCTCCTTCGAACTGCAGCACGAGGCCAAGGCCAAGCCCGAGGGAGAGATCCTGATGGAACAGGCCATCGGTGAAAACCGCCGGTTGCTGCTGGAGCCGGAAGCCAAACGGTTGCTGGCAATGCACGGCGCCCCCGTTCCACAGGAGCAGGTGGCGGCCACAGCGGACGAGGCTGTGGAGCTGGCCGCGGCCTTCGATGGAGAGGTCGTTCTCAAAATCGTGTCACCGGACATCCTTCACAAAAGCGATGCCGGCGGGGTGCGCATAAAGCTGCGCCGGCCGGAGGAAATCCGCACCGCATTCGACGAAATCGTCGCCAACGCCCTGCGTTTTCAGCCCAAGGCCGATATCCGGGGCGTTCTGGTGACCCCCATGGCCGATCCCGGTCTGGAAGTCATCATCGGAACCAAGGTGGACGACCAGTTCGGGCCGGTGATCCTGTACGGCCTGGGCGGCATCATGGTGGAAATCCTCCGGGACGTGGCTTTCCGAGTGCTACCTATCACGCTTCACTCGGCCCGGCATATGATCCGGGAAACCAAATCCTATCCGATCCTGGAAGGCGCCCGCGGCGGCAAACCCTTCGATCAGAAAGCGCTGACGCGCCTGCTGCTCACGGTATCGGAACTGATCGAATCCTATCCGTTGATCGAGGAAATGGATCTCAACCCGGTCATCCTCCACCACGAGGGGCTGAGCATCGCCGATGCACGGATCCTGCTGTCGGACAAGTCCAAGGCGGACATCGAAGCAGAGGACAACCGGCTGGCGCTGCCGATTCGGTGATGCCCCTTCGGTGATGCGACCTACATGTAGAGGCTTGAGATGAGATATGTCGTTCCCGATCGCGGCAGCAGGTACAAGTGAACAGTAAGCAGTGAGCAGTAAGCAGGAACTGAGGTCGAACAGTCGGACGGGTGGACGGGGGGACAGCAGACAGTAATCGACCCTGAGTGTATCGGGGCACGCCCGTAGGGGAGGGGTTCATCCCCTCCCGCTGCAGCGAAACGGAGTACCGCAAGTGTGGAATGATGGCCTTTGGCCAAACGATACGTTGCCGTGGTCGGAGGTCCGATATCAGAAAGCTGGCGGTTGGACAGTCGGAAGGTGCAGCGGCTGCAAATCGAATATTGAATTTTGAATCCCGGCAAAGCCGGTACCTACAACAAAAATACTCATCCGTGAAATCTGCATAATCCGTGGCCAAAAAATATGCCTTTCCGCTATTGTTTTTCGCCTTCCTGAGCCTTTGTCCCACCCCTTCCGGGTCCGTGGCGGCGGGACCGGATTTCTACTGTCGACAGGATCGGATTTTTCACCGCCGAACCCCCCTGCTGTTTGCGCATCGGGGCGGGGCGGCGGTGATGCCGGAAAGCACCGAAAAAGCGTTCCGCTGGGCCTGGGAGGAGGCCGGCGCGGACGTTCTCGAGCTCGACGTGCAAATCACCGCCGACGGCCGGTTCGTGGTCTGGCACGGAGCCACCCTGCGGAGGGTCTGCTGGACCGTTCGAAGGCCGGGGGGTACACCCCCTTCGGAGCGGGACCGTGCCATTTCCGAGTGGCGGTGGCCGGACGTGGCGGATCGTGTCTGGGTGCCCGACCCCGGTGGCATTTGCACCCTTTCCCCCCCGGCGGACTGGCCGGAGCGGCGGCTGTTGTTGCTCACCCGTTTGCTGGCGCTGTTTCCGGACGCCCCGCTGAACATCGAAATGAAGCCCAGCTTCGCTCCGGATCATGGGAAGGGACGAGGACTGGCGGCAAACGTGAAGGCCTTCTCGCGCATCCTGGCCGCGGACGGAGATCGGCGCCCCATTGTCGTGGTCAGCGCCGATCATGACATCATCGAGGCGTTCCGGCGGCACAACGGAGACCGCTGGCCCACCAATCTCTCGCCCAGGGAGCAGATCGCACTCAAATTCACCGAGCCGGACCTGCACCATCGCGTTCTGGAAACCACTTATAGCAGCGTGGCCTCGTCCCGCGCCGTCGTGGAAAAAGTCCGCCGGCTGGGCGGGCATACCTACGTGTTTCTGACCGCCTTCTGGCCGTGGCCGGCCATCGACAACCCACCCGACTCGGCCACGGTCTTCGCCATTCTGGACCGGGGCGTGGACGGCGTCATGACGGACCGGCCTCTTGCCTTCCGGCGCATCATGGATCGCTGGATCCGTCAGCGGTGCCGATAGCGCATCTGCCAAAAGGTAAGTTCCGATTGGGATGCCGTTGCTTTTGCCTTTCGTAGGGGAGGGGTTTATCCCCTCCCGTTGCAGCGTGACAGGCCCAGCAACGCTGGAGAGGGGATAAAGAGGCTGTCCCGCAACCCCACCCAAATTTTTCCACTTAGAG
>JAJDOA010000237.1 GCA_022340405.1 Desulfobacteraceae bacterium | reverse complement strand
GATCCGGGTTACGGGCCCTTTCAGGAACTCATCGACTACGTGAACGAGCGGGGCGGCATGATTTTCTGGGGCCACCCGGAGTCCAACTTCGCCGTAAAAGGGGTTCCCCTGGGGCCGGTGGTCCTCCGGACCGGGCATTACCCGGACGCTCTGTCGGAAACGGAGGGTTACACGGGTTTCGAGGCGCTTTACGGCGATACGATTACCACCAACCGGCCCGGCATGTACTGGGATCAGGCGCTTGCGGCTTACACCAAAGGGGAGCGCCAGCGCCCTGTGTGGGCCATCGCAGGCGGAGATTTCCGGGAAGTCGGTGGATCCACGGCCATCGACGGTTACTTGACCGTGTTCCTGGTCGAGGAAAAGACGTCGACAGCAGTTCTGGACGCGATGCGCCGGGGGCGGATGTATGCGGTGCGCAAAGGGAGATCCCCCCGGCTGACCCTGGATCGGCTATCTGTTACGGACGAGAGCGGCATCCGGCCTGCCGGCATGGGAGAGTCCATCGTCCTTTTCGGCAGCCCGGTCCTGGAAGCGGAGATCGGCCACGAGGACGGTGATCCGCAGCTGGTTTCCGTTGAAATCGTCCGTAATGGGCATCTCCTGGAACGAGTTGAGGGCAGCACCCCGCTTTCCATCCGCGCCGTCGATCCGGACGACTGGCTCGGCAAAGGCTGCTACCGCCTGATGGCCCGCGCCGATAGGGGTCCAGTCCTGCTGCTCGCCAATCCCGTCTTCGTTGAGAGGCGTTGAACCGGCGTCTTCATTGTCTTCGTTTCAACAGATTTGCTACAAGGAAGTACTTTACAGCAATTGCCAAAAGTATGTTCCGAATTGAAAAGGCCTTTTTTGTCTTTCGTAGGGGCGGGGTTTATCCCCGCCCCAGCGTTGCCGGGCCCGTCACGCTGCAACGGGAGGGGATCAACCCCTCCCCTACATTTCCAGGGTACCGCATAGAGGAAACGGAAAAGGATTCTGGCAATTGCTCCATTTTCACATCGGCGCGTCAAAGGGGGCGGCGTATCCGGTAAGTTCGGTATACCCGACCCCTCGGATCCGCACATCTCCCCGGCTCCCCTCTACGACGACGCTGCCTTCCCAGTACACCACGTTTGTGGTTTCGGGAGTTTTCATCTCCTGGTCGGCCATGGCCGGAGAGACGGTTAAGGACATCTCCAGGGACGGAATCTGGATGTTCCAGCCGGCCGGATAGGCGGCACCGCTGGCCGGGCTCGTCCAGGAATCCGTCTCCGTGATCCGGAAATCCTCCGAGCCCAGGTGACGTGCCGTACCTTGCGGACCCACCCAAGTGCCGGAGGAGGCGGAATGGGTGCCGTTTTGCGCATCGCGCAGCCGGTAGAGCATCAGATCGCTGCCGTCGGACAGCTGGATGCTGAACCAGTCCCAGCCTGTCAGGCCCGGTTCCAGGGGAGAGGTGCTGTACTCGTGGTCCATCCACGCGGTTCCGTTCACCGGGACGAGAGCTCCGCTTGTGCCGATGCGCCCTGCGGCGGCAAGGCGAGTAACCGAATAGTAGCAGCTGGCCCGGCCCGGTCCCGCCCCCTTGACGCTGTAGCCCTGGTCCCCGTGGGCTACGACGGGTTTTTGGGCCGTCAAGACGAGGTCGAGGGAAAATGCGGCATCCGACGCCTTCAACCGGTGGGTGTCGCCTTCGATGCGGGCCGACCAGTCGTTCAGCATCACTCGCACCCTGCCGTCATCCGTTTGTACCCCGGCAAGTCCCACGGCTCCGCGGGCGATCCGTTCCGCCTGCAGGTGACGCTCCTCTTCCAGGTCCGAAACGGCGGCGTGGGCCAGGTAGATCTGGGAGGTGCGCCAGGCCGAAGGTTCCGGCGGCGGGTCTTCGGCACCAGGCGCTAGGATCCGAGTGCGGAAAAAGGTCAGTTGAAAACCATAGCGCCGTCCCTGCTCGGTGCGGACGTTGCCGGTGTAGTACCACCATTCGGTGCGGTGGCCGAAGTGGGCTCCGTGGTCTCTGGGAAAAGAAAAATGACAGGGGCCGTCGACCGTCGCATATCCGCCGCTGCCGAAAGCGGGGGAGATGAACGCGAAAAGCGCGGCACCCATCCATGCGATTCCCAGTGCGCGGCACAACGACATGGCGTTACCTTTCCCGCAGCATGGCGGCCGGCGGCTGGCGGAAAACGGCCCGAAAGGCTGGAAGGGCGGCCGCCAGCGCCACGGCGATCACCAGGGGCACCGAAAGCGCTAGGGCACTCCAGTCCACCCGGTACAGGAAGGTCCAGCCGAAGGACTGCCGGTTGATGACGAAGATCAGAATGTGCGACAGGAGGAATCCGCACACCAGACCGGCCGCTTCCCCGACGCTCACGATCAGCAGTGCCTCCCACAGGATCATGGTCCGAAGCTGCAGGCTGCTTCCCCCTACGGCGTAGAGGGTGTTGAGCTCCCGGTAGCGCTCCAGCACGAGGATGGTCAGGGTGGTGGCGATTCCCAACGCGGCCACGGCCAGGGCGATGAACAGCAGTACCGTGGTGACGGCGAAGGTTTCGTCGAAAATGCGAAGGATCTCACCGCGAAGATCTTTTCCCAGCACCATGTCCATGCTGCCGCCTCCACGCTCGAGCAGCGCATTTCGCAGTTCGGCCGCCGTCCACCCGGAGCTGTCCCGCAGGTACAACCGCGCACCGGTCCAGCGCACGTCTCCAAGTTGCGCTTGCAGCGCGGAGAAAGCGAAAAATACCACACCGCCCTGGGTGCGGTAGTCGCGGATGATTCCCAGCACCGGCAGTTTCACAGCGGTCCCCTGCAGAGGCTGTCGGAACCGGTCTCCCACCGAAAGGCCCGTGCGATTGGCAAAGACTTCGGATATCACGACGCCCCGGCCCTGTACCAGCGCCGGCCGGGACGCCCGGGCATCGCCCCGCATCCAGACAAAATCGCCGTGTCGCAAGAAGGGATCCATGGCCATGGCCTGCAGCGTGTACGGGACCCGGCCGTCGTACAGCAGGGAAAAGCGGCGGCTGGCCACGATTTCGGCCTCATCGCTCAGGCTGTGCAGCAGCGCTATTTGATCCCGGGTCATCGGGTCCCGGAAGTCGTTGACCTCGGCGAGCCGCGACGCCACGAATAGATCCCCGCTGACGGTCTGCTCCACCCACAACTTGACGGTTTCGCGGAAGCTATGAATCATGATGACCAGCGACACAAAAAGGGCCACCGCCGTAATCAGCGCCCCCACGGAGACCGCCGTGCGGGTCCCGCTGTCTTTCACGTAGCGGCCGGCCAGATAGGCAGGGGTTCCGGCCAGTCTTCTCAGCGGGATGGAAACGGACCGTCCCAACCTGCGGAGCACCGCCGGGGAGATCATGGCAAACCCGATGAACAGCAGCATGGTGGCGGCGTAGCCCGGCAGCGCGAGTCCGGTGGGCCCCGGCAGCCGCGCCAGAGGCCAGACCCCTGCGATCATCAACAGGCCGGCCAGCGTGAGCCGTTTCGTCTGCCGGTCCGGAACGCCTCGCCTTCCGATCACCGCCAGCACCTCCCGTGGGGGTACCTTCATGGCCTCGGCGGAGGGCTGCACGGCGGCGGCTCCAGCCACGGCCACCGTAACCGTGAAGCTCAACAGGACCTCCCAGGCACTGAGAGAAAAGCCCGGAACGGAAACCCGGACGAACAGGGTGGAGACCGTCTCGCTGACCCCCTCCAGTAGAAAGGGCAGGAGCAAGCCGCTGACCGGGATGGCCAGCAGCCAGCCCATCAGGCCCAGAGCGGTTCCCTCCACGAGGAAAAGGGCGAAGACCATCCGGGGAGAAGCTCCCAGGGAGCGCAGGATCGCCGTTTCCTTGCGTCGGGAGGCCGCATTCAGCGCCACCAGGCTGTAAACGAGAAACGTACCCACGAACAGAGAGGCGAAACTGAGGATGGAGAGATTGAGCTGGTAGGCGCGGATCATCATCCGGCCGCTTTCCCGGGTCCGGGATGCAGGTCGGATTTGCACCTCTTTGGGAAGATCCTTCTTCAACGCCTGAACGGCAGCGGCGGTCTCTCCCGGGGCCAGGATGAGATCGATGCGGTCCACCGCGCCCCGCCAGCCGGTGAACTCCTGAAAGGTAGCGATGTCGCACAGAGCCACCATTCCGCCTTCGGCCGCCGACAGGCCGCCTCCGGCCATGACCCCCACCATGCGGAACGTCATGGGCTCTCCGGCATGCAGCAGCGTCGTTGTTTCCCCGGTTTTCCACCCATTGCGTTCGGCCAGGAGGCTCCCGGCGATGAAAGTGCCCGGATGCCGGATCAGGTCCAGCCAGGCGGAGACGGGGGTTTCTGCGTCGGTGGTTCGCCAGTGCCGCAGGGGACGGTCCAGTAGGGGATCGAAACCCAGCAGGAGAAACGGCTCCGTGTCCGATCCGGCAACGCGGACATAGGTGGTCGAGATCGGCGAGGCCGCCTTCACTTGCCGGTGGGAGAGAAGTCGGGCCACCAGCGACTCCGGCACCCGCCCACCCGGCACGAGTACGGTCTGCTCGGCCCGCCCCACCACCGCGTCCATGTTCCGATGAAAGGCCTCCAGCGATGCGTGAACCGCCAGCCGCACGCTGGTGAAGACCGCCGCGCCCAGGGCGACACCCAGCAGTACCGTCAGGGTGCGGCCCTTGGCGCTTCCCATGGGGCGTAGAATGAACCAGCCGAAGAGGCGGAAAAAAAAACCGATATGGGTCATACGATGCCGCCGTCCTTGAGTTCCACCTCCACGGTGGCATGCGCGTCGGCCATGTCGGAGTGAGTGGCGATGATCACGGTGCGCCCGTCGGTTCGATGCAGATCGGCCAGCAGGTCCATCACCACGGTACCGTTGCGGCTGTCCAGGTTTCCGGTGGGTTCGTCCGCCAGTACGATGGCCGGATCGTTGATCAGGGCGCGTGCGATGGCCGTTCGCTGCATCTCGCCGCCGGAGAGCTGGCTGGGCAGATGATCGAAGCGACGTTCCATGCCCAGACGCCGGAGATGGCCGTCGGCCCGCTCGCGCACCGCGTCGTAGGGCTCGCCGGCCAGAAGGGCCGGAAGGCAGACGTTTTCCATCACGTTCAGTGTCGGCATCAGGTTGAAGGACTGGAACACCATTCCCACCGTTTTGCGCCGGTATTGGGTCAGATGTTTGTCGGACAGGCGGCTGACGTCCCATCCGGACACGATCAGCCGGCCGCCGGTGGGCCGGTCCAGACCCGCCAGGAGGGAAAGAAGGGTACTCTTGCCCGATCCGCTGTTTCCCTTTACCACCACCAGTTCGCCGGCCGCCACGGACCAGTCGATCCGGTTCACACCCACCACGCGGGTTTCGCCCAGGGTGTATTCCCGGCTCAGAGACTCGGCGATGATCAGCGGCTTCGACTCACCACTCACGATTCAAGATTCCAGGCTCCGGATGCTGCATTTCTCGTCAAGAGGCCTGCCTTTCGCATAGCTTTTCCACCTTTTTTACATAACCTTGGATGTCGCACTTGCGTTCCAGGCCGGAGGCGGCCATGTAGCGCACCTTTCCGAAGATTTCCCGCTCCGACCAGGCCCTGTCGTGGAGCCCATAGATCCAGGCCACCCCGGCATAGGAATTGGGGTCGCGGCCATCGAGAAAGTAACGGTTGTTGAGCATCAGGGTGGTTTCGAAGGCCTCCTCGGGGCTTTCGCTCCATTCCAGTATCTTCTTCCCCCAGTACATGCGCATGTAGTTGTGCATGAAGCCTGTATGCCGCATCTCCCGCATGGCCGCATTCCAATATGGATCGTGGGTTTCGGCCGCCTCCAGCCGTTTTGCGTCGTAGCGGTGTTCGCGCCGGTCACGCCGGTGCTCGTCCAGCGTCCGGCGCGCCCAATCCGGGATCGTGTCGTAGCGGTCGTAGTCGTCCCGGTAGTGGACGAAATTGACGGCCAGTTCGCGACGCACGATCAACTCCTCCAGGTACGCGTCCTCGCTTTCGCCGGACCCGGCTCCAAGCTCCGATACCTTCCGTGACAAGTACAACGGGGAGATTTGGCCGAAGTGCAGGTAGGGACTCATGCGGGAAACATCGTCGGTCTGGGGCTGGTTGCTGTTGGCGGCGTACCGCGCCAGCCGATCCCGGAGAAAGGCGGAGAACATCGCCTTGGCGCGACGGGTGCCTCCGGTGAAAAAACCGGACACGGGTCCCACGCTTCGATCGACGCGCAGGCCGTCGCAGACGGCGTCGAGATCGGAGAGGTCCAGCCCCTCCTCCCTCCACCGCAGCGAGGAATGCTTCACCGCGGTGGGGTACAGACCGACACGGAACCTTTCGAGCTTTGCGTGGATTTTCGGGCGGAGGGTGCGCGCCGCGTATTCGGCCTTTCCCGAGGCTGCCGCCACGGGCACCACCACGTCGCTTTCCACCTGGACAACGGGACAGGCGGCCTCCAAGGCCACCCTGGAGCGCCAGCGTTTCTGGTGACGCAGATAACCCCGGTCACATACGATCACGGATGCCTGCGCCCCCGCCGTAAGGGCGACTCGGTCCGGCCGGCCCCGGCGCACCACCATACGGATCTTTCGCCGCTCCAAGGACCGTTGCACCTCCTGGAGCCCTTCCAGCATGAAGCGGTAGTGGCGCAGGTTGGCCTCCGGGTAATCGTCGGTGAGACCGAACACCACCAAGAGGCCCTGTCCGCGATCGTTGGCCTGCCGGACGGCATATTCCAGGGCGTGATTGTCTTCGGCCCGCTGGGATTGCTGCATCCAATAGACCACGCGGTCGCCGTCGGCGGCGTCCTTGTCGTTCAACCGGCGGATGCGATCTTCGTCGACGATTCGGGTAGAGGGAAGGGTCATGGAGAAGGCGTCTTCAGAAATTCCCGTGTTTGCATCCAGTCATGCAGACCGGCAATGGCGGCCGCCAGATGGTACCGGCCGTCTTCGAAGACGCCGTAGTCTCCACCGCCGGCCATGGCCGAAACGAAGCGGATGTTGTTGGCGTACAGCAGCCAGGCATCCATCCACTTGCGCTCCACCGCCTCGTCGAAGGGGCTGCCTTTTCCGGGCCCCTCCGCCCAGCCTTGTTCCCAGGCTTTTTGAAGGATCTCGGTGGCGGTTTTCACCGATTCGTTGGACCGTGCGATGGTGTTGTCCAATCGCTGGAAGTGCCCCTGGACCCAGCTCGTGTCGTGGCATGCACGGCAGGTGCTTTGCATGGTGTCCCGGTGGGCGGCCATCTGCTCCTCGTTCAAAAGAAACGCCGATGCCGTCCCGCCCCCGAAGTCGGTGGGCAGCGGCAGCCCGTCGGCATTGCGGATGACGGTGGTGTCCGGCGATTTCGGCTCCGGGTGCGCGTAGATCAGCCCGAAAATACGCCAACCCAGCCGGTCCGTCATCCTGTGGGACCGCTCGTTGACCACCGTGCCGTCCGGTGTAACCGTGAGGCTGATGTGGCAGACCGCACAGGTGGGGGCGGTGAAGTCCGTGCCGACGGTCCATGGAACCGGCGTGAAGTCCCACTTCTCCCTCATGGCCGAATAGATGTTGCCGTGCTTGCTGGCCGAGTAGACCTTGTAGGCCGGAACATCGGGACCGACATGGCACTCCTTGCAGGTGTGCGGCTTGCGCGCCATCTCGATGGAAAAGGCGTGCCGGGTGTGACAGGCGCTACAGGATCCGGCGCTGCCGTCGGGGTTGATCCGGCCGACGCCTTGGTTGGGCCATCCGGACAGCACCGGAAAATCGAGATCCCCCGCATCGGTGCTTCTCGTTTCGGTGCCCTCGACCCCGACCACCGTTCCGTGGCAGTAGTAGCAGGCGTCGGCCCGGGTCCGGGCGTCGGAGGGTTCGTAGTGGATCGCACCCTCGCCGTAGCGCGGCGTGCCCAGGATTTTTTCCTGCAGGTCCTGATAGAGGGTATTTCGGGCGAGGTTGCCGTAGGCGTGGGCCATGATGTTTTCGGAATATTGCTTCCGTTCGACGGCGTGGCACGTTTTGCAGTCGTCGGGAGAGACCACCACGTGCACGTCGTAGCCGTTGTGTTCGAAGGTGTCCGCGTGGGCTTCCGGCCGGAGGGTATGGCATTCGGCGCAGCCCACGGCCACTTCCCGCAGGTTGTCCGGTACCTCGTCCGCCGACAGCTTTCGCTCCAAACCCTCCACGGTCATGGCCTCGCCGGGCGTGACGACGGAATGTCTGGCGCTGTGCCAATCCTCGACGATTCCCGGATGAAAAATTTCGTGGCAACCGAGGCATTCCGCCGTCGCGTCGCTGATGGGCGCCTCTGAACCCTGGACGGTACTCCCTCCGGCGATCAGGACCAATGCCCACACCGCAAAAAACACACGGATCTGCATCGTATGTCTCCTTTCATACGTGGTTGCGCAGCTTCAAATCCACCGGATGCGGTTGCAGGTAGACCTGCTGGCGCAGATACGGCTGGTCGTATTTCCGCACATAGTGGTTGACCAGCGTGATCGGCACGATCAGGGGGACGTTCCCCTGCCGGTACTGGTCGATGATGTCCAGCAGCTCCTTCTTTTCGTCGGCGCTGAGCTCTTTTTTGAAATAGCCCAACAGGTGCTGCAATACGTTGACGTTCTTCCTGGCCGTCGCCTTGAGGCGAAGGGCGGCGATCAATTTTTTCTCGTAGTCGGCGTAGAGCTCGTCGGGCGGGAGTTTCTTGCCGCCCGCCACCATCTTGCCCATTTCTTTGTACATCGCGGGATTGTGGGCCAGCAGCAGCAGCTTGTGCCGGGTGTGAAAGTCCACGAGGTTGCCCATGGTATTTCCGGCCCGCACCGTTTCCCGCCAGCGCCGGAGCACGAAAACGGCTTCGATGAAGTTTTCCCGCAGGCGCGGGTCGTGCAGGCGGCCCTCCTCCTCCACGGGCACCAGGGGGAAGTGGTTCATGAACGCGCGTGCAAACATGCCCACCCCTTTGTTTTCGGGGTGTCCCTTCGCGTTGTATACCTTGACGCGCTCCATGCCGCTGCTGGGGGACTTGCTCTTGAAAATGAAACCGCACAGCCCCTCTTTTTCCAGCTGCCGGACCCTTTTGGCGGCCCATTCGAGCATACGCTCGGTATGGTCCACGCCGGTCTTGGTCGTAACCAGCCGGGGATTTTCCGGATCCCCCACCTGGCGCAGCGTCTCGCGGGGAACGGGCAAACCGCACTCCACCTCGGGGCAGACCGGCACCCATTCAAAATACTGGCCCAAAGTGTCGGTGATGAATCGGTCGCGGCTGTGGCCTCCGTTCCAGCGTACGGGCTCTCCGAGCAGGCACGTGCTGATACCGATCCTGACTTTTTCCTCCATTGCCGATGCTCCTTTTCCGGGGTTATGTTCAATCCTACCAATCTCCGGATCCATGGACAACCGAAAAGGTCTCGAAAATCGGATACCGGGAGCCGCAGCGTTTCCGGACAACGGTGCGAGAGGGGAGGGAGGGACTGTTTGGCGCCACGTGCCCTGCGCCCGAAGAGGCTATAGGGGCTGTTTCTATAGCGATTGTCAGAATTCTGTTCCGTTTTTAGCATGCTTTTCGCTTGAACCGTAGGGGAGGGGTTTATCCCCTCCCGCTGATGGGATCACCTACCCCGAACGGGCGGGGATCAACCCCGCCCCTACGAAAAGCAAGAAA
>JAJDOA010000229.1 GCA_022340405.1 Desulfobacteraceae bacterium | reverse complement strand
GCCGTGGCCGCCGCTGTCCAGATCGGAATCGTCGTAGGGCAGGCCGATCAGCTCCTCGGCCTTGTCCTGAACGATGCCCCGAACCGCCTGGGTCAGGGCGGTGGACTGGGCCCCGCCCCGCATGGAGGCGGTCTGCATAGCCGCCACGGCCAAAATGCCCACAGCGAATATGGTCAGGGCGATGAGCAGCTCCAGAAGGCTGAAGCCCTGGGGTTCCGGGCTATTCGTAGGGTCGTCCATCGGGCGGATGTGGTTAGGCCTCATCGTTATGACTCCTCAATTCAGTCCCATGTTGCGCACCTTGATCTGGACTGCCAGCGTGCGGGTGCGGTTTTTCCGGGTCATGGGATCGATCTCGGCGGTTTCCCCGGAAATGATCAGCCGCACCGTGCGGATCTTGGCGATGTCCGCCGGCGTAGCGTCCAGGTCCAGAGCGTTGCCGGCTGCGTCGAAGTAGGCGAAGCTGAGTGCGGAGATCTTCTCGGCCAGCACGTTGGACGCCCGGGTACCCGGATTGCCTACCCTTCGAAGGATCTTGTTCGTGGCGGCGTCGTGGTAGTAGTTGATGTCTTCGTTGCTGTCGAGGTGGTCGCCGTTTTCGTTGATGTCCATGGTGAAATGAATGGAGTTGGCGTCGGTGTCGTAGGAGTCGCCTGGACTGCCGTCGTCATGGGCGAACCCCATGCCGCCGGCATCCGTGTAATCGTAGCCGGCCATGCGGATCTCCCGGATCATCACGTCGGCGGTTCCCCGGAGATCCTGGACCATTTCCATGGTGTTTTCCTGAGAGCGTTGCGCGCGGACGTTGGAGATGAACACGCTGTAGATGGTCGTCATCGCCACACTCAGCAGCAGGATGTAGATCAGCAGCTCCACGAGCGTGAAACCGTTGGGGTCGCGAGCGAAAGTCGGCGAATTCCTCATAGCACCTTTACCCTTCCTGCCAGCGTTATGGTGATCGTTCGGGTATCCCCTCGGTCGTTCTGCACCACGATGGTGTCGTTGGTCGCGGTTCCGCGGGGTTGAAACGTCGGGTTCGACGTGCTGCCCATGTCGATGGTGACGCCGCTGTACTCGTTGGTGATCTGGCGGGAGCTGACGTGGGTCCAGATGGTGGAGCCGATGCTCTTGTCCCCTTGCTGGATACTGTAGCCGTTGGCGTTGAAGCTGACCCGGTACTGCCGTTTGGCGTTCGCCGCCTGGATCTTGGCGCTGTACAAATCGCTGCGCACCGTGGCTGCGGCTCCGTCCAGGCGGTACTTGGGCAGCAGCGTGGCAAACCCGACGATGGTAAGGCCCGCCAAAATGCCGGCCACGGCTAGCACAACGAGCAGTTCGACCAGCGTAAAGCCGTGCTCCGAATTCTGGCAGGCGGCACGGGGGGGAATGCATCTGCCCGCCGGGGAACCGGTGTCATGCGGACGTTCTGCTTCGACTGGATCCATGGTTGTTTCATCGCGCATGTGAGCAGCCTCCTGCAGATATGGGGTTTTTCCGCGCGGATCGGAAGGGTCGCCTGGTGGCGGCCCGGATCCGGACGGCCGCTTGGGAGTGCATGCCGGGCGGTTTCACCGTTCCGCAATCTTCTGGGAGAGCAACAACCATGCCATCGTAAGGCCTTTGCGCGTCATCCGGAATTTCGGTTGGGCGGGACTATGATGGTAACCACCCGGGTATGTTCAACAAGGACGGAAACAGGGGAAGAATTTTTCAGGCGCCGCTCCGTCGTTGTCCCAGAAAAGATATTAAAAATTTTTATACCGCCAAAAATGTTTCTATGCACATGCCCTGAAAAACAGCCTCCCCTTGACACCTTTCGATAAAAACGGATATATCCAGAGTCTCCACGCATCGTTGGCAGTAGCGCAACCTGATGGAAGACTCTCCGCCGCAAGGGGCGGGGAAGGTGTTCGCTACTGCCGGTTCACCCGGCGTATACGACCATCGGCCCGGTTGAAACGGCCGGCCGCAACATGGGAGAACGAGCCATGAACCATTCCCGCTTTTTGATGACCCTCGGAATCGCCCTCTTCGGCCTCACGGTGACGGCTTACGCTCTTGCGGCCGGATCGCCGCCCGCATATGCCGCCGGTATGCCCCGCTCCGGAGCCGAAGCAGTGCCGTTTTTGCTTGCGCAGACAGAGGATGCCGCCAAGGAGCCCTCCCGTGATCTGGGAGAGTGGCGCCTGGAACTGGAACAGCGCAAGCAGGCTTTGGAGAAGGAATTCGAAGAGTTGATCGAGGAGCGAAGCCTTCTGGAGATGAAAGAAAAAAGCCTTCAGCCCGGCGAAGATCCGGCGCCCATAGAAGCCGAGATCGAGCAACTCAACCAACGGGTGCAGGCATACGAAACCCGCCGGGCGACCTTCCAGAGCGAGGTGGAAGCCTACAACGATATGATCCGGCGGCAGCGGCCGGAGATCAAGCGGGAACGGGTGGTATACCAGGGTCCGGAAGCGGAACAAGCCGACGGGGAGCAGGCCGCAAAGGCCGATAAGCCGGCCTCCGCTGCGGGAGGGGGATTTGAACCGACCGGCAACACCCTGGACGAGAAAGCGGCGAGCCTGGAAAAAAAGCGCGAGGACCTGGATGCCGAATACCAGCGTTTGCTGGCGGAGAAAGAGGCCATCATGGCCGAAAAGGAAGCGTCGTCAACAGAGGAGGAAATTCGTAAGCTGAACGACAAGATCACGGCCTTCAACAGCAAGTTGAAGGACTACGAAAGCCGCCGGAAGGCGTTCAACGATACCGTCGTTCGCTTCAACGAAGAGGTGGACAAGGCCAACACCAACCCGCAGGAGGGTCAGGGCCAGTAGCCTCGAGGTCTTTCCCCACGACGCTCCCACATCTCACAACGATCGTCGGGTTCATCCCACCGATTCGGGGCAAGGGTATCCGCTTTGTCCAGCCCGGCCGGGTGATCCGGCGCAAGCGTTTGTACTCCCCGTCGTTTTTGGCGTGGAGACTTCAATCCCCTCCCACGGCCGATGCCGCTGTCGATCCCGATCCCCCTGCCTCCCCGCTCAGGTATGCCACGGCATTTTGAAAGATGCGAACACCGGGCGTGGGCTCGGACGGAAACGTTCTGCCGGAGCGGCGAAGCCGCGACTTCCACCTCGCCCAGTCCGGATGGTTCGTCCAGTGCAGGTAGGCTTCCGGGTGCGGCATCAGGCCGAACACCCGGCCGGTGGCATCGCAGATGCCGGCGATGTCCTGCAGGGAGCCGTTGGGATTGAACGGAAACGCCCCCCCTGCCGGTTCACCGTCGGGTCTTTCGTACCGCAGCACCACCTGCCCGTTGCGGGACAGCTTTTCCAGCACGCCGGGCTCACAGGTGAACTTCCCCTCCCCGTGGCGAATGGGCAACTCCAGCCGGTCCATCCCGGAGGTGAACACGCACCGGCTGTCGCCCTGCACAAGCAGGTTCACCCACTGGTCCCGGAAGTTGCCGCAGTCGTTGGCCATGAGCGCCACGCGGCGCGATGTGTAATCTCCGTCGAATCCGGGCAGCAGCCCGATGTTTACCAGGGTCTGGAAGCCGTTGCAGATGCCGAGAACGAGATTCCCGCTTCGAATGAAGTCAAGCAGTTCACCCCCGATACGGGTTTTCATGCGAACGGCTTGAATGACCCCGGCGCCGTGATCGTCCGCCCAGCTGAACCCCCCGATGAAGACCAGCAGTTGAAAGCGCTCCAGACTCACCGATCCATCGATGAGCGCATTGATGTGGACACGCTCGGCCGACGCGCCGGCCAGACGCAGGGCGTGCGCGGTTTCATGGTCGCAATTCAGACCGAAGCCGGTCAAGACCAGGGCACGCACACCGGATGCGGAACCTCCCTCCTTGCGAGGATCTTTCACGGCACTCCCCTCTTGCATGGAAAATTCCTGTCCTAGGGGCTGTTTCTAAATTGTCTTTTGGCCCAACCCGCCCGAGGCGGATGAATCTCGGCGCCGGATCCTCGTTTCCAGACCTCGAAATACACTCGTACTCCTGCGGCTGAAAACTCCGATTCTCCTTGACCTTGAACCAAAATCCTAATGTAGAAACTGCCCCTAGTTCCACAGACTCGGATTTCGATATTTGGATCTCGATCTTTTGATGGCGATCGCTAAAGAGCCTTCTCCATTACAGCAAGAGACGTCGTTTGGCATCTCGGAACAGTTAGATGAGGTCTCCGAACGGGCGCTTCCACACCTCCCTCAGCTCCGCCACCGTGGTGGAGACCCTCTCGGTCTCGTCGACCCCCCGCAGGATAAAACCGTCGTCTTCCGTGATCCGCCCCACGCAGGCGACCGGGTGGCCGGCCATGGCGGCCTCGAATGCGTCCCGGTTTTCCGGTGCGATGGTGACGATGAATCGACCCGCCGATTCGGAGTAGAGGATCTGCTCTTCCGACGGACTCCCCTCCACGGTTACGGCGGTCAGGTCCGCATGGAGTCCGAGGCCGCCGGCCATGGCAACCATGGCCAGGTGAACGGCCAATCCACCACGGTATACACCGTGGGCCGACTCCACGAGCCCCCTGCCCATCGCATGGTGGAGGCTCCGATACAGCGGCAGAAACGACTCGGGCCGCACCTGCGGAACGTTTTTTCCGATGTAGCCGAACCGTTCGTAGTACTCCGATCCACCCAGTTCGTTTCGAGTGACGCCAAGAACGTACAGCAGATCCCCCGGAGACTTCGGATCCGGTGTCACACAGTCTTCGATGTCTTCCACAACGGAGACGGCCGAGAACTGAAGCGTCTCCAGCGCCGATACCTTGTGAAACTCCCCATAGCGGCCGGCCAGATATCCGTCCACATACATGCTGTCCTTTCCGGAAAGCAGCGGTATGCCATAGGACAGGCAGATCGCCTTGAGCGCCCGGCAGGAGCGCACCAGCTGTGCGGCCTTGAAGGCGCCGTCGGGGTTGGTCTCCGGGTGGGCCTGGATATCCGGCCAGCAGAAATTGTCCACACCGCCCATATGCGCAGGATCGGCTCCGACGGCGATCAGTCGGCGCACGGCCTCGTCCATGGTGCAAGCGGTCATGTGGTAGGCGTCGATGGCCGAATACTGCGGAAGAAGGGCCTGGGCGAAGGCAAGGCCTTTCCGGGAATCCAGGCGGGGCCGAAGGACGGCGGCGTCTCCTGGGACGTCCCGCATCGGCCCCAACAGCGGTTTGACGACGCTGGTGCCCTGCACCTCGTGGTCGTACTGCCTGGTGATCCACTCCTTGGAGCAGATGTTGGGCCGTTCCAACATGTCGAGCAGCAGACGGGTGTGATCCACAGGCGGCCGCATCGCCGGCTCGCACAGGCCCCGGTGTTCCGGCGACAGCCACCGGGCTTCGAACTCCCACTGAGGGAATCCTGCGGTCAACAATTTCAGGTCCACGTAAGCACAGGTCTCTCCCTCGTAGAGAATGTGCAGCTTGCCGGTATCGGTGTAGCGCCCGATCACGGTGCTCTCCACCGCGTGTTTCCGGGAAAGCTCCAGAAACCGATCGATGTGTTCGGGTGCGACCGCAACGGTCATTCTCTCCTGGGATTCGGAAACCCAAATCTCCCACTGGTCCAGACCGGCGTATTTCAAGGGCACCCGGTCCAGTTCGACGAGAACGCCGTTGGAAAAGCGGGCGGACTCCCCAACGGATGAGGACAAACCGCCGCCACCGTTGTCCGTGATGAAACGGACGAGGCCCTCGTCCCGGGCCTCCAGTAGAAAATCGTGCATTTTTTTCTGCGTATAGGGGTCTCCGATCTGCACATGGCCGGCCGGGGTGTGTTCGTCGAAGGACTCCGAGGCCGCGGTCACGCCGTGGATTCCGTCCTTTCCCACGCGTCCGCCGCACATGACCACATGGTCACCGGGCACGATCTCCTTCTGATCGGCGGGCTTTCCCTTTATGAGTGCCGGCATCAACCCCACCGCCGTGACGAAAACCAGGCACTTGCCCATGTAGCCCGGATGAAAAAGGGTCTGTCCGGCAACCGTGGGAATGCCGCTCTTGTTCCCACCGTCGCGAACACCTTCGATGACTCCGTCCAGCAACCGGCGCGGGTGAAGGCGGGGTTTGAGCTCTCCGCTGTAGTCCCTCGGACCGACGCAGAAACCGTAGCTGCCCATGATCAGGCGGGATCCTTTTCCAGTGCCCATGGGATCTCGATAGATGCCCACGATCCCCGTCAGCGCCCCGCCGTAGGCCTCCATGTTGGAAGGGGAGTTGTGCGTTTCGCCGGTAATGGTGTAGAGGGTGTCCGCATCAAAGCGCCCCACGCCGGCGTTGTCCCACAGCACAGACACGACCCACGGTTTTTGCTTCTGCAGTGCAAGCGTTGGCACCTCGATGAAGGAACGAAACAGGTTGTCGACGGTCTCGGAAAGACCCGTCTCCTCGTCCGTATAGTGAAATCTGCCCCGAAAGGTGTTGTGATTGCAGTGATCGCTGCGTGCCTGGGACAGGTATTCGAGCTCGACATCGGTGGGATCGCCCAGGTTCACATCCCTTCTCTCCTTCCGAACCGAAGGTTCGAGGAAATAGGCGCGTATGGTCGGAATATCCTGGGGATTCAGGGCCAAGTTGCGCTCGTCACTGATTTGTCGGAGTCTGTCGTCGCTGTCGATGGCGACGGGGGTGACCGTCGGCCGGTGGTCGAGGAGAACCTTGGGCAGGCGGATACCGATTCCCTCCTCGGGATTCCAGTCCATCCTGTGAAAAACCTGCCACTGCTGAATGATGTCGTTGGCCAGCAGTTCCCCGGCGATGCGGTCCGCTTGATCCCGGCTCAGATCCGGCGCACGGAGGCAGAAGCGCCGGGACGTGTAAACGGCCTGTTCCTCGGTGAACCGGATCTGGAGATAGTCCTCGATGGCTTCCACCGCAGTGGCGCCCGCGTTGTCCCGGACGCCGGGACGGTACCCGACCCAGATCAGCCAGTCAAACGGTATGGACAGGGGACGGTAGGATGAGACCTGGGTGACCGGGTTGGTAAAAATGTCGTCCCGAACGCTCTCCAGCTGCCGGGCGGAGAGATCGGCGTCGATGGTCAGAATGTCCACGGCGCGAACCGTGTCGATGGCGATGCCGAAATAGTCCAGCGCTTTCCGGGCCACGCCCTGCCCCAGGGGATCGGGGAGTTCGTTCTTCAGGGATATTTCCAGTCGGTGCGGCATGTCAGCTGAAAAAGATGCGGGTGATGTCATTGTAGAAAACGAAAATCATCAGAAACAACAGGATGGCCATGCCCGCTTGCTGGGCGATTTCCCGAACCCGGACGCTCACCGGCTTCCCTCTCACCAGCTCGATGAAGAAAAAAAGCAGGTGGCCACCGTCCAGCACCGGTATCGGGAGGATGTTCAGGATGGCCAGATTGATGCTGATGAGGGCGATAAAGAAGGTCAGGCTTGCCATACCCCTCTCGGCCTGCTGACCGGCCATCTCCGCAATCATCAGGGGGCCGCCGAGAGTTTTGGCGGACAGGGTCCCCTGGATGAGCTTGACGATGCTGACCACGGTCAGCTCGGTGATGCGATAGGTCTGGACGACGCTTTCCGACAACGCCTGACCGAATCCGAGCTTCTGGGACACGACCTCACCGGAGGAGGAAATGCCGATCAGATACCGATCGATTTCCTCGCCGAAGAGGTTCTTCGCCTTTTTCAGGTCCGGCGACACGGAGATCTCCAGCGGCGAGCCTTCCCGCTGCAAGCGGAGCGACAGCGGGCTGCCGCCGCTTTTGGAAATGACGGAGGCCATCTCCTCCCAGCTCTCCACCGGTTCGCCGTCAATGGCCAGAACCCGATCCCCGGGGCGGATTCCTGCCCGGGCGGCCGGCGTGTCTTCCTGCACGGTCCCCACCACGGGCTCGAGCCGATACACGCCGGTGGCGATAAAAAGGACGAAAAAAAGCAGCACGGCCAGCAGCATGTTGAACGCGGGCCCTGCTGCGACAATGCAGATGCGCTTGAAGACGTGCTGATGGGTGAAGGAGACCGCGATCTGTTCCGGTTCGAGATCGGCGTCGGGTTCCTCCCCCACCATTTTCACGTAACCGCCCAATGGGACGGCCGAAATGCGGTAATCGGTGATACCGATGGTTTTCCCCACCAGACGGGGCCCGAAACCCAGAGAAAACTTCTCCACACCGACGCCGAACAGGCGCGCCACTAAGAAATGACCGAGTTCATGGGCAAAAATCAGTACGCCCAGAACGACGACGAAAGCCACTATGCTCGTTCCAAACATCGGTGCTGTCCCTTAAAGATCTCGATGCTGTCCTCTGAAGATCAACAATGTGGTCCACCTCAAAGCGTTTGTCAATGGAATCCGAACGGTGGAACCAACCCGGACGGTTCGCCGCAGGGGCCGGGTTTCCTTCATGGCTTCCGGCGGCGGCGTTCGATATCGGCTGCGGCGAAGTCCCTGGCCCGATGATCCGCATCGACAATCTCCTCCAGGGCAGGCTCGGCGACGGGTTCATGGGCATTGAGAGCCGCTTCGACCACACCCGCGATGTCGCAATAACCGATCTTCCGCTGCAAAAAGGCCTCCACCGCCGTCTCGTTGGATGCGTTCAGAACGGCCGGAACCGTTCCGCCGGCGTCGCATGCTTGCAGCGCAAGCGCCAGGCAAGGAAATCGATCGAGATCCGGCGGTTCGAAATCCAATCGGCTCGTCGCGAAGAAATCCGGCGTTTGCTGCCCCAGCGGCAGGCGCTCGGGATACGAGAGCGCATAGGCGACAGCCGCGGTCATGTCGGGAATCCCCAACTGGGCGATCACCGAGCCGTCCCGGTAGGCAACCATGGAGTGAACGATGCTCTGGGGATGGATGACCACATCGATCCGGTTGCTGGGCATGTCGAACAGCCACCGGGCCTCGATCACCTCCAGGCCTTTGTTCATAAGGGTGGAGGAATCGATGGTGATCTTGCGGCCCATCTCCCAGTTGGGATGGCGAAGCGCGTCCTCCAGGCGAACGGTCTTCATGGCCTCCGGGGACCAGCTTCGAAAAGGCCCCCCGGAACCCGTCAGCAGCAGCCTGGAGACATCCTCTTTTCGGCTGCCGGCCAAGCACTGGAAAATGGCGCTGTGTTCGCTGTCGACGGGAAGGATCCGAACACCGGCCTTGCGGGCCTGCTCCATGACGACGGATCCGGCCATGACCAGGGTTTCCTTGTTGGCCAGTGCGATGTCCTTGCCGGCGCCGATGGCGGCCAGAGCAGGGGCGAGCCCGGCGGCCCCGACCATGGCCGCCACCATGATATCCATGGTTTCCCAACCGGCTGCGGTCCGGTACCCCTCCTCTCCGGACAAAACGCGTACCGACGTGCCGCGGCCGAGACGGTCGCGCAACTGATCCGCCAGTGCGTCGGTTTGTAGGACGGCCACCTCCGGTGCGAACTGCCGGATCTGTCGTTCCAGCAGATCGAGGCTCTTGCGCGCCGTCAAGGCCACCACCCGGTAACGATCGGGGAAACGCTCCGCGATCTGCAGGCAAGTGCGGCCGATGGAGCCGGTGGAGCCGAACACTCCCAGTCTTTTCATGCATTCTCCACAACGACGGCCTGGCAACCAGATCAACCAGACAAGAAGCTATCTCAAAGTCATTACCACCGGCATAGCCGGTGGCTTGATTAGCCCTAAAAGGGCATTGTTACTGGCGCCCCTCAAGGGGCATGATGAATTGCATCGCCTGGAACAAGTTGGGATGGTCCCAGGAGATCGAACTATTTTCCCTCTATGGGATTTCTTATGCCGCGAATACTGGCTTCCCTAAAAGGGATCACTATCCGCATTGGAATCCCAGCGATCCTCGGCCGCCTCGTTGGTATCCTGATCCGCTATATATTTGCGCACCTTGGCTTCGTCCAACCCAACGGTGTTCACATAGTAGCCCCGAGCCCAAAAGCTGTGGCCTTTGAAATTGCGCTTCAGCCGGCTGTATTTCTCGAAGGTGATCATGGAGCTTTTGCCCTTCAGATACCCCACGATGGTGGACACCGCATATTTGGGCGGAATCGCCAGACACATATGGACATGGTCCGAACACAAGGTACCTTCGATGACTTCTATTCCCTTGTATCTGCATAGCTTTTGCAGTATCGCTCGCAGCTCCTGGCGTAATTTTCCGTATATGACCTTACGGCGTCGCTTCGGAACCCAAACTACGTGGTATTTACACTCCCAAACTGTGTGTGATAGGCTGTTTTTCACATCTAGCTCCTTTCCTGAAAGTCCCGGGCCATCCCTAACCCGGCATCGTACGGAAAGGAGCTTTTTTTATAAATACTGCAGCATAGCTTTTGTCATTCTCCCCGGCGGAGCCGGGGGTTTAG
>JAJDOA010000220.1 GCA_022340405.1 Desulfobacteraceae bacterium | reverse complement strand
GCGGACCGGCTGTCGGACGTGCAGGGCGTCTATACTTTCGGATCCCCTCGGGTCGGCGACCGGAGGTTCGCCGACGGATATGGCGCGAGCCTCTATCGATTCGTGCACCGGTACGACATCGTGTGCCGCCTTCCACCCTCTCCCCCCTATGCCCATGTGGGAGAGCTGCATGATATCGGTGCGGAAGGGACGAGGCACGGCAGCGCCATGAGGCCATACGACCCGGCCGCCCGGATTCGAAATGAGTTTCGCCGCTTTTTCACCGCGCTGGGGCAGGAACGACGGGGCACCGGGGACCGGATTCCCGACGAGATACGGGATCATGTGCCGTTGTATTACACCGTGCACCTTTGGAATGCCCTTGGGGAGCCGTGATCGCTGTCCATGCAAACCGGGTTTCCGGGGGGGGGGGTACACCGGAGGTCCCGGAGAGGCGAAAAGAAACATGACGATGCGGAAAAAGCCCAGGACTCGGCGGTTTCGGCGGGCCGTGTGGATCTGGACGGCGGCCGTCGTGCTGGGCTGTGCGGCGCCGCAATCCAGACCCCGTCTGCCGGCCCAGGACCGGCCGGCCGAATGTGCCGCTTTGTATAGGAATCTGGACCGCTGGGTGGATACGGAAAAGGTCCGCAACGCAGCCGGCTTCCGGGTGCCCGGCTTTCCCTATCTTCGCACGGACCGGTACATTGCCGCCGTGGGCGACCGGGTGCACACACCGCAGCAGCTCCGGCAGTGGCTGCGCTGGATGCGGGCGCTGGAGCGGGAGATGCGATGGGCCGAAGTCCGCAATCTCTCCGACAGCGCTGTTGCATCGCTGGCCCGTGAGGCGGCTACCGCAGCCGATCGCTCCGATCTGATGGAACGGATAGCTGAATGCGGAGACGCCCTTCTGGCATCGGATCGCTCCATGGCGGAGTTTTCCGATGCCCTTTCCGCCGCGGCAAAGGCTCCGGACGAGTACCGGACCCTGTACCGGGCTTTGGGGCTGTACCCGCTGGCCGCCGTTCCGGTGGATTTTCTGACCGAGCGCGTCCGGAACGAATTTCGAAAGTGGTTTGAAACCCCCCTGCAGGACCTTTCCACCCGCGGAGAGATCGTCTCCTATGCGCACAGGGAACCGCACCGGATGCCGCCGCCGGACACGGCCGCCCTGTTCGCCGAGGCGGTGGACAATCCGCTGGCCCTGCCGAAACTGACGGAACAGCAGGCGGAGAGGCTCGCCGCGGCCTACGCACCCGTCTTTCAGGTGGACGAGGCGGCCGGGTACGACCGCCCCGGCCGTGTGGACTGGAAAGACGGCAGGATTCGAATCGACCCCGCGGACCCCGTGGTGTACTACTATGCCGGCGTAGCCTTTCTGGGAGGCCTGCCCGTGCTTCAGATCCACTATTCGATATGGTTTTCCGAGCGTGCGGGACCGGACCCTCCGTGGATCGAAAAGGGCCCCCTGGACGGCCTGACCCTGCGCATCAGCTTCGACCAGAGCGGACGTCCCCGGATGATCGACGGAATGAACACCTGCGGCTGCTATCACTTTTTCATTCCGCCGGACGATCCTGGAGTAACGGCATTGCCGCAGAGCGCTACCACCGACGCATTCGTACCGCAACGGATGCCGGAATCCTTTCCGGACCATTCCCTGCTGCTGCGCATCAGCTCCGGTTGGCACCAGATACAGAGGGTTGCCACGGCCCCTCCCGCCCTTTTCCACCGCTCCTACCGGCTGGTTCCGTACGCGCACCTGGAATCCCTTCCCGACGGCGGCGGCCGGTCCAGTCTTTTCGACGAAAACGGTATCGCCAAAGATTCGGCAAGGATCGAGCCGCTTTTTCTGTTTCCGCTGGGGGTGCCTTCGGTGGGCAGTATGCGCCAACGGGGACATCATGCCATCGTATTCATCGGCCGGGCCCATTTCAGCGACCCCTATCTTTTCGACCGGTTCTTTCGGTTTTAAATCACCGGGAAAACATTGGACATTGTCACAATGCTGTAAACGGAACGGGATTCCGGCTATCGGCAGAAGGGTCGAGGATCTCGGTGCCCGATGCCGATCCGATGACCTGTGGGTTGACTTTTTCCTTTCGGCGTGGTGCCAATAACGGTCCGGTGCCGGGCGGGCTTTTCACGTCCTCACTGACCGGTACCGTTCGCTGGAAATCGTCCGCATGGGGAGGCAAACTATGGGATGGAGGTGGTTGGTTGTCGGGTGGATGCTGATGGGCTCGGCCTCGCTGGCTGCGGACGACGCCCTCGTGGTGCGCAAAGCGGTCAAGGAGGTGAGGCTCACCGGTTACAGCCGCAGCGATACCGAGCTGACACTCTCGGCGGAAGTCTCCGGCAAGGTCGTCGCAGCCGCCTATGAGGTGGGGCAGACTGTGGGCGAGGATCCGTTTTGCCAGATCGACACCACCTTTATCGATCTGCAGATCGAGCACCTGCGCAACTCGCGCCGCCGGTTGGAGGTGTCCGGGGCAAAGAGCCGCTCCCGGGTGACCTATTTGGCCAAGGAGTTTCATCGCATTGACCGCCTGTTCCGGGAAAACAGCACTGCGGAGGCCAAACGCGATGCCGCCGCAGAGGACCTGGAACAGGCCGAGTTGGAAGGCGAGGCCATCGCGGCGGAGCAGGCGGCCTTGGACGCCCAGATCCGGGAACTAGCGGAACGCCGGAAACGGCACGAAGTAACCGCTCCGGCGGGATGGATCGTCGTGGAAAGGCGGGTGGAGCCTGGTGAAGTCGTGTCGCCGGGCCAAGCCCTGGCCCGCGTGGCGGATTACGGGACACTGGTGGTCCCCTTGGCCGTTTCGGGAAAGGAATATGCCGCGCTCCAGAGCCTTCCGTCCCCGTTTTCCGCACGCCTGGAAGGCCAAACCATTCGCGCCCTGCTGTTTCGCGTCAATCCGGAATTCAACGAAAAAACGCGCAAGCTGGACGTGGAGCTGAAAATCCTCGACTGGAACGGCGAACGAAGAGGGGGGCTGCAGTTTACCCTGCCCGTAACCATCGAGACCGAAGGGCTTCGCATCCCCAAGGAGGCCGTCATCAACCGATACGACGATCCCAGGGTGATTCTGGCGGAAAGCGGCGAGACCGTTCGGCTGCTCATTCTTGACGAAGAAAACGGCGATTTCGTGGCCGCTGCAAAAGAGGGACTGACGCCGGGCACGCGTCTGAAGCGGCCGTGATTCGGATCCGGACGGTAATGCGGAATCGGTTGACGATTTTCCGGCATCCCGTTCGGCATCGGTGCCGCACCGTTGCTGCTTCGTCGGAAACGCCCCTCCAAGTCCAGCATTCGAGCTGAGAGGTTCTTTTTAAAGCCGGTCGTACGCTTGTCCATACGCCAGGCCGTTTTCATCAACGTGGTTTTCGTCATCCTCGTGGTGGGCGGTCTGTTCAGCGTCTTCTCCTCGCCTGTGGAGAACATGCCCAAGGTCGACATGGGCCGGGTGTTCGTGACCACTGTGTACTTCGGTGCATCGGCCGAAGACGTTGAACAGCTGGTGACCACCGAAATCGAAGACGCGCTGGACGGGCTGGAAAACGTGGAGTACATCCAGTCCAATTCCTACCGGAACTTCTCCTTTGTCGACGTCAAGTTCATCGACGACTCCGACTACCGCTCCCTTTACGACGAACTGCGTTTGCGGGTGCTGAACATCAAGGAGGAGCTCCCGGAAGGGGCCGACGAACCGGAATTCACCTATCTTGACACCTACCAGTGGCTGCCGGTGGTGGTCGTGAACATCACCGGAAGAATGTCCCAGCACAGCCTCAAGCTATACGCCGACGAGCTGAAAATTCAGCTGACCTCCCTGGACAACGTTCGCTCCGTCGAAATCGAGGGGGAGTATGAAAAGGAGTTCCATGTCTCCGTCGATCCGGAGAGACTCCGGCGCCTCGGCATCACATTCCAGCAGGTGGTGGAGGCGATCGCCTCGGCCAACACGAAAATCCCCACCGGACGGTTTCAAAAGGGAGAAACCGAATTCATGCTGGAGGCGGGAAAGCGCATGGCAAGCCAGGAGGACGTGCTGGAGGTAGTCGTCCGCAGGGACGGCGACGGGAATTTCGTGCGGGTCCGCGATCTCGTCACCAGCGCACGGCTCAGCCATCGGGACCCCACCGTGATCCCGTCGGTCAACGGGGAAAGCACGATCCGGCTGGTGGTGACCAAGGAGGAAGCCGGCAACTCCATGACCATTTCCGAAGCGGTGAAACAAGTCTCGCGCGACTTCGCGGCGTTTCACGCCCGGGACGGCATCGCGGTGGTGTTCACCAACGATTCCACCATCGAGATCCGGGACTCCGTCGACACTCTCGGCGGCAATCTGATGCTGGGAATGTCGCTGGTCATGGTGGTGCTGTGGCTCACCCTCGGGTTCCGCAATGCCCTGATTACCGCTGTTGGCATCCCTTTCTCCTTTTTGTGCTCCATCATCATCATGCGGTTGACCGGCGTGTCCCTGAACACCATCAGCTTGTTCGCGTTCGTACTGGTCACCGGCATCATGGTGGACGACGCGGTGGTGATCATGGAGAACATCTTTCGACACCTGGAAATGGGCAAAGACCGTGTGGCGGCGGTGGTGGACGGAACCGCGGAGGTCATGCTCCCGGTGATCAGCGCGGCGTTGACGACGGTGATGGCCTTCGTCCCCATGCTGATTATGACGGGCAGCACCGGAGAATTCTTCGCCGTGATACCAAAAACGGTAACGTACGCCTTGATCGCGTCTTTGCTGGAGGCGCTGTTCATTCTTCCGATTCACATCCTGGACTGGGGTCCGCGAAGGGTTGGCAGGGCATCCCGCACCCCATCGGAAGACGGGGGTTCAGAGGACCCCTTCCAACACCTCCGCAGCGGCGTGTTCGCGCCGTTCTGGAGGCTGTACCATGGCCTTGTCGTCCGCATCCTGGACCACAAGTTCGTCACATTCTCCCTGCTCGGACTGATGGTGCTGGGTGCGGTGGGCGTGCTGGTGCTGTCGGCCACGGGCATTTATCCGCTGATTCAGGTGAAGTTTTTTCCGGGGAACTATTTCCGTTACCACGTGACCGTCCAGGCGCCCACCGGGTTTTCCATCGAAGAGACCGACGCGGTGGTCCGCGATCTGTCCCGCTACATCATGTCCATGGGGAAAGGCCAGGCGCAGTCCGCATCGGGCAGCGCCGGCTTTTACGAAGACCAGGACTACCAACGACACACGGGAAACCACTACGGCCAAATCGTCGTGACCCTTCCAGAGGAAAGCCAGCGGAATTTCCCCGAAAATCCGGGCAACGATCCCATGCGGCACCTGGACACCATGCGCCATCGGCTCCGGGAATATGTGGATCGCACCTACAACCGGAAAGACGACATCCTCACCGTCAACGTATTCGAGGAAAACGACGGACCCCCCACCGGCAAGGCCGTGAACATTCGGGTAACGGCGCCATCGCTGGAAATGGCCGTGGAGGCCTCCGATCGGATCATGGAACAAATGCGGGAAGACCCGGAATTGAAGGACCTGGTGGATTTGGGCGACGATCGGCCCACGGAGCAGAAAACCGTGACCTTTCTGCCGCGCACGGAAAAGATCTACGAGTATGGACTGACACCGGGTCTGGTGACCTCGGTTGCCGCGGGCGCGCTGAATGGACAGCGTGCCGGCGCCTACCGCACCCTCGACGAAGAAGTCGATCTGCTGGTCCGGGCTGCCCGGGCCGACGATCCCGCCGTGCGGGGCGGAACCGGCCTGTCGGATCCTTCCGACGTGCTCGCCATACCCGTGGTGGAGGACAGTGTTTCCCCGATTCTGCTGCGTGATCTGATGGAGGTGCGGTTCGGACGGGAGCCCAACACCCGCAACCGGTACAAGGGAAAGCCCACCGTGACGATCACGGCGGACATCCGCTCCGGATCCAAGCTCTCACCGGCCCGCGTGCAGATCAAAACCCGCGATTTTTTTCAATCCAACGAGGAGGCGTTCACCGGCGTGTCCCTGTCCTTCGGCGGGGAGTTCGAGTCCACCAGCAAGTCGTACACCTCCCTGACCTTTGCCTTTTTCATCGCGTTGATGGGCATTTATCTCATTCTCGCCTCCCAGTTCAACGACTATTTCCAGCCGGTGATCATCCTTGGATCCGTACCGTTTGCGCTCATCGGCGTGGTGCTGGGCCTCTTTGTGACGCGCACCACCTTCACGGTGGGAAGCTTCCTGGCCATTGTGGGCCTGACCGGTCTGGTGGTCAACGATTCCCTTCTGCTCATCGATTTCATCAACACGCGCCTCCGGGAAGGCAAACCCTTGCGGCAGGCCATCGTTGAAGCCTGCGCCGCACGAATGCGGCCCGTTCTGATCACCACGGTGACCACCATGCTGGGGCTGTTGCCCATGGCCATCGGCATTCCGAGCCGTTCCATCTCCTGGGCGCCCATGGCCACTGCTTTTGTGGCGGGTTTGTCCAGCGCGACAATCCTCACACTTCTGATCACACCGGCAAACTACGAGTTTTTCGAACAGTTCAAGGCCGTTTTCTCCCGCAATCGGTCCGCTGCAGGTTTCGACGGCACAACGGAATGAAACCGTCTGTCTCCGTGTCGGGTATTCAGCGCATCCGAGTTCGGGTGCGTTTACTTTTCTTCAAACATGCTTACCGTTTTCTGCAAGATGAAGAAAACGACTCCACGAAAAGAAAGCGACAAAGGGGGGAAGATCATGAACGAAAAAGCCAAGGCCGCCGTGCTGGCCGCATTTGTCGCCGATACCTTCGCCCTCGGCACGCACTGGATCTACAACACCAACGTCATCGACAAAAAACTCGGCCGGGTGGAAACGCTGCTGAAGCCGGAGATCGCCAGCTTCCACAAAACGAAGGAGCGCGGCGACTTCACCCACTACGGGGATCAGATGCTGGTGCTCCTGGAATCCGTATCCGAGAAAAAGGGCTTCGACCTGGAGGATTTCTCCCGGAGGTGGCAATCTCTTTTCTCTTCCTACGACGGCTACCTCGACCACGCGACCAAGGACACTCTTCGGAATTTTTCGACAGGGGCCTCCCCGGAGACCTCCGGTTCCGGATCCACGGATCTGGGGGGAGCCGCCCGCATCGCACCGCTGGTCGCTTTCTCCGGTGAAGACATCGAAACGCTGGAGGCCGCTGCAAGGGACCAGACGTCTATGACCCATCAGCATCCCGATGTGGTCAGCAGTGCCGAATTTTTCGCACGGGCGGTCTGGCATGTCGTCAACGGCCGTTCCCCCATCGATGCGGTGGGCAAGGCATCGGAGGACGCCGGCGGCATTCGAGGCTGGATCGAAAAGGGGATGAAGAGCGCAGGACGGGACACGCGGGAGGTGATAGCGGAATTCGGGCAGATGTGTGAAACCCAGGCGGCGCTTCCCTCCGTGGTCCACCTTGTGCACCGCTATGAAGGCGATTTGAAGACGGCGCTGGTGGAAAACGTTATGGCGGGAGGCGATTCGGCAGCGCGCGGAATGCTGGCGGGTATGCTGCTCGGCGCCCACCACGGGATCGACGCCATTCCCGGGGAATGGCTGGAAGAGATGCGGGCCCGCCACCGTATCGAAGCGCTTCTGCAGGCCGAATGAGGCAGAAACAGCGGGTATCCGCCGGAACCTGTTGGCAGCCCATGGGTCTCAAACGTCCCGTGGAGAGGCCGGAACGCCGGAAGCGTGCACGGCGATACCGACGGACGCCCGGCTCGCCTCCGCCGGAAAAGGGCGCCTCGAGCCAACCGTAGCGCTACCGTGCCAGATGCTCCCTTTCCTGCAGATGCGAACGGACCAAATGCACGACGGCATCCACCTGCTCCGGCCCGGAAGCCTCAGGGTCGCCGAGCTTCTGCCAAGGCCCGGTTCTTCCGGGAGCAATACGCCGGTACAGATCTCCAGCGGCGCCGCCGTAGCGGCCTGCCGGTATGACCAGCGCGCCGTTGCCGGCGGCAATCTCCGCCTCGTGGGCGGTACCGCTCCCGCCCTCCACTGCCAGGTAGATGCGCGCCAGGCGTCCCAGCACCTCCCTGCGCTGACGCATGTCTTTTCCCGAGCGAAGGGTGGCCCCGTAGTCCCAGTCGGCCCCGAGTGCCTCGGGCAGGATGTGAAACACGTTGGGGTCCCGACCGAAGCTGATTCTCCGTTCGTAGAAAGCACGGCCGACCGTTTCTCCAACACCGGTCACACCGCCGGTAAGCAAAACCACGTCTTTTATATCACCCAGCGCCTTGCCCACCCTGCGGCAAAAAGCGGGGGTGTCCGCCGAACGGATGAGGGTGCCGCCGATGACACCGATCCGGAGTCCCTCCGGTAGACGCCGTCTCAGTGCGGCGGCCATTTCATCGAAAGCAGGCTCCGGGAGGCTCTTCTCCTCGTGCGGGGTCATTTCTTGTTGGAAGCTTTTTTCTTCTTCTTGGGCCGCGTCTTGCCCGTGGTTCCCCTCCAGATCTTGCCACGTCGGGTACGCTGATCTCCTCTGCCCATCTTCTTTTCTCCTTTCTATTCTATTCGGTTGGCTTCTTTCGGATGCCGAATGGATGCGGCGCGCTTTCCGCGCCGAGGGTCCCTACCGCTCCTGCCAGGCGGGTCGTACCGTCATTTCGTTTACGGCGGCTCCCGGCGGGCGCGTCACCATGCAAAGGATGGCCTCGGCGACTTCCTCGGCCGGCAGGAGCTCTCCCATATCTGCCGGAACCGGGGATCCGCCTTTGCTGAAGGACTGGAAAAAGGCCGTCTGGGTCATGCCTGGATGGACCACCCCGACCCGGATACCGTGTCCCTGCACCTCGTTTCGCAGCGCCTCGGAAAAGGCCCGCACGGCGAATTTGGTGGCGGAGTAAACGCCGAAATTGGGAGAATATTTCAGCCCCGCCACAGAGCCGATGTTGACGATGTCGCCTGCCCCGCCCGCGATCATGACGGGAAGAGCGGCACGGGTCATATGGTAGACCCCCAGAAGATTCACTCGAACCATCTCTTCCGCTTCGGCGGGGTCGGAGTCGACCACCGCACCGGAATACCCCACACCGGCGTTGTTGACCAGAATATCGATGCCGCCGGCCATGTCCAGTATGCCGTTGACCAAGGCCGTGCAGTCCTCCATCCGGCCGACGTCACAGGCCTGAGCGACACACTTGCCGCCGATGTTTTCCACCTCCGACCGAACCCGGTCCAACCGCTCGGTGTTGCGGGAACAGACTGCCAGACCGGCGCCCTCGCGGGCCAGGCGTATGGCCGTGGCCCTCCCGATTCCACTGCTCGCCCCTGTGATCAGGGCCGTCTTGCCGTCCAATTGTCCCATAATGGATTATCGTCCTTTCCGCGTTTCCGCCATTTGCGTCGTATATCCAGGGGTGCAAGCCGACCTTCCGTTCCGCAATCGGAACGGTTGTCGGGCGATCGCTGCGCCGGCGGCGGCAACGGACGAATGCCGCGCCTTGCAGCGGATCGGGTCACCGGTGCGCCTCCAGACACACCACTCCGTCATCCCCCACGACGGCGTCGTGTTCCACACCCGGCGGCAGGTCCAAGCGGTCTCCGGCCCGCAGCAACAGTTTCTCTCCCGTGGCGGGGAGCCCGAATACGATGGATCCCCGGACGACGAAGATGACCTTGTGATATCCGTGGTGGTGTGCGCCGTAGACGTCCCCCGGGCCGTTGGACCATCGGTAGGGCGTCAACCCCTCGGCCGTATAGGCCTCCCGCAAATTCTTTTCGTCCGGTTCCTTCTGCCCTTCCCAGCGTGCGACTTTTACATCCGTTCGGCCCATGGGCACCTCTTCCGTTCCAGCGGAGTTCACAGCGACCGAAACCCTTTGTAGGAGGATAGAAAGGCCTGCAGCCCGTGGGTTTCGAACCACTGGGCACTCCAGGGCTTCCGGCTGAGGATGTGGGTAAACGAAGGCCGCACCACGTAGGCTTCGCACGCAGCGGGTCTCCCTCCCATCACATCGACGCTAACCGGAATGCGGCGGTAGAACTCCCCCTCGAACCGGTCCAGCCGCTCGACCGTCGGACCGTCGAGGTCCCAGTAGACACAGCCGTTGACGAGGGCGTCGGAGCCGTCCGAGGGGACGATGCCCGGGTAGGTTTCCCCCCTCACCCGGTATATCGCGTACCCGTTCAGCCGGCCGGGATCCGAGGGATCCTGCCTGCCGGTCACCGTACGCCAGACCGGATCAAACATCAGCGATCCGTAAGCAAAGAGATGAAAAGGCATAATCTTATACGATTAAAAACATAACGCTTCCGCCCCCGCCGTGCAACCGTCGAGCGGGTACGGTTGGCAACGATGCGCAAGGTGGTTATTATTGGGTAAACCGCTTGTTTACGAAGAGGAGGACGCCATGGAAAAATGGGCAATCTTCCGGGCGCGCCCTTTGCCGGTCGCAGCGGCCATGCTGATTGCTGTCACGCTGGCCGCCGGGTGCGCCGGCTCTTTCACCTACGGGCAGCGAGACGCGGAACTGACACAGGCCTTTTCCTCCCATCAGTTCCCGCCAGGATACCGGTATTACTTTCTTGGAGGGGAAAACCGGCCCTATGCCATTGTCGGTCTGGAGCCAGACTACACCCTGTCCAACAAGTTCTACAAACCGGTAACGGAAGCGGACCGCCCCATGGAAAAGCTCGTTGACGCATTATACGAGGTGCCGTACAGCAGGCCCGACGCCGCACACATCGTCGATCTACAGGGCCGGCGGATCGGCGTATGGTACTCCAGCGCGCGCCTCGTCAGCTTTCGGGTGGACCCCGAGGCCCGCTCGGTTTCCGTCTTCTCCGACGAGCCCTGGATCAAAGACGGGGCCAACGGCGATTTCTATACCGCCAGGTTTCTGGAATAGCGGATCCACACTCATTCCGGGTAAAGGGTGCCCGCTCCGTTGTGCGGCCTTTCACCGGAGACGGCCGCAGGATGGGTCCTCACCCGGTTATGAGCCAAGCCGCCTCGGCTCACGCTCCCAGATAGGCAACGGCCTCGATTTCCAGATCGGCGTCTTTGGGAAGCGCGGCCACCTGAAACGCGGCCCGGGCCGGCGGTGTATCGCCGAAATGCTCCCCGTAAGCTTCGTTGACCGAGGCAAAGTCGCCGATGTCCTTCAGGTAGACGGTGGTCTTGACGATATTGTCCAGTTTCCCTCCC
>JAJDOA010000314.1 GCA_022340405.1 Desulfobacteraceae bacterium | reverse complement strand
GCCAGTCCAATCGGAACATATTTTTGACAATTGCTATAGAAGCCGTCTCAAAATTGTCTTTTGGCCCCATCTCGGCGTCGGGTCCTCGTTTTCAGTTCTCGAAATACGGCAGTATTCCTGCGGCTGGAAACTCGGATCCTCCTTGACCTTGAACCAAAATCCTAATTTATGGCAATTGTCAAAAATATGTTCCGATTGGAATGGCCTTTTTCTTGTCTTTCGTAGGGGCGGGGTTTATCCCCGCCCGTTCGGGGTAAGTGATCCCACCAGTGGGAGGGGATAAACCCCTCCCCTACCGATCGATTGGGAAGTCATATCGGAAACGGAACAGAATTCTGACAATCGCTATAATTTGAGTATGCTGTTGTTTGAGAATATTTTTCCGTTTATTACATATTTCCGCATCGGCAGACAATTGATCGGCGGGTTTCAGTGAGCGGTTTAATCCGGTCGCCGGATGGCGAGCTTGCGGATTCGAGAGCGCAGCGTGTTGGGATGAAGAGCGAGCCGCTCGGCCGCACCTCCAGGTCCGGCGATCTTCCAACCGGTTTCCCGAAGCGTTTCAAGGATGTGGTGCCGTTCCATTTCCGCCAGTGTCCTCGATTTGTCCGCCACAACGGCCGAAGCACGCGGCAGTTCCACGGTCAACATGGATCCTTCGGACACGATGACGCCGTACTCGACGACGCTTTCCAGTTCCCGGACATTTCCAGGCCATGCGTAGGCTTTCAGCAATTCGACCGTAGACTTTGCCACCTTGGGGACAGGCTTGCCCAGCTTTCGGGAAATGCGCACCAGAAATGCTTTCAAAAGCAGCGGCACGTCTTCGGCGCGCTCGCGCAGAGGCGGGATGTCGATCGGGAAAACCCGTAGCCGGTAGTACAGATCCTTCCGAAAGCGCCCCTGCTGGATCTCTTCTTCCAGGTTCCGGTTGGTGGCCGCGATGATTCGGACATCCACCTGTGTGGTTTCCGACGAACCCAGCTTCTCCAGTTCGCCGTATTGGAGAACGCGCAGCAGCTTGGCCTGCATCTCCAGCGGCAGTTCACCTATCTCGTCCAGAAAAACGGTTCCGCCGTCGGCGGCTTCGAAGCGGCCGACGCGGTTTTCTATGGCTCCGGTAAAGGCGCCGCGGATGTGGCCGAAAAGTTCGCTTTCGATCAGGCTCGGGGGCAGGGCGGCACAGTTTACCTTCAGCAGGGGACGGTCGCGGCGCGAGCTGCTGTCGTGAACTGCCCGGGCGAACAGCTCTTTTCCCGTTCCTGTTTCTCCGAGTATCAACACCGTAGTGTCGTAAGGCCCCACCTTTCCAACCTTGCGTAGTGAATTTCGGATCGCCGCGCTTTTGCCGATTATGTCGTCGAAGTTGTGTTCGGTTTTGATTTCTTCTTGGAGAAAGGCGCAGTCGGTGGCCATCTGCTGCTGAAGATGCCGGATTTCCTCATAGGCTCCCCGCAGGGATGTTTCCATGCGCCGGCGGACGAGTAGATTGGCAAAGGCCCTGCCAATCAGCCGAAAGCGCTTCAGCATCGCATCGGACCAGTGATGCGGCGTGCGATGCCATCCGACACCCACGGCTCCCAGGACGGTGTCCCCGGCCAGCAGCGGGATGGTCACGTTGGCGACCAGACCCTCGGCCCGTGCAAAGGCCCTTTCTTCAACAGCCTCTGCAGGAATGTCTTCCAGCGATTTGATCTGAACGAGTCGGGCGGCACGGATCTGTCGGGTGAGCCAGGGAAACTGGCTCTCATGGATGATGTCTGGAGGGAGGAAGGTTCCCTCACGGGCGTATGAGCGAGTGATGACCAGTTCGGACCCGTCGAGAGACAGTTCGATGATACTCATCCGGTCCACATCCAGAAACTCGACGATGCGCCGCATGGCGCGCTCGAGGTTCCCATCGCCATCATCGGGACCGATCAGGTCCGGCCACAATTCGGCCAGCAAATCGACGAATCGGTAAAGGATGTCGGCATCCGGCTCGCTTAGCGCGGATTCGTCCTCGGGCGATTTCGGGGCCATGGCGTCGTCCTTGTTCAAACCGGCATCTCGGGTGTCCGACTTTCGCCCAAATCGGAGGTGTGAAACGGGAAAACACCATCACATTATGCCGAAGCCGCCAAAGGTGTCAAGCAGCCTGGGACGCCATTGAAACGGTGCCTGGGGCGGGATTCACTGCTGCGGGCAACTGCCTTTCCAGTATCCTTGAACCTCCGGATCGGCGCAGGCATTGCAGTCGTTGTCGTAGGTGCGAGTGCTGCCATCGGATAGACGGCCGCAAACGGGATCGTATTGCAGGGTGCAGGCAACCGGCGGCGGCGGGCGGTAGGCCGGACATTCCGTAAACACCGGGCCGCTGCTGCCGGATTGACTGTCACTTCCACTGGAACCGCAGTCAACGGCCACGAACAACAGGCCGGCCGCAAGCACCATCCGCAACAGGCTGTGATGATGATGGAGTCGGATCATCGCTTATTCCCTTGCGCTTGCGGGCCGATGAAACACCTCCAGGCCGCTGATTTCGTAGCCACGGCGCAATAGGGAGAGTGCGCCGGTGAGGGTTTGAAAATGGCCTGATCCCAGAAAAGCCTCCAGCGGAGTATCGACCTTCCATTCCCCTATCCAGTAGCATGTGTCGGCTTTTTCAGGGTCTGAAACCAGTGAATAGAGAATCGGTTCCGAGCTGGAGCGAAAATGATCGAGTAGAGCACGATGGCTCGTGGACGTTTCGGATCCGCTGTCGGCTTTGGTCTTCAGGCGAACGGTAAACAAAATCATGGCGAACCTCTTGGTTTCGGTTTGCATTGATGGCCAGCCTTCTGGGCGCGATCACCCTTTTCTTACAGAGCAAGTTACAGAGCAAAGGACGTGCCAGAGTCGGAAGGCATTTCTGGTTTAAACGATTTTTTCGAAACTTCGGTGGATTATCGAATGGTACGCAGGTGGGTCACCTTGGATACCGCTTTCCGTCGGGAGACCAATTGTCGTGAATCGACGAAATATCGGAAGGCGGTCCCACTCACGGATGAGTAGTAGCGATGTCAAAACAGCAGGCCCATGACCGAAGGCCGGTTTACCTCTCTGCTGTCTTCTTCATTGCGCTTCGCCGGGACGACTCCGTACCGTGCCGTATCGAAAAGGATGTGCCAAGGGAAGCTGCGAGTGATCAAATAATTTGCTATTTTACGTCAGCAGCGCTACGCTGTAGCCCTGCTGGCATAGATAGTATCGTTCTCCGTCGGCTTGCGCCCAAACCCCAATCGCAATTCATGGATGAAATCAAGCGGCCCATGGAAAAACAGACCGAAGAAACAACCCAACCGGCACTGGTCGTCAAGGATCTGCACAAACAATTCGCTCAGTTTGAGGTGCTCAAAGGAGTGTCCCTCACGGCCTCCCAGGGAGACGTCATCTCGTTGATCGGCTCGTCCGGTTCAGGGAAAAGCACCCTGCTTCGTTGCATCAACCTCTTGGAGGTCCCCAATTCCGGAAATGTCTGGGTCAACGGGGAATTGATCGAGATGGCCGTGAATCGTCATGGCGAACCCGTCCCCAAGTCCAACGCCCAGGTGGACCGCATCCGCTCCAAGCTCGGTATGGTGTTCCAGCAGTTCAACCTGTGGACGCACATGACAATCATCGAGAATGTGATCGAGGCCCCGGTGCACGTCCAGAAAAAACCCCGCCAGCAGGCCAAGAAGGAGGCCATGGCCCTGCTGGAGAAGGTCGGTATCGCGGAGAAGGCGCACAGCTTTCCGGCCCACTTGTCCGGAGGCCAGCAGCAACGCGCTGCCATCGCACGGGCGCTGGCCATGGAGCCCACCGTGATGCTGCTCGATGAGCCTACCTCGGCGCTGGATCCCGAATTGGTAGGAGATGTGCTGGCTGTTATCCGAAAGCTGGCCGAGGAGGGCCGCACCATGCTCATCGCCACCCACGAGATGGATTTCTGCAAGGAGGTTTCCACGCAGGTATTGTTTCTCGACGAGGGACGCGTGGCGGAACAGGGTCCTCCCGACCAGGTCTTCAACAATCCGGAATCCGATCGCTGCCGGCAGTTTTTGTCCCGCTTTCTCTAGCGGCGGACCAGAAACCCGATGTGTCGGAGGCCGGGTCAAACGAATCCGGCAACCCGAACCTTCAGTCAAAAAAGGAGGAAGACGATGAAAACCTGTTTGTCGATGTTTACCGCTGCCTTGTTGGTGTTTGCGCTGGTGGCTCCAGCAACGGCCGGAAACTGGGATACCATCCGTGTCGCTACAGAAGGCGCCTACCCTCCATTCAATTTTGTTGACAGCAATGGCGAATTGCAGGGATTCGATGTGGATATCACCAAAGCCCTCTGCGAGGAGATGGGGGTGAAGTGCAAGATGATGATACAGGACTGGGACGGTTTGATTCCGGGGTTGATGGCCAAAAAATTCGACGCCATCGTAGCCTCGATGTCCATTACGGAAGAGCGCAAACAAAAAGTCGACTTCACCGATAAGTACTACGTCTCCCCGGCCCGTTTCGTGGCCCGGAAGGGAGCGGGATTCGACATCAGCAAGGCCGGACTCAAAGGCAAAACCGTCGGGGTGCAGCGTGCCACCATCCATGAGAATTTCGTGCGCGACAATTTCGGCGACAGCGTTCAGATCAAGTCCTACGCCACCCAGGATGAAGCCAACATGGACCTTACCGCGGGCCGCGTGGATCTGGTCATCGCCGACGCGACAGTGCTGCAGGGCGGTTTCCTGGACACCGATGCCGGCAAGGACTATGCATTTATCGGTCCGTCTTTTACGGACGCCAAATGGTTCGGAGAGGGAATCGGCATTGCCGTGCGGAAAGGCGACGACGACCTCAAGAAGATGTTCAACGATGCCATTCAGGCCATCCGTGCCAACGGTGTCTATCAAAAAATCAATGCCAAGTACTTCGACTTTGATCTGTACGGCGAATAGACGGTCGCCGCATCAGCCCCGTCGACCGCGAACAGGGATTGGCGGGGCGGATGCGGCGAAGTCGTCGAAAACCCCTTGCACGGGCTGAAACGACATGCCGGGATTTCTCGATCTTCAGGGCTATGGAACCCTGCTGCTCGACGGGGCCAAACTGACGGTGGTGGTAGGGCTCTGCTCCATGGGCATCAGCATCCTGCTCGGATTGCTGGGGGCGTGGGGCAAACTGGCGCGGTCCACAGCGGCCAATTTTGCCGCGGGCACCTACACCACCGTTGTGCGCGGTGTGCCTGAACTGGTGCTCATCCTGCTCGTCTACTACGGTGCGCCCACCCTTGTCCAGGATATCGCCGCCGCCGCAGGTGCGGATGTCTACATTGACCTCAACCCCTTTATCGCAGGGGTCTGCACCATCGGCTTCATCTACGGAGCGTTTTCCACCGAGGTATTTCGGGGCGCTTTCCTGGCGGTGGACAAGGGGCAGGTCGAAGCGGCCCGGTCGGTGGGCATGGGGCGGGTTCAATGCTTCCGCAGGATCCTTTTGCCGCAGATGTGGCGATTTGCGCTGCCGGGTTTGGGCAATGTCTGGATGGTTCTCATCAAGGCCACGGCATTGATTTCAATCATTCAGCTGCCGGAGCTGATGCGCAACTCGGACATCGCCGCCCGTGCAACCCACCTGCCGTTCACCTGTTATTTTCTGGCGTCTCTCATCTATCTGGCCATCACCATCTTTTCATTGATCGGTCAGCAGCAAATGGAAAAGTGGGCCAACAAGGGCGTAAGAAAGGCGTGACTCGATGCCATTGATTCCCAATATCGTCATCGAGAATTTTCCGCGGCTTATCAGCGGCACATGGGTCACCATTCAAATCACGGCCCTGTCGGTCACCATCGGCCTCTGTCTTGCGGTCCCGGTGGCGCTGATGCGGGTGGCAAAAAACCGACTGCTATCGGTCCCCAGCTATGTTTTCTGTTTCTATTTTCGGGGTACGCCCCTGCTGGTGCAGATTTTTCTGGTTTACTACGGAAGCGGACAGTTCTCCGGCTTTTTGGAAACGGTGGGGCTTTGGCAATTCTTCAAACAGGCCTATTTTTGCGCCGTTCTCACGCTAACCCTCAACACTGCAGCCTACACGGCCGAAATCCTGCGGGGGGCCATCGAGGCCGTTCCCTGGGGCGAAATCGAAGCTTCCCGCGCCTGCGGCATGAGTACGCCGCTGATGTACCGACGGATCGTCCTGCCCAAAGCCTTTCGCCTGGCCTGGCCGGCCTATACCAACGAGGTTGTTTTCCTCCTCCAAGCCACATCCTTGGTGTCGATCATTACCGTCATGGATCTGACCGGTGTTACGAGGGTCATCTCCGCACGAAGCTTCGCTTTCTATGAGATGTTCATCGCGGCAGCCCTCATCTACTTGGCGCTGGTGTACGGCATCCTTTTCATTTTCCGACGCATCGAGCACCGGATTACCGGTCATTTGCAGGCGGCACAAAGTCTCCCGGTGCGCCTAACCTGAACCGGTTATGGCAGACGAATTATAGCAATTGTCAAAAAGAGGTCCCGATTGGGAAGGCCTTTTTCTTGCTTTTCGTAGGGGCGGGGTTTATCTGGATTCGCTCGCATTCCCCGCAGCAAGCTGCGGGGAATACGCTCGCTGTTGCCGGTTCAGCCGCCCCGGTGGCACCGGGATCTGCGACAGGCATACGGCTGGTTTTCGAGGACTGGAAACGAGGACCCGGCACCGAGATGGGGCGAAAAGGCAATTTTGAGATGGCTTCTACTGATGGAGTTTGCCAGTAAACATTGGTTTGTCGTTCACCGAATACGTTGCTTCACCTTGATGTTCCCACCATTCGTAGGGTCCAGAAACATAGCGTGTTCCAGATCCGGAAACGGCGCGGGTAAGAATCTTGGTAGTTCCATCCTTGAAAGTGAGAACGACAGTATCGTTGTTTAGATAGTCAGCCCGAATGGTCTCTCCAGATTCAGCGACAAACGTGCCAGTACCAACAATCAAGCTGGGAGTGTTGGGACTTGTGATTGATGTGCAGGAAACCGAGCCGACACCGATCAAAAAGGCAATGAGTGCATTGCGAAGGATTTTCATAATGGTACCGAACAAGCAATGATATCGTTATGCTTATCTCTGCGGATGTAAGGTTGTCCAACGACAATACGAATTGCGATTTCTTTCCAATATCACAAATCCGCTAATAGTGCAGG
>JAJDOA010000216.1 GCA_022340405.1 Desulfobacteraceae bacterium | reverse complement strand
CTCCACCCTCGACTCCGGCTTCGGAAAGATTCATTTCAACCTGTTCTTCCGATTTTAGAGCAATTGTCAGAATTCCGTTCCGTTTCCCTGATGGTCCTTTTATCGAAATCGGGATCGAAATCGGGATCGAAATCGCTATCGAGCATTGCCGTTGAACAACCGATTTCGATCCCGATCCCGATTTCGAACGCTTGCCAATCGGAACATAATTCTGACCATAGAAGGGTTCCGTTCCGCTCTTCCAGCCGGTTCTTCGAATTTCCTACGGAGGGGTTCCGTCCTACCGGGCGGAGACAAGTGCCAGGATCTCCCGCCAGAGGGCATCCCTGCCCAGAGCGGTTTTTGCGGAAAAGAGAATCATTGTTTCGGGAGCGGCGGCCAACGCCTCGGCCACCGCTTTTTTGCGCAAGGTTTGCCGGCTCTTGGAGAGCTTGTCAGCCTTGGTCACCACCAGCTGCGCCGGAACCCCCTGTTCCTTCAGCCACTGCAAAAAGGAGATTTCCTCGGGGCCGGGTGTCCGCCGGATGTCGAGGATGAGAACCAGCCCTCGGAGCACCGGCCGTCCGCTCAGGTAAGCCTCGATCATCGGTCGCCACTGCTTTCGGACGGCGGCGGGAACCTTGGCATAACCATAACCGGGAAGGTCCACCAGCATCAACTCCTCGTTGACGCGGAAAAAATTGATGTGCTGCGTGCGTCCGGGGGTGTTGCTGGTCTTTACCAGATGCTTCCGCCGCACCAGTGTGTTGATCAGAGAGGACTTGCCTACGTTGGATCGGCCGGCAAAGGCGATTTCCGGAAGATCCGGCGGGGGATAGTGCACCGGCTTGACGGCACTTTTAACGAATTCTGCGGAGCGGATGTGCATGGCTGGGGTGGATTTCTTTGTGCGCGCCGCCCGGTGCGGCTAGCAGTTGCAGTCCCGGACGGCGCCGATGCTTTCCAGGTATCGCTGAAGGCGATTCATTCCTTCGGCGATGTTTTCCATGGAGTTGGCGTAGGAAAACCGGAGATAGCCTTCGCCGTTTTCGCCGAAATCGATTCCGGGGGCAACGCCCACCCGGGCTTTTTCGAGGATGTCGAAAGCCAGCTTGTAGGAATCGGTTAAAACATGTCGGGCGTTGGCAAAAACATAAAACGCTCCCGTCGGCTCCACGGTGATTCCCAGGCCCATTTCCTTGAGCCGCCGAATCATGAATTGCCTGCGCTCATTGTAGGTATCGCGCATCCGGGCCGTATCGGCGGCGGATTCCCGCAACGCGGCCACGCCGGCATGCTGGACGGCGGCGTTGGCGGAAATGAAAAAATTCTGCTGCAGCTTCTGCACCGTTCTCACGTAGTGCTTGGGGGCGATGAGATAGCCCAGGCGCAGTCCCGTCATGGCATACAGCTTGGAAAATCCGTTGAGAACAAAGGCCCTGTCCGTGAATTCCAGGATGGAATGCTCGCGGCCTTCGTACACGAGCCCGTGGTAGATCTCGTCGGAGACGATCGTGACGGGAAGGTCGGCGATGGCCTTCATGCGCTCGGCACTGAGAAGGTTTCCCGTCGGGTTGGAGGGGGAGTTGATGAAAACGGCCCGCGTCCTCGGGCCGATTTTTCGAGAGATGGCTTCGGGGCGAAACTGAAAACCGTCTTCTTCGTAGACGGGAACGGTGACCGGGACGCCTTCCAGGAAACGGACGAAGTTCGGGTAGCAGGCATAGTGCGGATCCGAGAGGATGACCTCGTCCCCCCGCTCCAGCAGCACGGCGAAGGTCAGCAAAATGGCAGGGCTCGTCCCCGAGCAGACGACGACCTGGTCGGGATCCGCCGCAACGCCGTACCGCTCGGCGTAGTGCTCGCAGATCGCTTCCCGCAATTCCAGCAGACCCAGGCTGTGGGTGTAGTGTGTGGAACCGTCGTCCAGCGCCCTGCTCAGTGCTTCCTTCACGCACGGCGGTGTGTCGAAGTCCGGTTCTCCCACCTCGAGGTGGATAATGTCGACGCCCTCGCGCTCCAGTTCGTGTGCGCGCTCCAGAACGTCCATGACGATAAAGGAGGTGATGTCCTCGAGTCGTTTCGGGATCTCCGGTGTCATGCCGCCCTCCCACACGGTCGATTTTGAGAACTGCATTTCTCTTTGCCGCGGATTTCGCAGATGGCCGTAGAGAACAGAGCCCCTGCCAAACCTCTAATCCTCTCAACTTCTTAGCTTCTTTCCGTCCTCTACCTTCTGCCCTCTGTCCTCTGGCATCGGTCCGGACCCGTCCGACCGAAACGCTACACCACCTTGTTCAGCGGGTACTCGATGATTCCTTCGGCCCCGTTTTTGAGCAGTTCGGGGATCAGGTCGCGGATGATGTCCGCATCGGCCACGGTTTCCACCGAAAACCAATCCGACTGGTACAACGAGGCCACGGTCGGGGCGTTCAGGCTGGGTAGGAGCGCGACGATGGCCTCCAGCCGGTCCTCGGGTACGTTCATTTTGAGGCCGACCATTTTTTCACCCAGCAGAGCGCCCCGCAGCAGCAGGGCGATCTGCTCGATCTTTTCCCGCTTGGCTTGGTCGTTCCATGCCGGATGGTTGCAAATCAACTGGGTGTTGGTCTGCATCAGTTCGTGGATGATACGCAGGCCGTGCGCCCGAATCGTGCTTTCGGTCTCCGTCACCTCCACCACGGCGTCTGCGAGGCCGGAAACCACCTTGGCTTCGGTGGCTCCCCAGGAGAACTCCACGTCGACCTCGATATGCCGATCGGAAAAATAGCGGTTTGTGAAGGCCACCAATTCGGTGGAGATCTTTTTTCCCTGCAAATCCTGGAGCTGTCGTATCGGAGAGTCGCTTGGCACGGCGACAACCCAGCGGGCCGGCCTGGCACTGACCTTGGAGTACACCAGGTCTGCCACCACGTGCACGTCCGATGCATTTTCGGCAATCCAGTCCTTTCCGGTCAGCCCGGCATCCAGCGTCCCGTTTTCCACATACCGGGACATCTCCTGCGCGCGGCAGATGGCGCAGTCGATTGCCGGGTCGTTGATTTCCGGAAAATAGCTCCGGCCGTTGACATTGATGTTCCACCCGGAACGCTTGAACAGCGCGATGGTAGCGTTCTGAAGGCTGCCCTTGGGTATGCCCAGTTTCAGTATCTCGCTCATTTCTTGTACACCACCTCCGGATCGAATACGGGCCGTTCCGTGATGCGGACTTCGCCGTCTTCCACCGTTTGATGAAAACAGGAGCGGTGCCCTGTGTGGCAGGCCGCGCCTCCGATCTGCTCCACCCGAAACAGCACCGTGTCGTTGTCGCAGTCCACACGGATTTCCTTGATGATCTGCAGGTGTCCCGAAGTCTCGCCCTTGACCCACAGTTTTTGCCGGCTGCGGCTCCAATAGGTTGCCTTGCCCGTTTCGAGGGTGGCCTCCCAAGCCTCCCGATTGATGTAGGCCAACATCAACACTTCGCCGCTTCGGGCGTCCTGCACGATTGCGGGAATCAGACCTTTGGTTTTTTCGAAATCCAATGACACCATGACGGAACCACGCCTTTCCACCACCCGGCGAGAACGACCCGGAAAGGGCCGGACGCACACCACCAGTAAAGCCTTCACAACTATCGGCATCGCTTGCGGTTGTCAATTGCTTTTTTACTGCTGCCGCTTGCGCGGGGAGCGCATCTCTGATAACAAAAGTGACTTTCGGCTGGTTCGATACGATGGTTCACCCAACGGTGCAAAGCCTTCCCGGCGGCTCGCCGTTTGACCGCACCAGAATGGAATAAAAAGATGTCCGGCACCCCAAACAATGATCAAAGCAAGGGCAGCGGCCGCCGCAAGGTCCGCGGTTTCGTCCGATTCGTTTTCAAATGGACACTGGTGCTGATCGTCTTTCTGGCCATGGCGACAGGCGTGGGGGTCATTTTCGGCTACCACTATCTCAACGAGGATCTACCCAGGATTACGACGCTGGCCGACTATCGCCCGCCGGTGATCACCACCGTATATTCGGACGATGGGAGAAAGATCTCAGAGTTCTACAAGGAGAGGCGGATCTTGACGCCGCTGTCCGAAATGCCGCAGCAGCTCGTCAATGCCTTCATCGCAGCCGAAGACTCCCGCTTTTATCAGCACCAGGGAGTCGATCTCCTCAGTATCGTTCGTGCCTTTTTCAAGAACCTGGAGGCCGGGACCATCGTCCAGGGGGGGAGCACCATCACCCAGCAGGTCACCAAATCCTTTCTGCTCACCCCCGAGCGAAGTTATATCCGTAAAATCAAGGAGGCCATTCTTGCCTACCGGATCGACAAGGCCTTCACCAAAGAGGAAATCCTATATCTGTATCTGAACCAGATCTACCTCGGCAACGGCGCATACGGCGTGGCCGCCGCTGCCGAAAACTATTTCGCCAAGTCCGTGAGCGATCTCACGCTGGCAGAGTGCGCCATGCTGGCAGGCCTTCCCCAGGCTCCCAGCCGTTATTCGCCCATCCATCGCCCGGAACTGGCCAAGCAGCGGCAGATTTACGTTCTCAACCGCATGGTCGCCGAAGGCTACATCACCAACATCCAGGCCACGGAAGCCATCAACGCAAAGCTGGACATCAAGTCCCGGCGCAACTGGTACATCGAAGAAGTACCCGAATACACGGAATACATCCGCCGCGAGCTGGAAAACCTCTACGGTGCCGAGGCCCTGTACACCGAAGGTCTGAAGGTGTACACGGCGGTGAACATCGAGCTGCAGAGGGCGGCACGGAAGGATATCGAAAAAGGCCTGCGCGATCTGGACAAACGGCAGGGGTACCGGGGGCCGGAACAGCACCTGGCGCCAGAGGAGATGGAAGCCTTCTCCGCCAAGCTGCAGGCGGAGCTGGACGAGCAGCCGCTGGTGGAAGGCCGCATCATAAAGGCTCTGGTGGTGGACGTGGACGATGCCGGCGGCCAGGTGACCGCCCGTTTGGGCGGTGAGATCGGGGTCATCCCGTTCAAAACCATGCGGTGGGCGAGAAAGCCGGATCCGGACGTTGCCTACTACCAGGCTTCCCTGCGGCGGCCGAGTGAGGCGCTATCCGTTGGGGACGTCATCTTCGTAAAAATATTGGGGAAAAAACCAGAAGGGGACACCTGGGAACTGGACCTGGAGCAGACACCGATTGCCCAGGCCGCTCTGCTGAGTCTGGAGACGGGAACCGGCAATGTCAAGGTGATGGTCGGCGGCCGGGATTTTCGAAAAAGCCAGTTTAACCGCGCCATTCAGGCCCGGCGTCAGCCCGGCTCCGCCTTCAAGCCCATCATCTACGCGGCGGCTCTGGACAAGGGATATACGCCTGCATCGGTTGTCATCGATTCCCCGATTGTTTTCAAAGACACCGAACGGGATTTTGTCTGGAAGCCGAGAAATTACAAAAAACACTTCTACGGACCGACCCTGTTCCGCCAAGCCCTGGCCAAATCCCGCAATGTGGTCACCATCAAAATTCTGCGGGAAATCGGCGTTTCCTACGCGGTCGACTACGCGCATCGGCTGGGTATCGAATCTGCGCTGGAACCGAACCTTTCCCTCGCGCTGGGGTCTTCGGGCGTTTCCGTCCTGGAGCTCGTCACGGCATACTCGGTGTTTGCCAATCAGGGATACCGTGTTCCTCCTGTGTTCATCACCCGAATCTTGGATCGGGACGGCAATGTTCTGTACGAACCCGCCACGGGCCGGGAAAAAGTCATCGAGGAGAGTACGGCCTACATCATGACCAGCCTGCTGGAAAGCGTGGTCAAAAGCGGTACCGGCTGGCGTGTGCGGGCGCTCAAGCGGCCGGTGGCCGGAAAAACCGGAACCACCAACGATCTCTTCGATGCCTGGTTCGTCGGATACACGCCGCAGTATGTGACCGGCGTCTGGGTCGGCTTCGACGAGGAGGCCCGGTTGGGGGAGGGGGAAACCGGCTCCCGGGCCGCCAGCCCGATCTGGCTGGCGTTCATGCAGGAAGCGCATAAGGATCTGCCCGTCAAGGACTTCAAGGTCCCAGAGGGCGTGGTGTTTTCAAAAATCGATGCCGATACCGGGCTGCTCCCGATACCCGAGTCCGAAAAAACGATTTTCGAGTGTTTCAAAGAGGGAACGGTTCCCACCGAGTACACCAAGCGCCCGGATTCGGTAACCGAGCCCGAGGATTTCTACAAGTCCGTCATGTAGGGTGAACCGGCGTAAGCGAGTACATCCCTCGCCGCAAGCGACGGGGATTCTTCAACATCCCGCGGTCATTGCCCAGAAAAAAGGGCCTCGCCTCGAAAGAGGGGCCCTTTTTTGTTTCCGGAAGCCGATTCGCAAAACCCCGCCTGCGGGATTACCTCTCCTCAGGGAGCCGAATGACCAATACCGGGATGCGGGAGCGGCGGATCACCCGCTGGGCCGTGCTGCCCAGCATGGCGTCCGCCAGGGATCCGATGCCGTGCGAGCCCATCACGATCAGGTCGCAGCCGGTTTCCACGGCCGTGGACACGATCTTTTCCACCGGATTGCCGCGCACCACCAGGATGTCGTCCGTTCGGAACTCACACTCGCTCAACGTGCCCATGGCATCTTCGCAGAACTGGGTGAGCACCTCCCCGATGACCGCGCGGCCGGTGGCCTTGCCGATGAGAACGTTTTTGGCCTCCTGGATGTTTCGTTCCTTGATCTGTTCCCACTTTTCCGAGGAGATGTATCCCACCACCCGGGCGTCCAGATCGGGGTCTTCGCTGATGACGTGCAGCATCGTGATGCCTGCCCCGTATCGGTGGGCCAGGCTGGCCGCGTAGGCGAAGGCGAACCGGGCGTTTTCGGAAAGATCCGTGGTGTACAGGATTTTCTTAATAGTGATGTTGGGAATGACCATGGGATCTCCTTATGCCTGCGCGCTCCGCTTGTGGCGGTTGCTAATCCACCGGAGCCAGTACCCGCTGAGAAACCACGAGTACCCGTAGGTGGCGAAGATGATCAGCACAAAGGCCTTGACGATGTCCATGGGCGTGCCGTCCAGTGAAAAGCCCGGAACGTAACCGAACAGGAAGGGGCCCAGGTAGAGGAACTTGGCGAACTTGAACGAGGAGAACGCCGTTTTCCACATGTTGGCCTTGGCGATGGTGGCCCCTGCGAAAGCCGCGATGCAAACCGGCGGCGTGATATTGGAGTCCTGGCTTAGCCAGTAGACGATCATGTGGGCGGCGATTTCGTTCACGCCCAGGTGCGTCAGGGCCGGCACCGCCACGACGGCCGTGATCAGGTAGGCCGCCGTCACCGGAACGCCCATCCCCAGCACCAGCGAGGCGCATGCGATCAGCAGGATGGTCAGCCACAGCTTGCCCGCAGCCAGCTCGATGACGATGTCGGCGAAGGTCAAGACGAGCCCGCTGAAGGTCAGCACGCCGATGATGATGCCGATCACCCCCACGGTGGCCCCGATTTTCAGGCTGCTTTCCGTGCCGCTGCGGGCGCCCTCCAGAAAGGCGGTCAGGTAGGTCTTGTTCTTCCCCTTGTGCCGGTACCACATGCCGATGGCGGCGATGATGCCGGGAATGGTCAGAAAGTACCACTTGATGTGCATGCCCATCTTGACGGAGAGAAATTTGAACACGACGAAGCTGAGCACCACCAGTCCCATGGTCAGGTCGATGCGGGTCTCTTTGCTGAACCAGCTGATGAAAATGCAGGTGACCATGCCGAGGATGGCCGAATATCCGGGGGAGTAGCCGGTGAGCATCAGGATGGTGATGATGACCAGCGGCAGGATGTAGTACCACTCGGACTTCAGGATCTGCCAGGCGCTGTGCTCGGATTTTTCGCCGATGACGTTGTGCAGCTTGGCCTCGTAGTGCACCATCACGAAGACGCTGAAAAAATACATGATGGCCGGAAAGACGGCCACCAGCATGATTCGCGAGTAGGGAACGCCGGTGAGCTCGGCCATGATGAACCCGCCCGCCCCCATGATGGGCGGCATGAACATCCCGCCGATGGACGCAGCCGGCTCAATGGCGCCGGCGATGTGGGGCTTGAATCCCGCACGTTTCATCATGGGAATGGTGAACGTGCCGGTGGAGACCGTGTTGGCGATGGCGCTGCCGGAGATGGAGCCGAACAGGCCGGAGGCGATGACCGCCACCTTGGCCGGCCCGCCCACCTTGTGGCCCACTGCCGCCAGGGGAAAGTCGATGAAGAATTTTTGCGCCCCGCATTTTTCCAGGTAGGCGCCGAAGAGCACGAAAAGGATGACGTAGGTGGCCAGCACGTTGGCCATGATGCCGAACACGCCGTCGCTCTTGTAGAAGATGCTGGTGCACAGCAGCGGAAAGGTATCGCCGGCATGGGAGATGAGGTCCGGCATGTACGCCCCGTACATGCCGTAGAGAATCATCGCCACGCCGATGATCACGAAGACGTTTCCCACCACCCGGCGGGCCAGCTCGATGCCGATGAGAACGCCCACCATGGCCATCCACTGGTCCAATTGCGTTTCCGCCCCCGTGCGGTAGTTGATGGCTTCGAAGTTCACCATCCAGTAGCCGACGGTCACGATGGAGGCGACGATGAGCAGGTAGTCGACGATCCGGAAGACCCAGAACTTGGACTTGTAGAGCAGAAACACCAGAACGTAGGTGATGATCACGTAGATGCCGCGGTGGTACTGAGTGGCGGCCGGCTCCAGCACCGCCGAGTAGGAATAGAAAAGGACCAGGGTCAGCGACATAACGTCGAAAACGACCTTTTCGAAGGTGTTGAGCTTGTCGTACACGGCGATTCCTTACACGAAGGGGGAAGGGCGGCATCGCGACATGCCGCCCTTCGGGTTCGTATGATACGGGCTTATTTCAGAACGCCTTTTTCCTTCCAGAACTTCTCGGCGCCCGGATGGAACGGGGTCACGATCCCGTTGGCCCCGGTCTCGATGGCCATTTCCTTGAAGGTCTTCTTCTGGCTGACCATGTGTTCCAAGCCCTCGGGGGTGTAGATGATGGACAGCAGCTCGTAGACCAGGTCGGCGGGCACGTCCTTGTTGGCCACCCACAGGGCGGAGTCCTGAAACGATGGCGTTTCGTAGTCCACGCCGCGGTAGGTGCCGGCCGGAACCGACAGCTTGGAAAAGTACGGGTATTGCTTGAAAAACCCGGAATTTTCGGCATCGGCGCCCAGGTCGACCAAGGCGATGTCGTTGGTCTGGGCGGCCATGATCACCGCTCCGCTGGGAAACGCGGTGAACAGCCAGAAAGCGTCCAGCTGGTTGTTGCCGAAAGCCTGGGCGGCGTCGTTGTAGCCCATGGCGTTTCGCTCGATCTTGTCCCAGACGCCCATGTGGGTGAAAAACAGCTCGCAGTTGGCGAAGGCGCCCGAGCCGGCATTGCCCACGCCCACCTTTTTGCCCACCAGGTCTTTGGTGCTCTTGATGCCCGAGTCTGCCCGGACCACCAACTGAGCCGGTGCGCCGTACAGGTAGGCCACGGCCATCACGTCGGTGTATTTGTTCGGATCGTTTTTCATCTTGCCTTCACGGCCCAGCCACACATGGCCGGAGTACACGACACCGAAGTCGGATTTGCCGGAGTTTACCTTCCGGAGGTTTTCCACGGATCCCGCGGAAGACTGAGCCTGGATGTTGTAGTCCTTCAGCGCTTTCACCGGCTTGTAGACCTGAATGCCGTTTGCGACGACCTGGAAGGTGCCGCCGGCCGGCCCGCCGCCGAAAACGATGCGCTTTTTGGCAAAGGCCTCTCCGGCGAAGCTCAGTGTGAGCGCCGCGCATGCAATGGCAACGATCAAAGCGGTCCATACGTTTTTCTTCATGTTGCTCCTCCTACGTTTTGGGTTACAGGCAAAAGGACTTCAGAAAGCTAGGTTCACTATATCAATGCAACCGTGATTCGCTCACCTCCCAACTTGAGGTGTGTACCGTAACGGCAAAACCGGTGTGCCGTGTCAACCCCCCGTGGTCTCGGTGAGAAAATAACGACGCAGTGACCTTACTATCGGAGTAGCAGGACCGTATGCCAGCGTCAATTGGCCGATTTCTGATTTTGTTGTCAGATAAATTCTTACAGGAAGGAGTCAACCGAGGGTCACGGGCCGCTACGGTTCGATCAGGTGGTTCTGCGTGGCGAAACGGCTCAGCTCGGCGTTGTTTCGCAGATTGAGTTTTTTCAGCAGGCGGAAGCGATAGGTATCCACGGTTTTGATGCTGATGTTGTAGGCCGAGGCGATTTCCCGGTTGGTGTGGCCGAGGGCCAGCCGGCGCAGCACCTGCAGCTCTCGGGTGGAAAGTGAATCCAGTACCGAATTGCCCTTGCCGCCCTTGGCCACCCGAAGGGCAAGCGCTTCAGTGGCCTCCGCCGACAAGTATCGGCGCCCGGCGAACACCCGCCGGATCGCGTGCACCAGCTGTTCGGGCGCGGAGCGTTTGGTGATGTAGCCCATGGCACCCGCCTCGATGGAGCGCACCACATACTGCTCCTCTTCGTGCATGGTGAGAATGATGATCGGAAGATCCGGTTTTTCCTGCAAAAGCCGGCTGGTGACTTCCAGCCCGTCCAGGTCGGGCATGGATATGTCCACCACGGCCACATCGGGGATGTGCTCCTGCGCTGCGCGGATGGCGGACCGGCCGTCGGAGGCTTCCGCCACCACGGTCATGTCTCCCCCGTCCTCCACGATACGCCGCAGACCCGCGCGGACAATGCCGTGGTCGTCGGCCAGCATGACGCGGATCATCGTCAGCTCCTCACCCCCGGATACAGGGGGACGGTCAGTTCAACACGGGTGCCCTTTCCCGGGGAGGAGTCCACTCGCAATCGGCCTCCGATCAGAGCGGCCCTTTCGCGCATGCCGGCCACGCCGAGCCCCTCGGATTCCGGCAAATCGGAAAGCGAAAAGCCCCTTCCATCGTCGGTGACGGTCAACAGCAACCGGCCCTGCTCGGAGCGGATCGTCACCACCGCATTGGCCGCGTCGGCGTGACGGGCCACATTCGTCAGCGCTTCCTGCGTGATGCGATAGGTGGTCGTGGCCACGGTTTCGTCGAGGTCGGGGGCTTCATTTTCCTGCTCGAAAACGCAGGCGATCCCGGTTCTCTTCTCGAAGTCCGTGGTGAACCACTCGAGGGCGTCCACCAAGCCCAGATCGTCGAGGACGCCGGGACGCAGGCGAATGGCCATCCCCCGGATATCTTCGATATTTTTATCGATGAGGAAACAAATTGTCAAGGCGCGCTCGGAAGCGGCTGGATCGCTATTTTTCAGTCGCTCGGCCAGCCACACGGCATCCATCCGAAGTGCGGTGAGAACCTGCCCCAGTTCGTCGTGAAGCTCTCGGGCGATGGCAGCCCTCTCCTTTTCCTGGTTGACGATGATGCTCCCCGACAGGCGGCGGAGCTGGTTCTGGGCTTTTTTCAACGCCGTGATATCCGTCGAAATTCCGCCGACGCCGACGGTTTCGCCGGTTTCCTCGTAGAAGGGGAATTTCACCGACAGCAGAATCCGTTCTCCGCCGGAATGGGGAAAGCGCTCCTCGGCCTGCAGCGAGCAGTTTCCCCGAACGACCCGCTGGTCGTTGCGCTGGAAGGCCTCGGCCACCTCGCGGGGGAAGAGATCGAAGTCGGTTTTTCCCCGAACATCCTCGTTGCGCATACCGAGGAGCTCCTCGTAGCGGGTGTTGATCAGTCGATAGCGGCCCTGGAGGTCCTTGATGTACACCATGTCCGGTGTATAGCGGAGGATGCTGGAGATCTCGCGGGTCCGCTCCCGCACCTGGCGCTCCAGTGTTTTCGAATATCGGCTCAACTCCTCCTTGGCCTTTTTCAGGGCCTCCTCGGCACGCTTTCTCTCCGTGACGTCGATGGAAACCGCAAGAGAGCGCACGATGTGCCCGTTTTCGTCCCTCACTCCGATGGCCGACAGTAAAACATCTATGATTTGGCCGTTTTTTCGGACGAACTGATAGGGAACCTCCTTGCAGAACCCTGCCCGGAAAAACTCTGGAAAAACCGTTTCGGTTGCATAGCGCCGGGACGCATCGGTAAAAAAGTTCGTCAGCATGCGTCCGATCACCTCCTGCCGGTCGTAGCCCATCGCCTCGGTCCAGTAGTCGCTGACACTGACCAGCCGTCCGTCCTGATCGATGGAGTGAAGCATGGCCGGGGTGTTGTGATACAAAGACCGGTAGCGTTCGTCGCTCTCGCGCAGGGCCTGCTCCACGGCGCGGCGTTTGTTGATTTCTCCACTGGCCTTCCCGTAGAGCAAAAAGACGGCGATTCCCACCAGAATGCAGAGGGCCACCACTATGGGACCGGTGATACGGATCAGGGGGCCGGAAACGCTGCGGGAGATTTCCTGGAGGCTTTTTAAATAGATGATGCTCCAGCCCGGATAGTTGGGAATTGCTCTCCGATGCATCTGATACCGTAAGCCTTCCCGGTCCACTGCATAGCGGTCACCCGAAAAGTCAATACGGATCCAATTCCAGGGTCCGTAGCCGAACTGGCGGGACTTGAGGATGCGGGCCTTTTCTTCCGGTTGCAGGGGATGGATGGACCGGTACAGCCACTCCCCGCGGTTGGTGATGAAAATGACGCCCTGGGGATCGGTGACCAGAACCATCTCGTTTTCGGACAGCCCCATTTCGTTTTCGATCTGAGCAATGGACGCCTTGATGACGGCGAGCCCGATGGGCAGGTCTTCTCCTTTTTCGAAAATGGGAAAGCTATAGTAGGCGCCGCGCTTTCCCGAGGTGGTGCCCAAGGCGAGGTAGGTTGCCGGGGCGCTGTGAAACGCCTGCCGGAAATAGGGGCGAAAAGCGAAGTTTTTGCCCACAAAGCTGTCCGGCGCCTCGCGGTTGCTGGAGGCCACCGTGGTTCCGGTGTGGTTCATCACATAGCAGACATCCACGTCGAGGGCCCGCTTGAATAGATCCAGAGTGGCGTTGGCCTCATTCAGGGACTCGGCGCCGGGGCGAACCAGCACTTCCAGAAGCGTGTCAATGCCGGCCATGGCCTCCACCGGGCGGATGTTCACGGAAAGCGCGGCGGAGAGATTTTTTTTCAGCAACTCCACACGGGTTTCGGCCTGCCTGGCGGCCTCTTTGAATGCCGCTTCCCGCAAGGCGGAATAGTAGAGATATCCACCCGTGGATGCGGACAGGATGGTCAGGAGCGACAAGATCAGGAGAATGTGTCGAAGTCTCATGCCGGTTGGGTTCCCGCGGCTTCTTCATCTCCCGCACCCCACGAATCGGTTGCGATCAGGTCGTATTCCCCGACAGCGGCGTCGGGAACGATGCGGATGGAGGCGAGATCGAAGCGAGCCTGCAATTGTTCAAGATTGGCCCCGTGAAGCCCCCGCATGCGGGATTCGCTCCTGGGGTGTACCCGAAAACAGACGCTCCGGGTGCGTCTGTGGAGCGACCGAAGCCGATCGGCGGCTGTTTCCAAAAAGTGTCTGCTCAATACCAGGTGCCCGAAGGCAGGGTGATGGGGGCCTGCCAACAGGACGCCGGGGGCCGTCAGGGCTTGGTCGGCATGAAGCCCCATACGGATGACCGGAATGCCGTTGGCCAAAAAGATGCGGAACAATCGAGCGGTGCGAAAAACGGCTTCCTCGAGGGCGAGGGGCCGATACTGGCCTTGCCGGTACCATCGGGACATCGGGCTTCCCTCCAAAACCAGCGTTGGATAAATGCGGACGAAGTCCGGCGACAGCGCGGCGATGCGACGTGCGGTTTCCAGCGAGGAAGCCTCCGATTCACCGGGCAGGCCTACCATCAGCTGGATCCCGGTGGACAGGCCGTGCTGTCGAAGCCGATCAACCGCTTCGACGGTGGCTTTGGCGTCGTGCCCTCTGCCGGCGGCCTCCAGAACGCGGTCATCCATGGATTGGGCCCCGATTTCGACGGTGGACACCGTGTAGGGTCGAAGACGTTCGATGCTGCGGTCGTCCACCGTGTCCGGCCGCGTCGAAAATCGGATCCCGTGGACCCGTCCGGCCTGAACAAACCGCTCGGCGGCATCCAGCAGTCGGGTGATGCAACCGGATTCCAGTCCGAGAAAGTTTCCCCCGTAAAAGGAGATTTGAACGGGAAACCGATTTGTTCCCGCCCTGGAAAGAGCCCTTTCGACCTCGTCGGCCATCGCGCGGGCGCTGGGGATTGCGGCCTTTTTGCCGGTGACGGCATGCTGGTTGCAAAAGGCGCAGCGATGCGGGCAGCCGGCATGGGGAAGAAAAAGGGGCACGATCAGCGGTCGCACCGGCCGGGTACCCCTGTTGCGCGGCCGTGTCGGTCCGTTCATCGGGAATCGAAGTCCGCAGTCAGTTCGTCCATTGTTTCCAGAGCCTGCCGCGCCGCGTCCTGTTCCGCGGCCTTCTTGCTTTTGCCGCATCCTTCCGCAGACAAACCGTTGGCCGTCAGCTCCACGTGAAAGGTCTTGTCGTGATCGGGTCCGCTTTCCTGGACCACCCGGTAGGTCGGAGGGGCTCCTCCCTCCGCCTGCAGCCGTTCCTGAAGACGGCTTTTGGGGTCGCCGCTGCCGGCGGGCAGTCGATCCGGCCGGAGATGCCGGTCGAAGAGACGTTGTACCAGGGAGAAGGCGGCCGGAAAGCCGCCGTCCAGATAGACGGCTGCGATGATCGCTTCAAGGGCGTCGGCGAGGATGGATTTTTTCTGCTGCCCGTGGGATTGCTGCTCGCCCTTGCCCAGTCGAATGTGGGCCCCTATGGACAGATCTGCAGCGATGCGGGCGAGACGGGATTCGTTAACCAGATTGGCCCGAGTCCGAGACAACTCTCCCTCCGCCAGCAGAGGGAAGCGCTCCATGAGAAGGTGGCCGATGATCAGATTCAAGACGGCATCACCCAGAAATTCAAGCCTCTCGTTGTCCCGCATGCCCTCTTCGCCCTGTTCATTGACGAAAGAGCGATGGCACAGCGCCTCTTCCAACAGCTCCGGCTTCTGGAAGGAGTGCCCGAGTGTTTCTTCGATGGGTTTCATGGCATTTTCTGCCTTTCCGGGTGCTCGGTCCGTTTTGCCGATGGGATTCGAAAATCCGGCCTAAATCGATCGGTAGGAGAGGGGGTTTTCCCCTTCCGCTGGTGGAATCACCTACCCCAAGACGGGCTGGGATAGACCCTGCCCCTGCGAAAGGCAGGAAAAACGGATTTCAATCGGAACGAAACCGTACAACGCAATCAGCATACGGCTTCCGACACCCGAAGCACAACTGCCGGGACGCAGTCAAACATACCCGGACCTGCACAAAAGGGGAAGGGTCTCTTCTAGTTGCCCGGTGGCTTCGGTATGTGAAAGCTCCGCGGAGACGAGACGGAAAGCAGTGCATCGAACAGGGCGTAGGGAACGTGGAAATTCCCTCCTCGTCCGCTGCCGAGCTGAATGTCGGGGCTGATACCGCCGTGGAAGTCGGTTCCGCCGGTGACCAGCAGCTCGTGGCGCCGTGCGAGGCTCAAAAACCGTTGGGTCTGCTCCCTCGTGTGCAGGGGGTAGTAGACTTCGACGCCTCTGCACCCCATTTCTTTCAATTCCAGCAAGAGCCCCTCGGTCGCGTCTCCGGGATCCGGGCGCAGCAACCCGGGATGGGCGATGACCGGCACGCCTCCGGCATTTCGGATCAGTTGCATTGCCGCTTCACAGGAAACCCGCTCCTTGTCGACATAAGCGGGTTTCCCGGTGCCGAGAAAGCGGTCGAAGGCGGCATCGATGGAATCGACCACCCCCGCCTCCACCAGAAAGGATGCGATATGGGGTCTCCCGAGCTGCACGCCGGCGTCGACTCTTTCCATCACCTGTTCCATGGAGATATCCACGCCCAGAGAGCGGAGACGTTCGACAATCTGCGGATTTCGATCCCGCCGCGCCTTCTGGAGCATCCGCAGCCGCTGCTGCAAAGCCGGATCGTCGACGGCAAAGCCGTAGCCGAGGATGTGAAAGCTTCCGGGTCCCGGGTGAGAAGTCGGACGAGAGGCGCTGATTTCGACTCCGGTGATGAAGCCGATCTCGCGAGGAAGACCCCGGTTCAGTATCTGACGGGTGCCGTCGGTGGTGTCGTGGTCGGTGATGGAAATGGCCCGGATGTTGCGCTCCCGGGCCATTTGGACGATTTCTGTTGGGGAAAGGGTGCCATCGGATGCCGTGGTGTGAACATGGAGATCGATCCGCCCCGACACGTCACAACCCAAGCGCCTTTTCCATGGCTTCCTCTTTGGTCTTGCATTCAATGCACTGCGTGGTGACGGGGCGGGCTTTCAACCGTTTGATGGAAATGTCTTCCCCGCATTTTTCGCAAATGCCGAACGTGCCGTTTTCGATCCGCTCCAGGGTTTTTTTGATTTTCTTGATCAGTTTGCTTTCGCGATCGCGAATGCGAAGCATGAAATTGCGGTCCGCTTCAAGAGAGGCCCTGTCCGTGGGATCGGGGAAATTTTCCTTTTGAGCCGTCATTCCGGAAACCGTATCATCCGCTTGGTTCAACAGCTCTTCCAACTGGTCGTTCAGAATTTTCTTGAAATATTCAATGTCTTTCTTTTTCATGGGAGCTGCCCCTGAGCTTTGGGTCTTTTCCGTAAAGCGGACCAAATAACATAGGCGATTCCGATTGTAAAGTGAAAAAATACCGGCAACTCTTCTTGTTTCCCTGCCCGCAATGGCGTAAAAACAAAGGGAGCGGGCCCCATCGGTCAGGAGCTCCTCAGGTCCGAACCGCGGAACGCCATCCCACATTCTCCCGAGTCCATTCGGGGAAAGGAGGAAAGATGAGCCATCAGGAAACCGTCGCAGGCGGTCCCGTCAACTACAGGACCATCACCGTGAAAACCACGGACGGCTCCACCCTGCAGGGAAAGATCAATCTCACTGAAAGCAAGAGGGTTTCGGACCTGTTCACCCAGGGCGATGCGCCGTTTATCGTTCTGGTGGACGTCGCCTCCATGGAAAGCACAGGCAAGACATTTTTCATCAACAAGAACCACATCGTATGGGTCGAACCCGAGGACAACTGATGGCTGCCGGAACGGCGTCTGACTATGGGCTGTTTCTATAAGCCATCTCAAAATTGTCTTTTCGCCCAATCTCGGCGTCGGGTCCTCGTTTCCAGTCCTCGAAATACGGACGTATTCCTGCGGCTGAAAACTCGAAGCCTCCTTGACCTTGAACCGAAATCCTAATTTTGAGATAGCTTATAATCCGAAATCCGATATTCGAATTTCGTGCTTTGCCGATCGAATCCTTAGGATTGACCCAAAGAAAGGCCGGTTCTTTTTTCGCGTAATTTGTGGGACAAGATATTGTCGCTCTATGCGATTTCCGAAAGAAATCGTTCCAGACTCCTCATGTCGCCCACTGCATGAACGGTCACCGGGGAATCGGGAGGAACGATCTTCTTTACCAACCCCGTCAGAACCCTTCCCGGTCCAACCTCCACAAACGCCGTCACCCCCTCTTCGACGAGCCGGATAACGGATTCGAACCATCGAACCGGACGGCACAGCTGCTGGGCCATGACGGCACGGACTTGTTCCGCGTCCTCCGACGGTTCGGCGGTCACATTCAGAATGATCGGGATCCGGGGCGGATGCAGTTCGACGCCGGCGATGAATTCCCGAAACGGTTCCACGCTGCCCTGGATGAGCTCGCTGTGCCATGCGCCGCTCACGTTGAGGGCGACCGTTTTGGCGCCCGCCGCTCGCGCCTGCTCCGACACCCGCTCCACCTGCTCAGGAGATCCCGTAATTACGATCTGCGTTTCGGTGTTGTGGTTGGCCACCGATACCGTGCCTTCATCGCGGTGGCCATCCACCAGTTCCTGAACCCTATCGATGGACAGACCGATAACGGCGTGCATCGCCCCCTTGTGCTTGAGGGATTCGCGGTGCATGAGCTCTCCCCTTTTGTGCACCAACCGAATGGTGTCCGGTGCGCTCACGACCCCGGCGGCATGCAGCGCGCTATATTCACCCAGGCTGTGTCCGGCCGTTGCGTCGGCGGCGATACCCTCTCGGGTCAGGCAGGCCAGAAACGACAGGTTCACGGCCGTGATGGCAGGTTGCAGGTGCACGGTTCGGGTCAACTCCTCCATCGGCCCCTTGAAGCACAGGCGCTGCAGGTGGAGCTTCGTCAAGTCGCTGGCCATGTCGAAGATTTCCCGGACCGTGTCGAATTCTCGATACACGTCCTCTGCCATGCCCACTTTCTGGGAACCCTGACCGGGCAACAGAAATGCTATTTTTCTCACACGCACCTCCTGTCCTGCCTCCAACCCAATAAACCCAACGAACCCCTTCAGCCTTCATCCAGATTGAAGAGCTTTCGCACCATGTCGACGTAGGTCGCCCGATCTCCGTGGCAGCCCTCTCCCTTGAGGAACACCGTGGGATCGTGCATGAATTTGTTGGTCACGGCCTTCACCATCCGCTCCAGTGCCTGGCGGTCCTCCGAGGACAAGTGCTGCAGGTTCTGCATGGTTTTTTCCAGCTCCGCTCGAGAGGTGTTTTCCAGTTTTTCCCGGAGCGCGATGATGGTCGGGACCGCATCCAGCGATTCGCGCCACTTTCGGAATTGAAAAACCGCCTCGTCCACGATTCGTTGAGCCCTGACGGCCTCCCTGCGCCGGTCTTCGATGTTTTCCTCGATGACGGTTTTCAGGTCGTCGATGTCATAGACGTAGGTATTTCCCAAACGGTTGATGGAGGGATCGATGTTTCGAGGCACGGCGATGTCGATAAAAAACAGGGGACGGTTTTTTCGACGCTTCAAAAGGCCCTTCACGTCCGGGTACCGAATGATGAATTCCGGTGCTCCCGCCGAGGCGATGATGATATCGACGGATTGCAGTTGCTCCAGAATTTCCTCGAATCGTATGGGATGGCCATTAAATTGCTGCGCCAACGCAACTGCTCTCTCGAAGGTGCGGTTTGCAACGGTAATCCGGTCCGCATGGTTTCGCACCAGGTGCTCGACAGCCAGTTCCGCCATCTCTCCGGCTCCGATGAGAAGGACCCTTTTTCCGTCGAGATCCCCGAAAATTTTCTTACCCAACTCCACGGCTGCGTAGCTGATGGACACGGCGCGGTCACCGATTCCCGTCTCCGTGCGGATCCGCTTGGCTACAAAGAAGGCCCTGTGCAGCAGCCGGTTGAGAATCACCCCGGAGGTTTTCCTTTGGGTGGCCAGTTGATAGGCTTCTTTTACCTGGCCAAGGATCTGGGGCTCTCCCACCATCATCGAATCCAGACTGGATGCGACGCGGAAAAGGTGACGAACGGCCTCGTCTCCGCTGCGCAGGTAGAGGCTGGCCTCGAAACGGCTCGTCGGCTCGCTTTTGAATTCGGCGATAAAGGTTTTGATTTCCTTGGCGGCCCTCTCGGTGTCGCGGGCCGTCGCCAACACCTCCACGCGATTGCAGGTGGAAATGAGGACGACCTCTTCGATGGAGGTAAGGCCGATGAGGGCATCCAGGGCGCGGGTCGACTCTTCCGAGGAAAAAGCGATGCACTCCCGCACCTCGACGGGTGCCGTCTCGTGATTCAATCCTACCACTACGATGTCAGACAAGGTCTGCATTTCGAACGCCGTGTTTCGATTGCCCCAAAGTTGCCCCCGGGGGCTTCGCCAAGCCCCTGTTGGCTCTGCCCGGGATCTACAGCCAATCCGGATGCGTTTTCCCTCACCGCGTGAACGCCCCGTGGTGGCCCGACAGCAGAAAATTGACTCCCAAAAAGGTAAACAGCACCACACAGAAACCGATGATGGCCATGACGGCGGCCCGGCGCCCCCGCCACCCTACGGTTAGGCGTTGATGCAGCAGAGCCGCATACAGCAGCCAGGTGATACCGGACCACACCTCCTTCGGATCCCACGACCAGAATTTTCCCCACACTTCCCTGGCATAGACGAATCCGGTAATCAGACCCAGGGTGAGCAGACTGAATCCGACGACGATGCAGGCATATCCTGCATGGTCGAGCATATCCAGTGAGGGCAGGCGCCGGAAAAAGAAGCCATGCTTTTTGGTTTTGATGGCGTTTTCCTGCAGCAGGTATAGGATACCCAGCCCGGCCGCCAGAGCAAAAGCGGCCTCGCCGATGAAAACGGCTGCAATGTGGAGAATGAGCCAGAAATTGTTGAGCAGGATCTTGTCCGTGGCAGGACTCGCCGAAAACCTGGAGGCCGCGAATACGGTGACCGCCGCCAGCGGTGCGGCGTACACCCCCAGCACTCGCAGGCGGTAGCGCTGCTGAAAGACCAGAAACACGACGCCCATGGCCCATCCGGCAAACACCAGGGTTTCGTGAAGATTCTGCACGGGAATGCGTCCGGAACGGACCATGATCGCCACCAACAGGAGCGAATGGCAGGCAAACCCGGTCAGCAGCGTGATCCGGGCCCATCGGTACGCGCGATCCTGCTGCCGAAACAGATACAGGCCGTAATGGATGGTGCTGATGACGTACAGAACAACGGTAACGTACAGTAACGAATTCATGCGATTCCGCCCGGGAAAGGAAGCCGCAGCCTCTTCTGTTTTCTGGATTGTCGATGAACGATACGGAGGTCGTCCTTCACGCGTGGGATCTGTGGAAACCGTGAACCGGTATCATGGTTTTTTCGATGTAGAATCGAAGCCTTCCGACGTCGATTGCGTCCCTGTGGTCTCCATCAGGCTGCGGTAGTCGTAACCCTCTCCAAGGACTTCCGCCAAAAAGCGGTCGATGTCCTCCGTGTTTCCCTCGCGGATCCACCGCAGAAGCGGACCCGAAATCAAGCGTTCAAAAATCGGTTTGTGCGCTTCCGGCGCGTGTTCGTGACGCAGCAGCCGCTGTCGCACCTCTCCCATCAGTGCGAGAAACGGCTCGTATTCCGGCCCAAAGAATGCTTCCAGGTGCTTGCGCAGCTGTTTGGCAAGCGCCGGGCTCTTTCCGGAGGTGGAGACCGCAATGGCGAGATCTCCCCGCCGCACCACCGACGGCAGGATGAAATTGCAGATCTCGGGGCGATCGGCGATGTTGCACAGCATGTTCCGTTCTTCCGCATCTGTATGGATGCGGCGGTTGAGAGCTTCGTCGTCGGTTGCGCCGATGACCAAAAACATGCCGTCCAGGTCCCCGGAACGGTAGGAGCGCTGTTTCCAAACGATCTGTTCTTTTTCGGCCAGCCCGCGCAGGACCTGTCCCGCCGCCGGACTCACCAGCGTGACCCGTGCACTGCAGTCCAGAAGGGTCGTTACCTTTCGAGTGCCCACCGGACCTCCCCCGATCACCAGGCAGGGACGATGCTGAACATTCAAGTTTACGGGGTAATATCGCATCGTTGTCATCCTAAAAGAAAAGCACCGATACCGCCCGCAGGGGGAAGGGAACGGAGCGGGCGGCGTTTGCAGTGGAGCCGATTCGATCGATCGGTGCGGTTATTCTTCTCCGATTTCGATGGAAAGCAAGTCCTCGGCCAGTATCAGCGGTCCATCCCAGGTCTTTCGGCATTCGGATTCGATGTCCACAGTGTCGCACTCGGGGTAAAAGTGGGTCAAAACCAGTTTGCCGACCCCGGCGCGACGGGCGATCTCCCCGGCCCTGGAAGGGGTGAGGTGTCCGGGAACTTTCCAATCATCGGGCATTGCCGATTCGCAGACCAGCAGATCCACCTCCCTGGCAAGTTCCACAAGATCCTCGCTCACATCCGTATCTCCCGAATAGACCACGGTGTTTCGATGCTCGTCCTCGATGCGATAGGCGATGCTCTCCTCGTTGTGCTGGACCGGACAGGTCCGGATCATGAACGGTCCGATCCGAATCCGGTCCGCCTCCCAGGTCTTCATTTCGCGCAGGACCATTCGGTCCGACCCCAGAGTGATCCAATGCCCGTATATCTCCTGCAAACCGCGGAAAAAGGATGAGAAACCCTTTCCACCGACCAGCGACAGCATCCGGGTTCTCCGGGATATATCCGGGTACTTGTTGGCAAAAAGAAACGGGACCAGCTCTGCGCTGTGGTCCGGGTGGAAGTGGCTGAAGCAAACCACATCCACATCGTGGATCGAGGTTCCGGCCTCCAGCAGGCGATGCATCGTGCCGGGGCCCAAGTCCAACAACAGGTTGGCCCCGGACGACTGGATCCGCAATGCACAGGAACTGCGGGAAAGGGAGGGCACACAGGTCCCGGAGCCGAGAACGGTAACCGAAAGAGCGCTGTTTTTTGTATTCATATCCATCATTTCTTTTGGGCAGTGCGCCGCTTTTTGCTTCGTGTCACCTTTTGGATGATCCACTGAGACATCTTTGCATCGTCGCGGCATTCCGTCACGGCCTTCAGGTTGTCCAGCGGTATTTCCGCCCGGGACATACTCTTGTGCCCGCCAGCGGAGCCGAGGTCGCCGAAACGCTCCTTGGCCAGCTTTCCCGCGTTTTTACGAACTCCGTCGTTGCGGAAGATCAGGATCAGTCTTCGTTCGTATATACCGGAAACAATGCTCCAGTTGACGGAGTCCACCCGCATGAAAAAGTCGGCGATCAGCACGCATACGTCCGGTGTGGACACCGATCCGAGGTGAGCGAACACCTTGCCCTTCCGGATTTTTTTGTCCTGAAGGGCCTTTTTGAAGTATTTCAGAAAATCCAGCCGCAACTCCGCCTGATCGATGCGGCGGGCAAGGTGGATGTTGGCATGCCGAAACAGAAACTGGAACGCTCGGACATCCTCAATCTGGGTTTCACGCTCGAAGTCGCTGGTGTCGGTTTTGATGGCGTAGAAAAGACCCGTGGCCAGCTTGGAAGAGGGCTTGATTTTTGCCGCCCTCAAGTATTCGGTGAGGATGCTGGCGTTGGCCCCATATTTGGGGCGAATGTCGGAGAACGGAGCGCTGACGGCTCCCTCCGGGTGGTGATCGATGATGACATGGAAATCGATGTTCTGAAATGCTTCGTTGTGTTGAGGCTGGCTATCGACCATGACATAGCGGGAAAAACCGCTGGTGTCGATATCGTCGAAATATTCAAGGTTGACGCCCAGCAGACGGATCATGGCCAGATTGTCGGGCCGATCGATCACGTTGATACTGGCGATGGTAACCGCCGTAACGCGTCGCCACAGAAGCCGTTTGACCGCCATGGCGCTGGCAATGGCATCGGGGTCGGCGTTGATGACGATCAACACCTGGTCCTCTCCCGAGAATTGGCTGTAGAAGCGCCGCAGCTTTTCCGATGCAGAACGTGCCATAATCCTTCTGTTACCGGTACCGGGCGATCATACGTGCTGCAACAGTGGAATTCAACCCTATTTTCTCGCTGTGGTCTACCCAGAGGACTCCCCAAAAAAGAGGCGGGAGGCTGTCATCCTCCCGCCCGAAGAGCCGATCGGTTATGCAGCAGCGCGGCTCAGTTCTCTAGAATCGCCTCCGAGAAGGCCAGGGCATCGCCCTGCCGGTCCACGGTCACGACCGATCCGTCGACAATGCCGCCCTGCAAAATCTCCATGGACAGCGGATTTTCCAGATACTTCTGGATGGCCCGCTTCAGGGGCCGGGCGCCGTATACCGGGTCGTATCCCTTTTCGGCGAGAAAATTCCTGGCGCCGTCGGTCAACTCGATCCGGATGTCGCGCTCCTCCAGCCTGCGGGTAAGCCTTCGCATCTGGATATCGACAATGTCCACGATCTGATCCTTGGTCAAGTTGTCGAATACGATGATCTCGTCGATACGGTTGAGGAACTCCGGCCGGAATTGGGACCGCAGCGCTTCCATCACCCGCCGTTCCATGATGTCAGGGTGCTCTTGGGACCCGTCCCGAATATGCTGGCTGCCCACATTGGAGGTCATGATCACGATGGTGTTTTTGAAATCTACGGTACGTCCGTGGCCGTCGGTCATCCGGCCGTCGTCCAGGATCTGCAGCAGCACGTTGAACACGTCTGCGTGCGCCTTTTCGATTTCGTCGAACAGGACCACCGAATAGGGCCTGCGGCGAACGGCTTCGGTCAGGTAGCCGCCTTCGTCGTATCCGACGTAGCCGGGGGGCGCCCCGATCAGCCGAGCCACGGAGTGCTTCTCCATGTACTCGGACATGTCGATGCGGATCATGGCCTGCTCCGTGTCGAAAAGAAACGCGGCCAGCGCTTTGGCCAGCTCGGTTTTGCCTACACCGGTGGGTCCCATGAAGATGAACGATCCGATGGGACGGTTGGGATCCTGGAGGCCGGACCGTGCCCTGCGCACGGCGTTGGACACGGCCACGATGGCCGGGTTCTGTCCGATGACGCGCTTGGCCAGATGGGCCTCCATGCGGACCAACTTCTCCCGTTCCCCCTCCAGCATCTTGCTCACGGGGATGCCGGTCCAGCGGGAGATGACCTCGGCGATGTCTTCATCGTCGACTTCCTCCTTGAGCATTTTCCGGCTCTCCTGCAGTTCGCTCAGGCGGGTTTTGGCCTGTTCGAGCCGTCGGTTGAGCTCGGCCATCTGTCCATAGCGAATCTCCGCCACACGGGCCAGGTCGCCCTGACGTTCGGCCTGTTGCTCCTCCACGCCGAGCCGTTCCCGGTCCTCCTTGATTTTGCGGATTTCCTGGATCTGCTCCTTTTCGTTTTGCCAGTGGGCCTTCATGGAGAGGATTTCCTCGTTCATTTCGGCCAGGTCCTGCTCGATTCTACCCAGGCGCTCCCGAGAGGCCGGATCGTTCTCTTTGGTCAATGCCTGGCGCTCGATTTCCGCCTGTACGATTTTCCGCTGGATTTCATCGATTTCCATGGGCATGCTGTCGATCTCGATGCGCAGCTTCGATGCGCATTCGTCGATGAGGTCGATGGCCTTGTCGGGGAGAAATCGATCCGTGATGTAGCGGTCCGACAGGGTCGCGGCGGCCACAATGGCCGAGTCCATGATGCGTACCCCGTGGTGTACCTCGTATTTTTCCTTCAACCCCCGCAGGATGGAGATCGTATCCTCCACGGTGGGTTCCCGTACCAGAACCGGCTGAAACCGCCGTTCCAAGGCGGCGTCCTTTTCGATGTACTTTCGATACTCGTTGAGGGTAGTGGCGCCCACACAGCGCAGCGTTCCCCTGGCCAGGGCGGGCTTCAGCATGTTGGAGGCATCCACGGCGCCCTCGGCGGCACCGGCTCCCACGAGGGTGTGCAGTTCGTCGATGAACAGAATCACTTCTCCGTCGGCCTTTTCCACCTCCTTGATGACCGCCTTGAGACGATCCTCGAATTCACCCCGGTATTTGGCGCCGGCGATGAGCGCTCCCATGTCCAGGGCCACCAGCCTACGGTTTTTCAGGCTCTCCGATACGTCGCCGGCCACGATGCGCTGGGCCAAGCCCTCCACGATGGCCGTTTTGCCCACACCGGGCTCGCCGATCAACACGGGGTTGTTTTTGGTGCGTCGGGAAAGCACCTGCACGATGCGCCGGATCTCTTCGTCGCGACCGATGACGGGGTCCAGTTTCCCGCTCCGCGCAAGGTCCGTCAGGTTACGGCTGAACTTGTCCAGGGCCTGATATTTTTCCTCCGGATTCGGATCCGTGACGCGCTGATTGCCGCGGATATCCACCAGGCTTTTCAGAACCGTATCCCGAACGACGCCGTTTTTTTGAAGAACGCTTGCCGCTTCACCGCCTTTTTCGTCCACGATGGCCAGCAGGATGTGCTCGATGCTGACGTATTCGTCCTTCATCTTTTCGGCCTCGGCGAAAGCGGCTTCCAACACCTGCTTGGTGCGGGGTGAAATATACACCTCGACGGCTCCGGAAATCCGCGGAAGACGCTCCATGGCCATCTCCAGAGACTGCAGCACCGCCTGCGGCGAAGCTCCCATTTTCCGCACCATGGCATTTGCGACGCCTTCCGGCTCCTGCAACATGGCGTACAGCAAATGTTCGGGCTCGATCTGTTGGTTGTGCCGCTCTTCGCAGACCGAACGCGCATTTTGTACAAG
>JAJDOA010000043.1 GCA_022340405.1 Desulfobacteraceae bacterium | reverse complement strand
GCGGTGCACAGCATCCCGCCCTCGGAAGCGATGGCGCTGCTTGACGCCGGCAGGGCCGTTTTCGTCGACGCCCGCCAACCGACGGAAGTGGCGGTGTCCCGCATCCCCGGGGCTGTTGCCGAGGAGGCTTTTCTGCAGTCTCCGGACGCATATTCCGGAAAGACCGTGATCGGCTATTGCACCATCAGCTACCGAAGCGGTCTGCTGGCCCAACAGCCGGCCGAAAAGGGAATCGAAATGCACAACCTGGCAGGAGGGATTCTCGCATGGACCTTGGAGGGTGGACGGGTGGTCGATCCGAAGGGCCCCACCGTTCGGCGAATCCATGTCTACGGCCCAAAATGGAACTTCCCACCCGAGGGGTACGAGGCGGTGATGTTCGGAATCCTGAAACGCTGAAACTCCTGATCGTACAGGACAACTGCGGATTCGAAACAGCGAACGGACCATGGCCAACGGAAAAGAAGAACGGCAGAGCAGAATTCTCGTAGTGGACGATGACCGGGCCACAAGGGAATCCATGGAAGAAATTCTGGAAGATGACTACGACGTGGTGTGTGTGGCCGACGGCCCCAGCGCGTTGGAGAAAATTCAAAAAGAGGTGTTCGATCTGGTGTTTCTGGATGTGGTGATGCCCGAGATGGACGGCATCGAAACCTTGCGCAGGATCAAAGCGTTTGACAATAGCCTCGATGTCATCATGGTCTCGGCAACCGACCGGGCCCGGGAAGCGACGGATTCCATCAAGTCGGGCGCGTATGACTACATTACCAAGCCTTTCGACGCAGAGGTCGTTCTGCACCACCTGGAAAACGCCCTTCACAAGCGTTCCTTGGAACAGGAAATTCGCTACCTTCGCTCGGAGATGGCCCTTCGCGCCGGAGACACGCGCGTCATCAGCCAATCCGACAGCATGAAGGCGGTATTCCGGCTGGTGGGAAAGGTGGCCCAAGCCGCCAGCAACGTCCTGATCTCGGGTGAGAGCGGCACCGGAAAAGAACTGATCGCCCGCGTGATTCACAACGGAAGCCCCCGCGCCGAGCATCGTTTCGTTGCCATCAACTGCGCGGCCATTCCTCCCGAGTTGATCGAGGCCGAGCTGTTCGGACATGAAAAAGGAGCATTCACCGGGGCCTACCGTCAAAACATCGGCAAGTTCGAATTCGCCAACCGCGGAACCATTTTTTTGGATGAAATCTCCAGTCTGAAACTGGAAATGCAGGCCAAGCTCCTGCGGTTTCTGCAGGAAAGGGAGTTCACTCGGGTCGGAAGCAACCGCAGCATCAAAGTGGACATCCGCATGGTAGCGGCCACCAACACCCGCCTGGAGGAAATGATCGCCGACGGACGGTTTCGGGATGATCTCTATTTCCGGCTCAACGTGATTCCGATTCAGCTCCCTCCGCTGCGGCAGCGCAAGGGAGACATCCCTCTGCTGGCCAACTACTTCCTGGAACGGTTCAACCGCCGACTGAACAAAAACATCCGAAGCATCGAAGCCGACGCCATGGCGGTGCTGGAAGCCTATCCCTGGCCGGGCAACATTCGCGAGCTGGAAAACCTTATCGAGCGCATGGTGGTCTTGGAGGCCGATGGAAAAGCCATCGACGAGAAGGCATTGCCTTTCGATCTTCTATTTCATGACGAAGCTTCGGAGGAAGATTGGCAGGGAAAGACGGTCAACAGAGGGTTGATCGAGGCGAGGAGGGCCTTTGAACGCCAGTATGTGCTGCGAGCCCTGCGTTCCTGCGGCTGGAATCAGGCGGAGACCGCTCGCATGCTCAAAATCCATCGCAACACCCTCGTTCAAAAGATCAAGTCGTTGAAAATCCGGCGCGGAGACTAGGGACTGTTTCTATAGCGATTGTCAGAATTGTGTTCCGTTTCCAAGATGGCTTCTCAATGGATCGGTAGGGGAGGGGTTTATCCCCTCCCGCTGGTGGGATCACCTGCCCCGAACCCCGTGACCGGGATCTCCGCTTCGCTACCTCAGGGGCGGGGATAAACCCCGCCCCTATGAAAGACAAGAAAAAGGTCATTCCAATCGGAACCTATTTTTGACAATTGCTATAAGCTTTTATCGGCAAGAACTTACGGGACACGACACTATCACTCCATAGCGGAAACGGAACACAATTATGGCAATTGCTTCATCCGCCAATCACCGTAACATGCCCGAAATCATCTGAACGCCGCGTCGTCTACGAGACGGGCAATACCACGGTGAAACGGGATCCCTCACCCGGTGTGCTGGTTGCCTGGATGAAGCCTCCGTGCTCCATGACGACTTTGTGCGTGATCGCCAGCCCCAGGCCGGTTCCTTTGTCTTTTGTGCTGAAGAATGGATTGAAGATGTTTTTTAGCACGTCGGTAGACATCCCGGGCCCGGTATCCGAAAAGGCGATACACAATCGCCGGGGCGGATTCTCCGGTGCTGCAAACGGACCTTGCTCTCCTTTTTCATATCGTGCCGTTACCGTCAGCCGCCCTCCCCCGGGCATGGCCTGGACGGCATTCCGGATCAGATTTTGAAATGCCTTGGTCAGTTGACTTGCGTCCGCTGAGACCGCAGGCAGGTCCGGCGGCAGTTCCCACCGGCTGCGGATGCGATCCTTGGCCAACTCTTCCTCCACGAAATCGAATATCTCCAACAGCAGGGAGCGGATGTCCGTACTCTGGAATCGGTAGTGGGGGGTTCTTGCCAATTCCAAAAGATCCTCGACGAGGTTGTTGAGGCGGTCGATTTCCCTCGGGACCGTGCGATTGAATTTTTCCAGAAAACCCGGCTTCTCCATTTTCTTGGGCAGGAGCTGGACAAAGGTTTTGATCGCCGAAAGAGGGTTTCGAATCTCGTGGGCCATGCCGGCGGCCAGGGTTCCGAGGCCGGCCAGTCGCTGTGCCTGGCGCACGCGTGCCTCGAGCTCCTTGCGTTCGGTGATGTCGTGGATGTTGAAAATGATTTCCTCCGGGTGGTCCCGGTCGTCCTGCAAGACGCTGGAGCCGACGAGCAGTACGCGGATTTGCTCTTTCCCCGGAAACCGGATTTCATGCTGACCGCGCCCCTCCGGGGTTTTTAACCGGTGTTGGATGTAGGCATAAAGATCCGTGCCTTCCGGGATAAAGCCCGAAATGAATTCTCCCGGTTTCGGATCGGCATCGCGAATACCCAAGATGGAAAGGGCGGCAGGATTGATGGCGGCCAGGCGTCCCTCCAAGCTCACGGACATCAGTCCGTCGTTCATGGTGGTCAGAAGCTTTTCCAGGTAATTCTGCAGCCGTTTGATTTCCGCTAACTGGCTTTCCAGCAGATCCCGGTGCGACCGGATTTCCCGAATCATCAGGTCGAAATTGGAGGAGAGGATTTCCACCTCGTCACCGGTACGCGTGTGAACGTTCTGGGGCAAGTTCCCATGCGCGGCCTCCATTGAAGCCTGGACCAGATTCGCCAATGGATGCGTGATGCGGCGGGCGGCCCACATGGAGACCAGGATGCCGATCACCAGAGCGGCGGATCCGATGGCAAAAATGATCTTTTGGATCTGGCGGATTTGCCTGTACACCGGCGCCAGGGACATGCCGACGCGGATGGTTCCCCATCGCTCATCCGAAGCGGTCAGGAAAACGGGAACGGAAACGTCCAGAACCGATCGGGTGTCCGATGCCGAAACGCTTTCCTGTATCAGAGGTGTCGTTGTGCGCAAGGCTTTCCGACTGATTTCGTCGTCCAGAATCTGATTCTGCAATTCGGGCTTGCCGCTGTATGCCGCAATGCGCCCCTCTTTGTCGTGGACAATGACCCGCAAGATGTCGGGATTGCGGGCCGCCTGGTTGGCATACTGGTCGAGAGCGATATAGTTGTAGGTGAGTAGATCGGCGGTCGAGGCCGCTGCAATGCTCTGGGCAATCGCCAGCCCGCGCTTTTCAATCTGGGTCCGGATGCTTCGGCTCTGCTGATGGCTGAGGGCCACGGCGATGGTTCCCGACAGAAGAACCAGCAGAGAGGAATAGATGAAGATAAACCGGTACCGGAGAGGAATAAACCGGGGCTTTTGAAAAAGACGTATTTGCGGGGCCCGGTTTTGCATGGGAGAAAAAGGATGGATCGCGGCTATCGCTTCTCCGTTTCCGTGGATTGCGCTGGCTGCAGCCAGACGCGGTGCAGCTGCATGGTTTGGGCGCCCAGCGCGCTCGGATGGGCTCCTTGTACAGCGGCCTGATATACGCGGTCAACGCTTAAGTAGAAAAGAGGGATGATCGGCGGTTCGTCCAATACGATTTTTTCAATCTCTCGGTAGGCTTCGGCCCGTTTCACCGGATCCAGAATTTCACGGGCTTCCAGCAGCCGCCGGTCCACGAGAGGGTTACGGTAGTGCATGAAATTGATGGGAGAGTCCGAAGCAAAGAGGGGATACAAAAAACTGTCCGGGTCCGGCATGTCGGCGGACCAGGCGTACCGATAGATCTGCATGGATGGGGAGAGGAGGTAGGCTTCGAAACTCGGCCAGTCGGTGATGAATTTGGCTTCCAGTTGAACGCCGATTTGCGAAAATTGGGTGCGGATTCTTTCGATCTCCTTTCGAGCGAAAGGTGAGGCGGAACCGGAAACGATCTCCAAGGTCGGTTCGCTGTCTCCCGTTGACCCGATCGCCTCTCTCAGGATTTGACGCGTTCTCGGCAAGTCCGCCGGCACCGAAGGGGAGCGGCGCAGATATCCGGGCATTCCGGGCGGAAGAATGGAATGGGCCGGTTCGAACTGCCCTCGGTAAACGGCCTCGACCAGGGAGGCGCGGTCGATGGCCCCGGACAGGATTTTGCGAACCGCCGGATTTTTCAGCAGCGGATGCTCACAGTTCATTCCGTAAAACAGGAGGCTCAAGGCCGGGCGGTGAAACCGCTTGAGATCCTTGCGGTCCGCCAGTTCCTCCCACAGGTTTCCATAAACCGGCATTTCCTCGAGGCGTCCCTTGCGAAAATCTTCGAAAACCTCTTCGATCTTTACTCCCGGATAGATAACGTAGCGAATCCCGTCCAGGAAAGCCTTCCCGGCGTAGTAATCGGGGTATCGCTCCAAGGAAATGGCCCGGTCCGCCTCCCAGGAAATCATGCGAAAGGGCCCGCTTCCCACCGGATGTCTGGAAAACGCCTCGCCCTGACGAAGGACCTCCTCCTTGGGCACGATGGCCGCAAAATACATCCCCAATGCGGTAAGAAATGGCGCATGGGGCTCTTCCAGACGGACGCGGACCACGCGGTCGTTCTCGGCCTCGAGCCCGACGACCGTGGAGGCGGTTCGATCCCTGAATGCCTGAGCCCCTTGAATTTTCAGAAGATGGGGTAAAATGGCGGGCGGGGGATCGATCCGGAGAAGGCGGGAAATGGAGAAAATGACATCTTCCGCCGAAACCGGTTGACCGTTGTGGAAGCGGGCGTTTTTCCGAAGAAGAAAGCGGTATACGGTGCCATTTTCTTCCACTCTCCAACTCTCGGCCAAGGCGGGCACCACCAGCAACTGGGGTCCGAACTGTACCAAGCCATCGAAGAGCTGGTGGACTACGGCCTCGCCGTAATGGTCGCGCACCCGGGCGGGATCCAATGTGGACGGGCTGTTCATCAGCGGCACCCGGTAGATGCCGCCGTAGTGGACATTGCTACCCGACGATTGGGGAACCGGAGTCGCGGGCTGTGTCTCCGTTTCCGAGGAGCATCCCGTGATCAACAACAAGGCGGAAACCAGAAGAGAGATCCGCAACCATCGGAGCATCAAACAAAAATCCACAACGACTCCTTCACGGCATGCTGCGGTTGCCGGTACCGCAAGCTACCATACCGTAGCGAAGAAAACAAATGCGGCATTCCGGCCGATCGGCCGAGGCTTGCTGGCTCGACGACGCCGGCAAAGTGACCGGAAGAATCAGGAGAAAAGCACGGCCAACCGCTCCGTGCTTTTTCCTCCTGCCTTTTTGGGGAGTGGGATTTTCGCTTTCTTGGATCGGATCTACGGTCCCGCCCCACCACAAGCCAGCACGGGCATGGCATAGGACATGACCAACACGCCGATGACAAACAGCTGCACCATTACTCTTTTCATCGCGGACCTCCTTTTCGGGTGAAATTTTCGCGGCGGAACCTAGGGGCTGTTTCTACATTGTCTTTTGGCCCCATCTCGGCGTCGGGTCCTCGTTTCCAGTCCTCGAAATACGCAAGTATTCCTGCGGCTGAAAACGCGAATCCTCCTTGACCTTGAACCAAAATCCTAATGTAGAAACAGCCCCTACGACTTCGGTTCGTTTGGATTGGCATTCTCTATGAGCAATGCACGTGCCAGCCTGGAGTCAGGGGGAGGTAACAAGAAACAAGCTATTGAAATAATAATATTTCATGGCGTCTGTTCGGCAGCGCGGCAAGCCTTCGGCCCTCAATCGTTTGTGGTGGAAGACAGGCAATCCTCTCCACACAACCTACTGAAATTGAATATTAAATCCTCATTTGCACAGATTTATGTTCAAAATG
>JAJDOA010000308.1 GCA_022340405.1 Desulfobacteraceae bacterium | reverse complement strand
GACGGCCTGCCCAAATTGCGCGTTAGCAACTTCTACAGGGACGCTCTGAAAGGCGGGAAGAAGCTTCCCGACAAGGCGAGAGACTATGTCCAGGAAAAAATGCGCTCGGCGGCATGGCTGATACGCAGCATTCACCAGCGCCAAAAAACCATTTATCGGGTCATGGAGAGCATCCTGAAATTCCAGCAGGATTTTTTCGAAAACGGCATCTCCCGCCTCAAGCCGCTTGTATTGCGGGAGGTGGCCGAAGACATCGGCATGCACGAATCCACCATCAGCCGTGTGACGACCAACAAATACGCCCATACCCCGCAGGGCATTTTCGAGCTGAAATACTTCTTCAACAGCTCCATCCAGCGTGTTCACGGTGAGGCCATCGCATCGGCCAGCGTTCAGGAGAAGATCCGCCAGATCATCGACAGCGAAAATCCCCGCAAACCTTACAGCGACGATAAAATTGCCAAAATGCTCAAGGCGTCCAACATCAACATCGCCCGCAGAACGGTGGCAAAATACCGGGAAATGATGAAGGTTCTGCCGTCCAACAAACGCAAACAACTATAGGGAGGCGTCCCATGCAGACTTCTGTGACGTTCAAAAATATCGATCCCTCCGACCATCTGCGCAACTACGTCAGCGACAAACTCGACCGCTTCGATAAATACCTGTACAACCCCGCCGAGGCCAGCGTGGTGCTGTCGGTTGAAAAGTTCCGCCACATAGCAGAAATCAACATCAACGGCGACCGGTTGAAGATCAACGGCAAGGAAGAAACCGAGGACATGTACTCGGCCATCGACATGGTGCTGGACAAGTTGGAAAGCCAGATCAAGAAAACCAAGCAAAAGGTCCGTGCCCGCCGGAGCCCTGCACGCGATCGATCCCGCAGGGCGGCAATCGATGAAACGCCGACCGTCGACACGGATGCGCCGGGAAGGGTGCACGTGCAGAACATCGAGTACAAACCCATGGACGTGGAAGAGGCCATCCTGCAAATGGACCTTGTGGATCAGAATTTCATGGTATTCACCAACGCCCGCACCGACCGCGTCAATGTCATCTATCGGCGCAGCGACGGCGACTACGGGCTGATACAGCCCCGGTAAAAGGCCCTGTGCAGATGCCGGATGGCCCCGAACCCTATGCGAGTGACCCCAGATGAAAATCATCGATGTACTGCACAAAGACGCGATTCAGACCGACCTCAAGGCAACCGATAAAAAGGGAATCTTGGAAGAACTGGTGGGACCGGTGGCCACCATCGCTCAGGTGGATGCCGAAGAATTGGTGCGTGTGCTTCTGGAACGGGAAAGACTAGGCAGCACGGGCATCGGAGGCGGCATCGGAATTCCACACGGCAAGCTCAAGCGCCTGGACAATCTGGTCCTGGGCTTCGGAATCAGCCGGCAGGGCGTGGATTTCGAATCCATGGACGGACGGCCCACCCATATCTTTTTCGTTCTGGTCACCCCGGAAAATTCCACAGGGCTCCACCTGCGCCTGCTGGCCCGGATTTCCAAGATTTTGAAAAACGATATCCTCAAGGAGCGACTCATGAGCGCCGACGATCCGGAGCAGATCCTTCGGTTGATCCAGGAAGAGGACGTGGACTTTTAGATGCCGTGAAATCCTTGCCCATCATCGTCATCACCGGCTATTCCGGCTCGGGCAAGAGCACGGCGCTGGCCGCCTTCGAAGACGCGGGCTTTTACTGCGTGGACAACCTTCCGGTGGCGTTGCTGCCGAAATTTCTGGAACTGCCCTTGGAAAGCGAATCGGAATTGTGCGGCCTGGCCTTCGTGATGGACATGCGCGATCGACGATTTCCAGCTGCATACGGGCCCAGTTTCGATTCCCTGCGGGCGAAGGGATACACACTGCAGATCCTTTTTCTAGAAGCGGAAGAGTCCGTACTGGTGCAGCGCTACAGCGAAACCCGGCGGCACCATCCGCTGGCCAAGGGAAAAAGCCTGGTCCACGGCATTCGAGAGGAGGCACAGCAGCTGGCGTCGCTGAAGGGGACGGCGGACCGGGTCATCGATACCTCCGATTACAGCGTGCACACCCTAAAGTCCGCCGTCCTGGAAATCGCCGAAAAATACCGGAAGCAATCCGGACTGCAGATCCACGTGCAGTCCTTCGGTTTTAAGCATGGGGTTCCTCCGGAAGCCGATCTGGTAATGGACGTCCGCTTTTTGGACAACCCGCACTTCGTGGAAGAGCTTCGCCCGCTGGACGGGGAGAACGAGAGGGTGCGGGCATTCGTCCTGGAGCGAAAGGAGACACGCATATTTCTCGGAAAATACCTCGATCTGCTTGACTATCTGATCCCTCTGTACGAAAAGGAGGGCAAATCTTATTTGACGATCGCCATAGGCTGCACCGGCGGACGTCACCGCTCCGTAGCCGTGGCGCGCACCGTCTACGAGCATATCGACAATCCGAACCGGCGGATCGATATTTCTCACAGGGATATCCGGCTGTAGAGAGCGGCTGAAGGTTCGACAGCGGAAATCGACAACCTAGGCGCGCTTCATTCACTTCGCTTTTCGGAGAGCATTTGACAGAACCCCCAGCATGCCGCTGCCGACGCGACACCGGCCGAAGAAGCCGCGACAGGAAAGTCACATGATAGGAATTGTCATCGTAACGCACAGTCAACTCGCCGACGCCATGATCGATGCGGCGGCGTTCGTCCTACAGGAAAAACCCAAAGCGGTGGTCCCGGTTTCCATCGACTTGAACGAACCCGTGGACAAACTGCGAGACAAGATTGCAGCGGGCATCAAGTCCGTGAATCGAGGCGACGGCGTTCTTATCCTCACCGACATGTTCGGAGGTACGCCTTCCAATCTGAGCTACTCATTTTTGGAAGAGGGCAAGATCGAGGTGCTCTCCGGCGTCAACCTTCCCATACTGATCCGGGCCGTAAACAAGCGGGGAAAAATGGATCTGGGAAGTCTCTCCGCGGACCTCGAGTCCTTCGGCAAAAAAAGCATTTCTCTGGCCAGCGGCATTCTCAAAGGGAACAAACGCGGTTGAAGCCTGCCCGTTTGGGGCACATCCCATCCGACAACGGCGGATCGAGAGGGGTTGGCGTCCGGGCGTTTCGTGCATAGTATGGTTGTATATTTCTCATAACTCCCTTTTCCCAAACCACTATACCCCAATAAGGAGATGTGCATGAGCACCAAAATCGCAATAAATGGGTTCGGCAGAATTGGCCGGCTCGTTTTCAGGGCTGCACTGGAAAATCCGAAGGTGGAAGTGACGACCATCAATGATTTGATGGATGCCTCCACCATGGCGCACCTTCTCACCTACGACTCGGTTCACGGGCGGCTCGGTGTGAAGGTCGAACCTGCAGACAACGCCATCGAGGTCGACGGAAGGCAAGTGACCGTATCGTCGGTCAAAGACCCGGCGGAGTTGCAGTGGAAGGAAAAAGGCGTGGATATCGTTGCCGAGTGCACGGGATTGTTTCGGGACCGCGAAAGCGCATCCAAGCATCTGAGCGCCGGCGCCCGCAAGGTGATCATCTCCGCCCCCGCAGCGGACCCGGACATCACCATCGTAATGGGCGTGAATTCCAGTCAATATGATCCCAAGCAGCATCACATCATTTCCAACGCCTCGTGCACGACCAACTGCCTGGCCCCTGTCTGCAAGGTTGTCATGGAAAGTTTTGGACTGCAAAGCGGATTGATGACCACCGTGCACTCCTACACCGGAGACCAACGACTGCTCGATTTTCCGCACAAGGACCTGCGAAGAGCCCGTGCGGCGGCGCTGTCCATGATCCCCACCACGACAGGAGCCGCCAAAGCCGTGGCGCTGGTCCTTCCCGAGCTGAAAGGAAAGCTCAACGGCCTTGCCATCCGGGTTCCGACGCCCAACGTCTCCATCGTCGATCTGGTGGCCTCGGTG
>JAJDOA010000171.1 GCA_022340405.1 Desulfobacteraceae bacterium | reverse complement strand
CTCTTTGCAGAATGGAAGGAATTGATTTGGGTCAAACAAGACCCGATTTCATCGGTGTCAACTATACCACCTTGTGGCTATTGTTGGCTACAGAGGAAATGCACTGCCATGGATATGCCGAGACGGGGCGAAAAGACAATTTAGGAACAACAACCAGGGATGGGCGGGATAGCCGGACGGGTTTCGGTCTTGCCTCTAGGCGTCACTTCTTGAGAATCACCGGTTTGGGCTGGAAGGTGCCTGCCTCCACTTCCTTCCAGAAGCGCTTTTCGTCCTCCATCCATTCCGAGCCGAACTTTCGGTTGAAGAATCCGCCCAGCCTTCGAAACATCTGCCGCAGGCTGGAGCCGTGGCTCAGTGTGATGACGTCCTCCAGGAAGGCTGCGATGTCGAACATTTTCTCTTTCGGGATGTAGGCGCGGGCTCCCATTTCGATGGACTGTTTCAGGTCCGGCACCGAAAAGGCGTGGGCGGTGAGCATCACGGTGGGAAACCCCAGATGCACGGAGGCGTTGAGCAGATCGAAGCCCCGCACCCCCATGATGTCCAGGATCACCGCATCGTAGGACCAGGAGCGCAGCAAGTGAAAACCGGAGTCATAGTCCGTGGCCCGGTCGAGGATCAGGCCCTCGTTGTCGGAGAGGAGGTCCTCCAGCGTATCGAGAACGTCCGGCTCGTCGTCCACCGCCAGAATGCGTTTTCCTTCGAGAATGCTTCCGGCCATGCGAGGACTCCCTTGCTTTGTTAGAAGCTATCTCAAAATTGTCTTTTCGCCCAATCTCGGCGTCGGGTCCTCGTTTCCAGTCCTCGAAAACCAGGAGTATTCCTGCGGCTAAAAACTTGGATCCTCCTTGACCTTGAACGAAAATCCTAATTTTGAGATAGCTTCTAGTGAACGTTGAACACCGAACAAGAAACACCGCAGATGGGACAACGGCAGGGGCGTTCGAGAGGGCAATGCCCCTGGAATTTCAAAATTCCCTATGCAACGCGGGCTGCCTCGCTCGCAAGGATTCAGGTTTCATTGTTCGGGTTTCAGCATAAAAAACAAAGGACGGTGACCCGTCTGACACCTGAAACCCGAAACCTGAAACCCCGCATAGAAAACGCCCTGCCGAGGCCACTGCAGCGATCCAACCGGCCGCAGTGGCGTCGGGCGGAAGGGCTGAAACCTAAATGTACCGTGTCTTTGCGTGCACATCCTTTCGCGGCACATCGGCGACGGCTTCGGCGGCCTTTCCCGCACACACCAGCGCCAGCGGTGTTTTCTCCGCCGAGACTTCCAGGATTTCCCGCACGGCGGGCTTGTCGAAAAAGGTGAACCACAGTGTGGCGACTCCCAGTGCATGGCCCGCGAGCATCAGGTTCTGGATGGCCGCAGCACAGGCGTGCTGGTAGGCCACCGTACCCTCTTGCTGGAACATGTCTACGCCGGTCTTTTTCGGATCTCCCACCACGGCGATGATTGCGGGGGCCTCGGTGAGAAAGTCCATGCGGTAGCCGGAGAGCCATTTCCAGCCGCTTTCTTTCAAGGCCCACTGATGGCAGGCCTCCGCGGCGGACCGCTGCTCGGCTTTTTTGGCCGCGTTCGTGACGACGACAAACTCCCAGGGTTGGCTGTTCAGCGGTGACGGCGCCCAGGCCGCCGCCTCCAACATCTGCCGCAGGGTTTCCTCTCCGATGGGATCGGGCAGGAAGCGGCGGCAGCTGCGACGTTCCCGTATGGCTTGCAGTACATCCATGTTGATTCCTCCTTAAGCGGCTCGACGGCCTTTCGCGAGCCAGCGCATTTCGCCAACGCTGCAGTAGGCGAGGTCACGTCTCCTTTTTGGAAATCCGGCGGCGCTCCTCGTCGCGCACCTCCCGGCGCAGCAGCTTGCCGACCTTGGATTTGGGCAGCATGTCCCGGAACTCGATATAACTGGGCACCTTGTAGGCGGCCAGGTGATCGCTGCACCAGTTGATCAGGTCTGCACCGCTTACGCCGCGGGCGTCTTCTTTGAGCACCACGATGGCCTTGATGCGTTCGCCCACCTTGGGGTCTGGCACTCCCACCACGCAGGCTCCGATCACCGTGGGGTGGTCCTGGAGGATGGACTCCACCTCGGAGGCGGAGACCCGGAATGCCTTGTGTTTGATGATGTCCGCGCTGCGCTCCACGTAATAGAGTTCACCGTCTTCGTCCTGCTTTACGAAATCGCCCATTCGGCAGTAGGTCTTTCCCTGGATTTCGACGTAGGCCTTCTCGGTTTCCTCGGGCTTTTCCCAGTAGCGCTTCAGGGTGTAGGGCGAAGTCACCAGCAGTTCGCCGCCTTCTCCGAGCGGGACCGGCTCCAGGGTCTCCGGGTGCACTACGAGACATTGTCGACTTTTCAGCGGCAGCCCGATGGTGCCCTGTTTCGGCACCCGGTCGATGCGGCTGTAGCAGACGTGCCCCGCTTCCGTGGAGCCGTAGACCTGATAGATGGGGACACCCAGGTGTTCGTGCCACCGGTTGTAGATCTCCACCGGCAGCACATCACCGCCGCAGTAGCAGTAGAGCAGCGAGCTGAGGTCGTAGCGGTCGAGCCGGTCGTTGTCCAGGATCATCCGGTACAGGGCCGGTACGCCCAGCAGCCACCGCACCCGGTATCTTTGGATGCAGGCCAGAATGGCGTCCACCTGGGGAACGGGCATCAGGACGGTGGCGTTTCCTCTGTTCAGCCCGACGGACATGAACAGTCCCAGCGCCATGATGTGAAACAGCGGGTTGACGGCGATGTAGGTGTCCTCTCCCTCCAGCAGCCGCTCGCCGCCGATGTCTTCGGTGACGTCGTTGACATACGAGGTCATGCCGGCGTGGTTGCCTGGAACACCCTTGGGGAAGCCGGTCGTCCCTCCGGTGTACAGCAAATAGGCCAGATCCTCCATGGGGTCGATGTCGGCCGCTTCGGCAAGGGGCGCGTGGCGCAGCAGGGAGGTGAAGGAGAAAACCCCCTGGCCGCGGTCTATCTTTCCCCTGGGCACCTTGTCGAAGAGCTTTCCGGCAAACCGTTTCCACAGCGGCAACAGGTCCACCAGGTTGGTGACGATCACGCGCGACAGTCCCGTCTGGTCCATGACCTCCTTGACATAGCAGAAATTGGTGTCCAGGCAGATGAGGGTCTCGGCCCCGGAGTCCTTCACCATGTAGGTCAGCTCGTGGGAGGTATAGATGGGGGCCACGGGTACGATGGCCGCCCCCAGCCGCTGAATGCCCAGAAACGCGATGACCCACTGGGGACAGTTGGAGATGTAAATCATCACCCGGTCCCCTTTGCCGACACCGATCTGCTGGAGCGCACCGGCAAACCGCTCGCTCCAGTCCTTGAGCCGGGCATAGGAGATACGCAGGCCCAAGTAGATCAGCGCCGTCCGGTCCGGATACCGCTCGCACATCCTGTCGAACCGGGTGTAAGTGCGTTCGCTGATTACATCGCTTCTGTCGGGCTCCGCCATGAATCAAGACTCCTCGACGCCGAAATAGGCGGATCGAATATCCGGGTTGTCCATGAGGTGCTCCCGGGTGCCCTCCAGCACCGCGGATCCGTTTTCGAGGATGAAGGCGTAGTCGACGATGGGCATCACCGGCCGCGCGTACTGTTCGGTGACGATGATGGAGATCTTCTTTTCGTCGCGGATTTCCCTCGTGGCCCGAACCAGGGTGGCTTGCATCAGGGGGCTCAACCCCATGAGGGGCTCGTCCAGCAGAAGCACTTTGGGTTGCGCCATCAGCGCACGGCCGATGGCCAGCATCTGCTGCTCGCCGCCGCTCAAAAAGCCGCCGATGCGCTTTTGCAGACGCTCCAGGGCCGGAAACACGCTGAACACGTACTCCAGCGTCCGTTTGGCCTGGGCACTGGTGGCCAGGTATCCCCCAATGCGCAGGTTTTCCAGCACGGTGCTCTCGTTGAAGATCCGACGGCGCTCGGGACACAGCACGATTCCCCTTTTCGCCCGCTGGTTCGGTTTGAGCCGGGAGATCTCCTCGCCTTCGAATCGGACCTCGCCCACGATGGTGATACGCTCGCCCCCGGCCATGGCCTCCTTTTTCTGAATGTCCTTCATGATCCCCGACATCGTGTACATCAGGGTGGATTTCCCGGCGCTGTTTGCGCCGAAGACACCCACGATCTGGCCGTCGGCGCAGGCGATGTCCACGTTGTTCAAGGCCAGCATGTTTTCGTAAAACACCATCAGGCCTTTGGCCTCAAGCATGGGTCATCACCTCCTCGATGTCCCGGGACCCGAAGTAGGCCTCCTTGACCTTGTCGTCCGACATCACCTTCTCGGGACTGCCCTCCATCAGCTTTTCACCGAAATTCATCACCATCACCCGGTTGGCCACCCGGAACAGCTCCCGCAGCCGGTGTTCGATCATGATCAAGGTGATACCGTCCATCTGCAGCCTTTCGATGAGGGGCACCATGCTGGCGATTTCGCTCATGCTGAGCCCCGAGAAGATCTCGTCGCAGATAATCACCTCCGGTTTCAGCGCCAAACACCGGGCCAGCTCCAGACGCTTGAGATAGCCCGTGGGCAGCGTCGCCGCGTTCTTGTAGGGCACGTAGGAGTCCCTCTCGAAGCCGATCTCCTCCAGGATGTCGATGCCCACCGTGTCGCGATCCCCCAGGCGCCCGCCGCCCCGCCACCCTCCGGTGCGCCGGGCTCGCGGGGAAAACAGCGGGATGACCAGGTTTTTGTATGCGGGCAGGCTGTAGTAGGGGCGCATCACCTGGAAGGTGCGCGTCAGTCCCATGTCCGCAATTTTGTGCGGCGGCTTCTTGGAGATGTCTGTGCCAAGGAAGTACACGCGCCCGGAGGTCTTCCGGACGAAGCCGGTCAGGCAGTTGACGGTGGTGGTTTTCCCCGATCCATTGGGTCCGATGATGCCGAGCACATCGCCCCGGTTCACCGTAAAGCTAACGCGGTTCAGCGCAATGATGCCGCCGAAGGTTTTGGTCATTTCCTCCGCGATCAGTATCGGCTCTTCGCTCATATGCGGGTCCACCTTTCGAACTGGTGGTATTTTCGCCGGCCCCAGACCATGAGGCCTTCACTTTTGAAGATAATGAACGCCACCAGAATCAGGGCATAGAACACGATCCGGAGCGTGCCGAACTCCCGCAGCATCTCCGAGATCGGCACCAGAATCAGGCAGCCCAGCACCGGCCCCACCAGAGTTCCGCTGCCGCCGATCACCGTTGCGGCGATGGGCAGGATGGAAAAATCCAGCGCGAACTGGGAAATGCCAGACCACATGTAGATATGCACCAGGCAAGCGCCCCCCAGGCAGCCCATGGAAGCGGAGACAAACACAGCCACCGCCTTGAAATAGGTGACGTTTATACCCGAGGCCCGGATCGCTTGGTCGTTGTCCTTGACGCCCCGGACCACCAACCCGAAGTCGGTGGTGACCAGCCGCCGCAGTCCGAACAAGATCAGCAGCAGCAGTACCACGGGGGCATACTGCTCGACGATTCGGTTGGGAAAGCCGTCGATGCCCATGATGCCGTCGGTTCCTCCGAGGATGTCCAGCGCCTCGATGACGCGCGCCGAAAACAGCGGGTACATCAGGCTGATGATGGCGAAGTAGACCCCCCGCAGCGGCAGGCAGGGCAGCAGCAAAAGGGTGCACAGCACCCCGCCGGCAAGGGCGGCCGACGGTACGGTCAGCCAGGGTGACAGGCCCATCTGCGTGTTGGCGATGGCAGCCAAATAGCCGCCCGTTCCCACGAAAAAGGCGCCGCCCAGCGAGACCAGACCCACGTAGTGGGCCAGAAAATCGAAGCTGACGGCCAGCAGGCCGTAGATGCAGGTGATGGTGATCACCCGCTGCCAGTACATGCCCGGAACCACCAGCGGCAGCAGCAGCAAACCCAGAATGAGCACCAGGCGGGGCAGCGCCAGATAGGCGATTTCTCCTGCGGACAGCAGGGCATAGAGGCTGTCCGTGCGCACCTTGATGCCCCGGTCTACGCGCTCTTTGCGCCGCTGTTCCATTCCTTCGGTCATACCCGCTCCTCGAGTTCCTTTTGCCGCCCGAACAGCCCGGAGGGCTTGAGGATCAGCGTCATAATGATGGCCAGCAGCGCCACCACCATCTGGTAGTGGGCCCCCAGGTAGACCACGGTCAAGATCTGCGCAAACCCGATCAAAAAGGCTGCGATCACCGATCCCATCCAGCTGCCCAGCCCCCCGATGATGCACACGGCGATGGCCAGGATCAGCACGTTGTAGCCCGCCTCCACCACGATGTTGCCCAGCGGCAGCAGCACCACCGCGGCCAGGGCCGCCAGCATGGAGCCGAAACCCATGGCCACCACCGCCATGAGGTCGGAGTCGATGCCCAGCATCAGGGCGGCGCGCTCGTCCTGGGCCATCCCGCGAAGGGCGAGCCCCGTGCGGGTGTAGTGGGTGAACAGCCACAGCAACCCCACCACCGCGGCTCCGATGACCACCACGAGCAGTCGCTGGTAGTCCACCACGATGCCGGCGATCGTTGTGGAGCCCTCGATGAACGAGGGCAGGGTGTAGGTCATCCCCTTGAACCCGCCCCATCGCAGCCCCTCGAGAATGGCCAGTCCGATGGCATAGGAGGCCATGATCTCGGAAATCTCCATTCCGCGGATTCGGATCAGAATCAGCTGATAGATCAGGGCGCCGATGATGCCGGTGAGCAGAAGGGTCAGCACGATGGCCACTGCGTAGGGAAGGCCGAGCGAGTTGAGCAGGCTCCATGTAATGAACCCGCTGAGCACGTACAGAGCCCCGTGGGCGAAGTTGGGGAGGCGGCTGACACCGTACACCATGGCGAAACCCAAAGCATACAGCGCCAAGGCAACGCTGTTGATCGTACCGTAGATCAGAATGTCCATGCTGCCTTCATGTGGGGTAGGGTGACGGGCCGCCCCGGCTGCTCCGCCGGGGCGGCCCGTTTGGGGTCATTGCCCGCGCTACTGCTTCATCCACGGTGGGAGCAGAATTTCGCCGGTGGCGATACTTTCCGGATAGACCACCACACGTTTGCCGTCCTGCCACTGCAGGATGCTGCCGACGGCACCTTCCTTCGGGTCGGTTGCCGGAATGACCTGATGGCTCTTGGGATCGAAGCGCAGACGTCCGTAAACCCCCATCACGTCCGTTTTTTCCAGCTCCGCCACAATCTTGTCCGGATCCAGGCTGCCGGCACGCTCGATGGCGTCCCGAAGCACGTAGACGGCCATGTAGCTGCTGGAGGCGCCCAGCCCCTCCGGTGCGACGCCCCACTTGTCGGCGTAGGCATTATAGAATTTCATGGTCCATTCCGTGGCCTCCGAGGGCGCGTTGCCGGCATTGACCACATTGCACAGGGTGAACTCTCCCTTGCCGTCGGTGGCTTTCCAGAAGCCGGGCTGCTCGGCGGCGGCCAGCGTCGAGCCGAAGGGCAGGGCGGCCAGCTTCATGTCGTACCACTGCTTGAGCAAAATGGCGCTTTCGGGCATGTCCATCCAGATGTTGATGATTTCCGTATCGGATTTCTGCGCCTTGATAAGCCCCATGGAAAAATCCGTGGCCCCGGTGGGATAGATCTCCACGCCCGTGACGTTCCAGCCGGATTTGGTGGCGACCTTCTCCATCACCGCGGCTGCTCCCCGTGCGTGGGATACGTCCTGGGCGATGATGAACAGGTTGTTGAAGCCGTACTTTTTCTTCAGCTTGCCGAAGTTGGCGAACATTTCCCCCACGAGGTGTTTGGCTTCGCCGTGGATGCGGAAGCAGTACTTGAACTTGTCGTAGTTTGCTGCCACCTGTGCGCTATATTTGGGTGTGAGCACGCCCGTGGTCACAATGGAAACCTTCTTGTACTTGGACAGCAGCGGCATGGCCGCGAGGGCCGCCTCCGAGCGGACGGGTCCGCCGAGGATGAAATCCGCCTTCTTGTCCAGAATCAGCTTTTCCACCGCCAGCAGTGCTTCGCTGACCGGAACGCCCGGCTCCAGGTCGCGGGTGTCGATGACCTCCACGGCAAACGGTCTCTTTTCACCTCCCACGGATACGCCACCTGCTGCATTGATTTCGTCCACGGCGAGGCGGAATCCGCGCTCAGCCGTCCATCCGTAGAGAAAGGCCGTCGAGAGCGGACACCCGAGCACGATGGAGTCTGCAGCCTGTGCGGCGGGAGCGAGCACCATGATGACGGCGGCCACGACTAGGACGATGGAAACGGTGAAGCGTCTGCGGTTCATCGAACACCTCCTTTTTCCGTGTTCTGTCGACTCGGACGGCGAGCTCTCCACAGAACCGATTTGTGTATGTTCTCCTTGGTTGGAAGGTTCTGAAAATCCGAAACATCGCGGTTGGTAAGAAAGCAAGCAGCATGCCAGATGATGAATATAATTCATTAATAAAGATCTCATTCAGTGTCAAGGTGTTAAAGCCCGATGCCATTCGCACCTCGAATCCACGCGATACAAGTGGAGAACAACACTATCCGATGGCCACCGTACGGGGGGAAATCCGGTCGTCGAATCCATCCTTTTCAGTAGATTTGACCACGATCGGCAAAAAGGGCTTCCAGCATTCCGGGCATCTTGGCAAGCCGATACAGAAGCAGGATGGATACGCCGTCGACGTTACGAAGCGGCGGGTTATTGCTTTTGGATAAGCGCGCGCAGTTGCGCGTTTTCCCTTCTCAAGGCGGCGATCTCCTCGGTTCGGGTCCGCAACCGGGACGACATCGTTTTCAGGAAAACGCGGTACAATAAGAGAAAATATTCCTTCTTTTCGGAATCTTCCACCACGCTGTTGGAAGCGGAGGTGTCCATGGCCAGGCAGGTCGTGTCGCCCATGGATCGGATGGTGGTGGATCGCTCGGTGCCGTCGATGAGGCTCATCTCACCCATCACCTCGCCCACTCCTTCCATTTGGCCGAAGGGCGTCCCCTTTTTTCGGAGTTCGACCTTTCCCGACAGCAGAAAATACAGCCACGGATCCGTTTCCCCCTCTTCGATAATATTTTCTCCGCTTTCATATTGTCGAATTTTGCTCTGGCGCAGGATGGTACTCAACTGATCGGTATTGAAGGGTCGGAGAGGCGGTATGGCCATCAATTTTTCGATGTTGTCCCGGTTGGCGGAAAGGTATCGCGATTCTTTCATGTTCACCTCTCGTCGGCTGGTAAGTGAAATCCGCTAAAAAATCTATTCTACCCGATTTCCTTCCACCGATCAATTCGATATCCGTGGGCTCAATTTCTCTGGGGCCGTCGGCCGAAGACTGCCTTGACCACCCGGGGGGGTGTGATAGGATCAAGTCGAAGCAAGTCACCACCCTTTCATGAAAAGGAGAAAACCATGGAAGAGTTCATCGCCGTTGGGGAGTTGATGGTTCCGTTGGAAGAATACGCCACCGTGAGCGATGAGGCCTCGCTTTTCGAGGCCGTTATGGCACTGGAAGAGGTCCACGAGAGGATGAACCGCGAAAAATACCATTACCTTCACCGCGCCATCCTGGTCTACAACAGGGAAAAGAAAATCGTGGGCAAGATCGGACAGATCGACGTGCTCCGTGCATTGGAACCGCGCTACAAGGATCTGGGGGACACTCGGGCCATGTCCCGGGCGGGGCTGAGCCCCCAGTTCATCAGGAGCATGATGGACAACATGGCCTTCTGCGATACGTCGCTGACGGACATGTGCGGCAAGGCCTCCCGTATCCAGGTAAAAGACTTTATGTACACCCCGGAAGCGGGGGAGTTCGTGGAGGCGGACGCTTCCATTTGCGAAGCCATTCATATGCTCATCATGGGAAAGCACCAGAAGCTGTTGGTGCTCCGGGAAGGGGAGATCGTGGGTGTCCTTCGCCTTTCCGACGTTTTCATGAAAATCTTCGAAATGATGAAGCAGTGCGAAGCCTGAGCGGGAAAGCGGGATTGCCGGCAGGGCCGTCCGTTCATGCCAGCCTGGACACCAGCGCCTCCATGTAGCGGGACTGCACCTGTTCGGTGGCCATGATGCGCTGCACCGGAGGCAGCCGAAGAACGGCGCCCAGCACGGCGGCCAACGTCCGGTGGTGCCAGAGCAGTCGATTGTCGAAGATCAGGTGTTCGAGCTTTCCCCGTTCCACGGCCATTCGAACCGCCCGGCAGGCGCTGTCCAGCGGCGTGATCACCCGCCGGGGCCTGGTCACCAGGGAGAGACTCCCGCTTTTCGCGCAGCCGTCGATGCACACCCCGCAGCCCAGGCAGCGGTCACCATCGATTCGGACCACTTTTTTCCGGGGGTTCTGCGGCTCGTTGGCCGACACCAGGGAAATCGCCTCCACAGGGCAGAGCGCCACGCACTTGCCGCACCCATTGCAGGTGCTCTCGTCGACTTGAGGCAGGAAGTTGGTGGTGTGGATGGGGTGAAGGGCTGCGAAGCGCCGGGCCGCAATCATGGCTTCGCAGCAGCACCCGCAGCAGTTGCAGATGAAATTGACGCCTTCCCGGACGTTTTCGCCAAATTGCACCAGATGGTTTTCCCGGGCTTCGGCCAGCAGCTCCAGCGCTTCGGAGACGCTTACGGACCGGGCGTGGCCGTGCCGGGTCAGGGAACCGGCCGTGGTGTTGAAGGTCATGCAAATTTCCTGTGGTGCCCGACAGGCACGCCCCATGTGCGACATTTTGTGCCGGCAGTAGCAAAGGCTTACACCCCGATGGGAGGCAGAACGGATCACGGCGCTGGCCCGCTCGTAGTCCAGCACGTGGAGCGCTCCCTGTGTCGGAAGGGCCGGCTCGTTGACAAAGACCCTGCCCAGTTGGGTCCGCCCCTTGGTAAACAGCTCCCGGATGAAATCCTCCTCGACGTTCAGGTACTCGTAGAAGAGCTCGGCCAAAAGCTTCTGGTCGATGTCGCGGCGGATTCGCATCAGTGAGAATTCGAAAAAACCCGCCATGGGAGGCGGCAGCACGTAGCAGGCGCGTCCGTTTTGCCGAATATCCACCAGGAGAGCCTTTTCGGCCAGGCGGTCGAGTATCCCGGCGGCCTTGCGCTCGGAGCACCTCCAGATCCGTGCGGCGCGCTTGGCCGTAAAAGGCCGGATGGGGAGGCGGGAGACCCGTTCGGCCTCTTCGGGTTCGAAAAGCAGCGAAAGAATCTTCGTCAGCAGGTCCGACGGCGGCGCTCCCTGAGGAAAACGGTTGAGTCGATCGGTGAGGTTACGGTAGGCGGATTGCGCAACAGCATGAGCCATGGCGGGATTCCTGCTGCAGGGTTCGCGCCCGGGCATAGGCTCCAGCCGCCGGGCGGATGTCGTTTCCCGGGCTGAAGACAAGAATACCAGACAGGGGGCGGTCTATGCAAACGGTCGTGGGGGGTCGACTCCTGCCCGGATCACAGTTTTGAGTGCTTTTATCTCCCGCGATCCTGTTCGGTACGCATCGCCCTCAACCAACGGGTATTTGCCATGCTTATTGCCACTGGATGCAAACCGTGCAACAATACCGGCGACTTCAACCTGTGCAACTTTTCGGAATGATTCCATGCGAACCTGCCGCTTCCTGCTTGTCGTCCTCGCCGTTTTTGCCGATGCTGCCCATGGGGAATGGAGAACCATCGCACCGGGGCTGGAAATCGGCACTTTCGCTGCAACGCAGAAAAGCTACATCGGAAAGGCATCCATCACGCTTGTTCGCATCGACCCGGAGCACTGGGATCTGGAAGTGGTGGGGCTGGGCTGGCCCGGTGTGACCGAAAGCCGGACTGCAAAGCAGTGGTGCGAGGCGCACGGATTCGTGGCCGCCATCAACGCCGGTATGTTCGGACAGGACCGCGAAACGCATCTGGGATACCTGCAGTCCGGAGGTCATGTCAACAATGGCCATGTCAACCGATATCGGTCCGTTGCCGCATTCGATCCGACAGAGGACGGGGCTCGGCCTGCGTTTCGGATATTCGACCTGGACACACCCGGTGTCGTCATGAAGGACATCCTGCGCGACTACGCTTCGGTGGTCCAGAATCTCCGTCTGATCAAGAGACCCGGAGCGAATCGGTGGGGCCCCAATCAGAAAAGTTGGAACGAAGCGGCACTGGGCGAAGACAGCACCGGGCGGGTGTTGTTCATCTACACCGGATCCCCCTTCACCATGTACGATCTCAACAACGAACTGCTGGCTCTGGACATCGGGATCGTTGCCGCCCAGCATCTCGACGGAGGGCCCGTGGCCCAACTGTATCTTCAAATCGGCGATGTGGAACTGGATTGGGTCGGGGGGCATCCAGCTGCCGTGGGCAACCCGCTCCGTGTGGGAGACATGCCGATACCCCACGTCATCGGCATTCGACCGAAACCGCCCGCTTCCGGAAGCCAGTGAGGGACGAACTCCTCCTCCCGTTTCCGCCCCTGCTCCGGGTCGGACACAGCCCCGGCCTTTGCTCTGACCTACGGGCGCCTTGGTTCTGTCCGGGTTGATACGAAGCCATCTCAAAATTGTCTTTTCGTCCCATCTCGGCGTCGGGTCCTCGTTTCCAGTCCTCAAAATACGGCAGTATTCCTGTGGTTGAAAACTCGGATCCTCCTGGATCTTGTCGAAGATCCCGGGTTTTATAGCGATTGTCAGAATTCTGTTCCGTTTCCAGCATGCTTTTCGCTTGAACCGTAGGGGAGGGGTTTACAGGCCGTCCCGCAACCGTTTGTTGAGACAGTCGTAATCGTTGACCGGTTGTGGCTGCAGGGCTTGTATCCCTTGTTCGGC
>JAJDOA010000165.1 GCA_022340405.1 Desulfobacteraceae bacterium | reverse complement strand
TTCCACGTCCAGCTTTTCCTTCATTTTCGCCCGGATGTCGATTTCAGTGAGAATTCCGAAACCCTCCTTTTTCAGGGCTTCGGTCACTCGTTCGATGGACTGGTCGAAATCCAGCCGAACCCTTTTTTGAAAATAGTAGCTCATGTTCCCTCGCAGAAATCGTAGGTAAGCAGACAGAAGGACGCGGATCCGTTCAGTCCTCTACTTGAGCCAAGGCAGCGACCCGCCACCGAGAAGAAAGGGGGAGCGATAGCGGTTGTCCTCTCCCGATCCGCGCTTGCGTAAGTATCCGTTGACGTAGTAGGGGATCCGGTCTTCCTGCAGGTACGTCTTAAAGTCGTCGTCCACCTGCTGCCGGGAAACGATCCAATCCTCTGCGGCCAGTTGAAAGATTTCGTATTCGCTGTGCGGTCCCATCCGGGCCAATTTGACCAGCAATTCCGCCTCGGTGAGTCGTCGGGGGCGCGCTTCTCTGCGGGCCAGCAGATGCAGGACCGCCAGGTAGGCGATTCCCCAGAATAAAATGCCCCAGGCTGTCGCGTCGGGGATGATTGGGCCTTCCATTTCAACCTCCTCGAGCTCTACGCTTCTGGTGATCCGTTCGGTTCCTTGTGGAGAACGTAAGCACGATCCCAGCTTTGGCAAAGACCGTCGGAGGGGCGGGAGGCGGCGTGCGCGGACGGCAAAGACCATGGACACCGGAACCGTTGCTGTCGGAACATCTTTTTCGCAGATGCCCTATGATGTTTCGGACAGCACCTGCACGCGATGGGGGCTGAAAAAGTTGCCGTATGCGGTGTTGACAGAGATACCGGTTATGACCGCCGTTCTACCGTCGAAGCCCCGCTGCAGGTCCACTACGATGGCCATCAGGTCCGCATCGATGCGTTCCATGAGAAACCGCGTGGCGTCCAGGATGTCCGGTCCGACCGTGTCGGACAGCCCGTCGAGATAGGGCAGCACCATCTGCTCGACCGTCTGCTGCTGGCGGTCCAGCGGATCCATCGTTTTGTTCCGGATGCCGTCCCGGCCAGTGCGGAGTGCCGCTGCCAGCGATCCGCAGGAATCGGAGAGAGACTGCTGACCGGGGCGGATCACCCTTCCCCACTGTCCCCTATGATATCCGATATGGGGGCCGGCGAGCAGCAAGAGATTTTTCCGGCCTTCGCCCTCTGGAATGTGATGCGACACGGCCGCCAGGCTGCTCTTCCCGCCGTGGCAGTATCCGGCAAGCCCGCCGAACTTGAACCGCTCGCCCCAGTATCGTTCCATCAGCTGGTACTCGGGCTCGTTGATTTCGTCGGAGCAGCCTCCCTCGGCAAACCGGGTGTTTTCTGGGGTGAACCCGTGGGACTCCTCCAACTCGAGGTTCTGCTTGGTGAGAAAAAGTCTGGCCGGCTGGGCATCGGGGAAAACGGCAAGGATTTCCTTCTTTGCTTCTTCGATGGACATGGGGCCTCCTTTCCCTTTTTTGTTTTCCATACTCTTTTTCGCATGCGGATTTCAAGGGATCCGGCAATCCTGCGCCGAGGGCCTCGCGATATTGACAGGACAAGAAAAAGTTGACAAATGCTCTACAGCTTTGGCCAAAAGTATGTCCCCATCGGGATGGCCTTTTTTTGTTTTTGTAGGGGAGGGTTTTATCCCCTCCTCACATTTCCATTGCAACGCATGGCGGAAACGGAACGGAGTTCCGGCAGTCGTTAACAAACGGCATCCGCGAGCGCCGGTCCCAAGGCTTTCCAAAGCGAAACGCAGATCCCGGGAACGAGGAAACGGGGAGTCTCCCATGCAGCAGTTGAAACAATGGCTGGCCGACGAACCGCTTCTGCTGACCGAAGCGGCGGTCACTGAGCGGTTGAGCCGGCAGGAGGCCATCGTCTTGGACCCTCTGCTGGCAAACGCACGCCTGATCTACGATCCCGAGGGACGGAGCGCCTTGGAGGCGCTGTATGAACGGTTCATCCAGGTGGCCCGGCGCGCCGATGTCCCCTTTCTGCTGGCGACCCCCACCTGGCGGTCCTCGCAAGCGCGTTTGCGTCATGCCGGGGAGCGCCGCCCCGTAAACAGCGATGCCGTCCGTTTTCTTTCCGGTATCCGGAATCGCCAGGGGCCTTTCGCCTCTCGTATCCTGCTGGGCGGACTCGTCGGCAGTGCAGGAGACGCCTACCGTCCCGAACAGGCGCCAGCCGCCGAAACGGCTGCCGCGATTCATCGCCCACAGATCCGCGAACTCGTCGAAGCAGGGGTGGATTATCTGCTGGCCGCCACGATCCCTGCGGTAAGCGAAGCCGAGGGCCTCTCCCGGGTCATGGGGTCATTCTCCCTGCCGTATCTGATTTCCTTTGTCATCCGCCGGGACGGCTCGTTGATGGACGGCACCACGCTGGCCGAGGCCATCGGACGGGTCGATCGGGCCTCGGGCGACCACCGCCCCACAGGCTTCCTGGTCAACTGCGCCTACCCCACCTTTCTTCCTTCCGATTCGGAAGACGGCCGTCTGAACCGGCTCGTGGGCTTTCAGGCCAATGGCTCGTCGTTGGATCAAAGCGAGCTGGACGGCAGCGAAAAGACCCGCATGGAACCTATCGAGGACTGGGTCGCGGAAATGCTCCAGCTGTATCGTTATCGGGGGCTTCGGATCCTCGGCGGCTGCTGCGGCACGACGGAGCGGCACCTGCAAGCACTGGTGGATGCCCTGGGGTATTGACACGATAGGCCCGATCCGCTACAAGCGTTTCCGAAAATCCAATCGGTGGAAGAGAAAGGTTATGCTCAGGCCAAGGCCATCCCGACCTTACGGGATGGCCTTTTTTTGCGGGAAAGGAGCGGTGGATGGCGGTAAAGATAGGGGTACTGGTTGCCTATTTTCTGGTGGTGCTGGCCGTCGGGTTCATTGCGCGGACGCGTTGGAAATCCACTCCCGAAGCCTATTTTCTCGCCGACCGAAAGCTGGGAACGCCGGTGTTGCTGGCCACCATGGTCTCCACCAACTTCTCCGCTTTTACCGTGTTCGGCACATCCGGAGCGGGCTACAGGGACGGCTACGCCTTTTTCCCCATCATGGGTTTCGGGACCGGGTTTATGGCCCTCACCTTCTGGATCCTCGGACGCAAGATCTGGGAGGTCGGAAAAAGCCGGAACATCCTCACCCCTCCCGAGCTGATCCGCGACCTCTATGACAGCCCCCCGCTCTCCTCGTTGTTTGCCTTGGTGATGATCGTTTTCACCATACCGTACCTGGCGTTGCAGCCCATGGCGGCCGGCTATGCCCTCGAGGCACTGGTAGGGCTTCCCTATGAATACGGCTGTGTTCTGGTGACGGCGATCATCGTTGTATACACGCTTCGGGGCGGCATGCGCGCGGTGGCCTGGACGGACCTGCTGCAGGGTACGCTTATGTTCGGTCTGCTGGCCGTGTCTCTGTTCATCGTCATCGGCCACCACGGTGGACTTGCCGCCGCCAATCAGAAAGTGCTGGCATCGAATCCGGCACTGTTCTCCCGGCCCGGCGGTATGGGAAAATACACCTTTGCGGTGTGGTTTTCCTTCATGATGCTGTGGTTTTTCTGCGACCCGATGTTCCCCCAGCTTTTCCAACGATTTTTCTCGGCCAAAAGCAAGAGGACCGTCTCGCGGATCATGCTCTACTACCCGCTGATTTGCACGGCGGTTTTCATCATGCCTATCGCCATCGGCGTTCTCGGGCGTCTGTCCTATCCCGGCCTCGTTGGCAAGGAGGCCGACAAGATCCTCCCCATGATGCTCACCGCCATTTCCGGCGATGTCATGGCGGCGCTGGTGATTGCGGCCGGCCTGGCCGCCTTGATGTCCACCATGGACTCCCAGCTGCTGACGCTGTCGTCCATCTTCACAAAGGACATCCTCCCGCTGGTCAAAAAGGAAGCACGCCCTGGAGGCGTGACGGGGAGAATCTTTGTGATCGGCCTCAGCCTGGCCGGACTGGCCATGGCCTACAAGCCACCGGCCACGATTTTGCAGATTGCCACCCAGACGTTCACGGGGCTTGCGGTGCTTTTCCCCACGGTGGTCTTCGGGCTGTACTGCCGGAGAGTTTTCGCGGCCGCGGCCGTGGCCTCCATCGCAGCCGGTGAAGTCCTGTTGGTGGTGTTTTACTTTCGCTGGCTCTCTCCGCGTCCTTTCCTACCGGTGGTGTGGGTGATGCTGGCCGCGTTTGTCGTGTACCTTGCCGTTCACGGGTGGCTGCTGCAGCGGGAAAACGCACTGGCTCTGGGCAGGCCTCGTTGGATGGGGAACCCTTATTTCTGGGTGTTTGCCGCCATTTTCGCCCTGGCCATGGATTTCTGGGCATGGGGTGCGACGGGACCGACCTTCATGGGGCT
>JAJDOA010000303.1 GCA_022340405.1 Desulfobacteraceae bacterium | reverse complement strand
CCGGTCCGGAGATTGAGCTTCCGGCGCAGCCGCTGCCGGCAAGTCACCGAACAGTACCGGCGGCGGCGGTCCGACAGCCGAACTCCGCAGGACAGGCACCGGTGGGTGCGGGTGCTTTTCGAAACGGTGATGTCCTTGGGCGAGGAATGGCGCATGGGTTCGATCTGCCTTTGGCACAGCCGTTGGGCACCGAACTCGCCCCGTCGTCAGGGGTTGTCCGGTTCAGGAAGCATTCAGGCGCTCCAAGATGAGGCCGAAAAACTGTCCCCCCGTCTCGGACGTGAATTTCCATCCCAGGTGAGACAGGCAGCGGCCGCAATAGGAAACCCGCCATCGGAATCCATGAAACCACGTGAATTCGTCGGTTGCCAATCCCATGATAGCGCATCCGGCTGCATCCCGAAAGCACCCGATCTCGAAAACCAGACCATGCGGATTGGCGAAGGTGTGCACGTGCGCCCCCTGAACCGACACCCGATCGGAGGCACGGGCAATGTTGTGACTGCATTGTCGGCAGCGGATCCAGGGATCCTCTGCTTCGACCCCCTCCTGATCCGTTTCGTCGTCAACTCTTTCATCCGTGCCCGGTTCGACCTCGCCGCCGGAGGGACCCGAAAAAATGTCGCAGGAAAACGGCAGACCGCTGGTTGCCACGGTTTTCTCCGGCGCAGTGCACTTCTTCTCGAACGAAAATCCGACGCTTACGATAGCTTCCACTTCCGATCTCACCCTCTCGTCTACCGTCTCCCCCGGTGTGCCGCTCACGGGCCGCTGCTATTCGAAGGTTCGCCCTTTGTCCCTTCAACCCCGCCTCCCGTATCTGTTCCCTTCCGTTCCGGGAGAAGGAAAATGAACTTGTAGACCGCGAATATCAACTCGTCACCACTGTTGAGTCTCACGGCAACATGAGGACGAAGTTCCTCGCCGTTGATCCGGGTGCCGCTTCGGGTTCGTTGATCCTCTGCACAGAAATGACCGTCGCGATACACGATTACGGCATGGGTTCCGGAAATGGATCCTTCCGCAATGACCACATCGTTGTGCAGGCTCCTTCCGATGGAGATCCGGTCTTTGTCCAACGGCAGCGTCTTTTGGCCGGTGATTTGCCGCACGTCGACGAGCAGGGCCTTCGGAAGGTCGGTGGCCGACGCCGGAGCGGCGGCAGGGCGAAGGGAGGGGGGCGCCGCTGGAGCGGCGGGGGAAACCTTCCCGGAAGCCTTTACGGTGCCGCCGGAAGGCGCTGCATCCGGGGAAAAAAATTGGAACCGGACGTCGTGGATCCCGATTTCGTCCCCGCTTTTCAAGCGTCTCGGCTCGTACGGTTTCAGGTTCTCTCCATTGACCAGTGTCTGGTTGCGGCTTCGCTGGTCCTCCAGCCAAAAAAACGAATTCCGGTATTCCAGGACCGCATGGAGACTGGAGACCGTTTTCTCCGGGATGACGATATCGTTGGAATGGTCTCGACCGATCCGAACCACAGGGGAGTCGAGTGGGATCGCTCCCCGCCCGGTAACATTTTTCAGATCCAACAATTTCGCCGGCGGTATGCGCTTCTCTCCTTCGGACGGCCGGGGCCATGGAGGGTGGGACGGCCCGGGCCGTCTTCTTCGGATGCGGATCGCCCAAACCAACGCGAGGGCAAGGACTGCAACCACGGCCCCGGAAAAAAGGGTCGGCAAAGAGGATCCCGTCTCCCGGACAGGGGGCGCCGGCACCTTTTTCTGCGGTTGGGTCGGCGCCGAAGAGGGGGGCGGCGGTGCAGAGACCGTCTTCGGCGGCGCCTGTGCAACATTCGCACCGGGCTCCGACTCCGGAATCCGCGACTCCGTCTCGCTCCGGGAAGGCGCCTCTTCGAGGATCCGCTGAATGGCAGCGAGAACCGATGTCACGTCCTCCATGCGAAAGGCCCGGAAATAATGCCCCCCGGTATGAACCGCCAACATCTGGATCAGGCTGAAGTCGGCCTGTTCCGTAAAAACGATGCCGAATATGCGGATTTCGGCGTATTCGCTCTCCCGCCGAAGTTCCTGCCGGAGCCAATCGCGCTTTTCCCGGTCGCTGTTGGGGTCTCCGGTATCCACGATGCCGTCCGTGAGCAGAATGATCACCGGGCGGGCATCCGGCCTGCCGGCATTTCTCAGCTCGTAGACGGCCCGCTCGACAGCGGCGGGAAAATCAGAGAATTGGCCTCGATAATCCACCTTTTCCAGAGCCTGGATCATTCGGGCCCGTGCGCCCAGATCGGACACGGAGGCGAGGGGCTCCACCAATCGGGGCTCCCGGTCGAAGACGACCATGCCCACACGATCGGATCTCTTCAGCTGGGAGAGAAAACCGATGACCCACTGCTGCATCAGGAGATCCGGATCGTTGTCGATCATGCTGCCGGAGTTGTCCAGAACGAGCAAGACATCCAGGAGGGGTGCCGATGGCTCATCGGCATGAACGGGCAAGGCGGCCAACCCCTGGACAACCCATAGTGCCGCAACGAAAAGAAGCGATGTTCGAAAGCGTTGGCATGGTAGCGAATGGGTCATGGCCGACCTCCTCGATCCCGCCGCTGACCCGGTGCTGGGGACCGATGGGAAAGCCTGCGGCGACCGCCGTATCGGTGAGTATAGAACACCGACACACGCGTGTCAAAACGGCTTGCGGGCCACCAACGAGGCAATCCGGCGTCGCCCACGCCCGGTTGTTTCCGTCTTCTCCCGGTAGTAGCGGATGCCTATGGGAAGAAATGCGTGCAGCAACTCGTTCTCCCTGAGAAGATGGTCCCGACGGGTGGGGCCCGATTCAGCCAGATCCGACGCGACGAAGGTTTCGAAGATCAGGACACCGCCTGGAAGCAAGGCCTCCATGATCTGAGGAAAAAGCCTGCGCTTTAGAAAGTGGATGTTGACAATCAACTGAAAGCTTCTTTGCGGGAGTTCGTAGCGGTCCAGATCGGTGCGAATCGCTCGCACCATTGGATGGCGGGAGGCCAAATCGTTCACGGCCTGGTCGGAAATATCAACCGCGTCGACCCGGAAGCCGATACGGGCAAGATAGAGGGCATTGCGTCCGTTGCCGGCGGCGATGTCCAGCGCTCTGCCCGCACGTGCCGCCGGGGCAAAGCGGCGGACGATACCGGAAACCGTCTCCGGGTAGGAGCGGCTCCGGTACCGCTGGTTCCACTTTCGCCGGTCTTGCTCCACCTATACGAGGCCCTGGTCGATCATGGAATCCACCACCTTGACGAATCCCGCAATGTTGGCCCCGTGCAGATAGTTGCCGGGGAACCCGTACTGCTCGGCGGCATCGAGGCAGGTGTGGTGAATGCTCTTCATGATCATTTTCAGGCGATTGTCCACCTCCTCCCGGGTCCAGGAAAGCCGCATGCTGTTTTGGGTCATTTCCAGGCCCGACACGGAAACACCACCGGCGTTGGCCGCTTTGCCGGGTCCGTAGAGAATGCCGCTGTCCAGGAAAAGGTCGATCCCGTCCGGTACGGTGGGCATGTTGGCCCCTTCGCAGACCAGGGTTACGCCGTTTTCGACCAGGTGTTTGGCATCCACTGCGTTGATCTCGTTCTGCGTGGCACTGGGAAAGGCACAGTCGCCCTTGTGATTCCACAGCGGATTGAAGTCCAGGGATGGATCCACAGGGGTGTACACCGCATCGGGATATTTGTCTGCGTATTCCTCCATTCGGCCCCGCCGTACATTTTTCAGCAGCTTGACATAAGCAAGCTTTTTCGCGTCAATGCCGGCTTCATCGTAGATGCACCCGGAGGAATCGGATAGCGTCACCACCTTGGCACCCAGCTCGATGAGCTTTTCCGCCGTGAACTGGGCCACGTTGCCGGAGCCGGAAACAAGGCAGGTCTTCCCTTCCAGGGTTTCATTTCGGGTGGCCAGCATCTCAGCGGCGAAATACACCGATCCGTAGCCCGTGGCTTCCGGCCGGATGAGGCTTCCACCCCAATTCAGGCTCTTGCCGGTGAGAACCCCGGTGAACTCGTTGCGAAGTTTTTTATACATGCCGAACAGAAAGCCGATCTCACGGGCCCCGACGCCGATGTCCCCGGCGGGCACATCGGTGTTGGATCCGATGTGGCGGAACAGCTCCGACATGAAGCTCTGGCAAAAACGCATCACTTCGTTGTCGGATTTGCCCTTGGGGTCGAAATCGGAACCTCCCTTTCCACCGCCCATGGGCAGTGTGGTCAGGGCGTTTTTGAAAACCTGCTCGAAGGCGAGGAATTTCAAAATGCTCAGCGTCACCGAAGGATGGAACCGCAGCCCCCCCTTGTAGGGACCGATGGCGCTGCTCATCTCCACCCGGTATCCGCGATTGACGTTCACCTCGCCGCGGTCGTCCATCCAGGGGACCCGAAACAGGATGACCCGCTCGGGTTCCACGAGTCTTTCGAGGATACGGAGCTTGCGGTAGACCGGGTTTTGATCCAGCACGGGCTTGACCGACTCCACCACTTCGCCGACCGCTTGGTGAAACTCGCGCTCGTTGGGATCGCGGTCCAGAATCGTCTGCATGATCTCTTCCGCCATGGAATCCTCCCTTCCTTCGTTTGCGCCCAGGCTGACGCTTGAATGGTGTATCGAACCAACCGCTCGAACACATGTGACAGATCTTCCGCGCCGAACCTGACGCCGGTGTCTGCTACCGGCAGCTACATCGAGGCCGGCGGGCCCTCGGAACAGAGAAGAGAGACACCTCCACCGTACCGCCCTCGGTGGTGTATTTCAAGGCGTTATCGAACGGATGAACCGTCAATGGCTGAAAGACCTGGACATCTCCGGCAGATCGACAGGAAATCGAAGCGCCGGTTTGTCCTCCACGGATTCGGTTTTGCACCGAGTCCTTCGCGCTGGAATTGAGATTCGGTGTCCAGCTGCTTGACTTGATCGGTTCCGTGGCTATAGTCCAGGGCATTGGAACCCGGAGGTTTTCCCGATGCCCATCTACGAGTACCGCTGCAAAAACTGCGACTGCGACTTCGAACACTTCGTCTTCCGAGCCGACGATCCGGCCCCTACCTGCCCCACCTGCTGCGGAGCGGATGTGGAGAAGCTCATATCCGCCGGAGCGGTCCGGCCGCAGGGCATCGCCAAGGGCTCGGGGGGATTCAAGCCGCCCTCCTGCCGACCCACCGGCGGGTGAAAGGTTGCCTGACCCCTCTGGCAGAGGGGATCATTCCGCACGCCGAAGCACCAGCATTGTGAGGTCGTCGTAGGCCTCGCTTCCCAGGGTGTGGGTTTTGAGCCTGCGGAGAACCTGTTGCATCAGACCCGATGCGGAATGCGGTGCTTTTGCCAGGATTTCCGCCATGCGTCGCTCTCCAAAGGATTCACCGTCCGGGCTCTGGGCGTCGACGACGCCGTCGGTATATCCGAACAGGATCTGGCCCGGCTCCATCCGCACCCGCTCAACAGCAAAAGCAGTGCCTTCCGTCACTCCCACCGCCGGTCCCGTGTAATGGAGGCGTGTCGGCTCGATGTTCCTGCCAATGAGCACCGGCGCCACGTGCCCTCCGTTGATGTACAGCAGACGGCCCGCCGCCGGATCCAGAACCGACCAGAACAGGGTGGCAAACATACCGGACAGTCCGTGGGTTCCGGCGATGTAGTCATTGGTTCTGCCGATGGTGGCAAGCATGGCCCGGCCGATGGACGCCTCGGAATCCCCAGTGACGTTTTCGAAGGCCGAGGCGGCGTGGGTACGCATCAGAGAGCGGAACAGCACCATGTACAGCGCGGATCCGACCCCGTGGTCGCAGACGTCCCCCACGATCAGACCCACCTGATCCCCGCGGCCTACGGAAAAGGCGTCATAGAAGTCTCCGGACACTTTTCGCGCCGGCTCGAAGTGGGCGGTCAGCTCCCACCCCTCCATCCTGGGCAGTCGGTCCGGGAGGAAGTCGCTTTGCAGCCTGCGGCCGATTTCCAGCTCGTGCTCGGCCCGCTCCCGGGCCCGCTCGGTGCGGGCGAACAAACGGGCGTTGTCGATGGCGCTGGCGATTTGGCTGGCGATGGTCTGCGCCAACGCCACATCCTCCATGGAAAAGATGCGGTCGGGTGTCGCTGTGGGCATGCCGATGGTTCCGATCACCTCGCCCCTGGACATCAGCGGAACGATCATCAGGCACTCGGTTCCCCGCTGTTTGGCAATTTCGTGAATGGAACGGGTCAATGGGTTGTGCTGCACATCGGGCACCACCATCGTCTGCCCGGTCTCGACGACGCGATGGGTGGCGGCGTTTCCTTTCAGCGGGACGTCGATGCCCGTGGCGTCGGGCTCCTCCGGGTCGGCAGCGAAAAAAGCTACGATGGTAATCTTGGAGCGGTCCCGGTTCAACAGGCCGATGCCGGTATTTCGGGCATCGAAAAGATAGGTCATCTCCCGGCAAACCGACTGCAGAATTTCCTTCAGATCCAACGAGGAACTCACATGGACGGCAAAGCGGTTGAGGACACACAGTCGCTCGGCCCTGGAGGCTGCGATATCCCCCGCCGCGGCATCCTTCAGGCCGAAACCCGCGCCGTTGCCGGTTTGCGGCTCCGGACAGACCGCCAAGTCATCTGCATCGGTGTCGGTAGGTTCCGACGGGAGGTCCAGAAACTGGGCGCCGATGCCGTATCGTTTCTGCGCGGCGTCCTGGATTTCCCTGCACCAGCGTACCTGCACCCTGTGGGTTCGATAGCCATCGGGGCTGCCGTCGGTGAGGTCCCCCAACGCCCGGTTGAAGTGAAGCACCGATCCGGGCTCCATCGCATAGCGGGTTTCAAAGTAGACCCCTCCAAGGCTGTGGTTGCGCAGCGTCGCCCCGTAAAAGCAAAAGGGCTGACCGGGACTGCAGGTGAACATGATGGGTACTTCCTGCTCGACCCGCTCGTGCACTCGCTGTTGCCTGAACTTGGGCACGGAACCTCCTGCACGGTGGAAGAGGGCGCGGAAAGCCGTGTCATGGGCGAAACACAATCCCCCCAAACGATATGCAGAGTCGACTTCAAACGCCGATAATTTTTACCAGGACCCTCTTCCGACGGCGGCCGTCGAACTCACCGTAGAAAATCTGCT
>JAJDOA010000150.1 GCA_022340405.1 Desulfobacteraceae bacterium | reverse complement strand
ATGAATCTTCTTGCGCACAGCGTCGATACACTTTGCGGAAGCGTCGAACTCGAAGGATTGCTCAGGGTGACGGTAGATCTCACCCACCGCCTCGTCCAAAGACGCAATGCGGAACTGGAAGTGATCACACCGGATGAACCCGTTACGGTGGCGACCTCATCATTTCTCTTGATGAATCTTCTCTGGTTGTGTCTGGACAGCGTAATGCCCGCAGGCGGCGAATCGAGAAAAATACGCATCAGCTGCGAACGACAGGGCAATGAGGGAGTCATTCATATATCGGCGGACGGTCCCGCACCGCAGAACACGTCCCCATTTCCCGGCGAACTGATCCAGTCCGTGGCCGATGCTATCGAAGCCTCTCTGGAAACCGAATCCAATGGCACGGGAATGGTTATCCGCGTTCCCATGCAGCCCGGGACAAGTGACGGCAACCCGGCATGTACGATCTGACAACATCTACGGTCTGACAGGCCGGCATCGTTGCGGAGGATCCGATTCGTGCGGAATACGACAGGTTTTTTCAAACCGTAATTCACAAGGAGAACGTCATGTCAGAGAAAATTCTGCTGGTCGATGACGAAGAGGATTTCCTGGAAGTGATGAGCGAAAGACTCACTTCCCGGGGAATGATAGTGGCCACGTCCAACTCTGCTGAAGAGGCGTTTCAGAGGGTCGATAAGGAGCTGTTCGATGCTGTCATTCTGGACCTGAAGATGCCCGGAGCCGATGGTCTAGAGATTTTGAAGCGAATCAAGGAAAGACGACCCGAACTGCAGGTAATCCTCCTCACGGGTCACGCCACCGTGGAGGCAGGTGTGGAGGCCATCAAACTAGGCGCCATGGACTTTATCGAGAAGCCGGCCGATCTGGAAGCGCTTGGCGAAAAGATCCGTAAAGCCAAGCAGAACAAGATGCTGATCGTGGAAAAGATGAACGAAGAAAAGATCCTAGAAATGCTGCGCCGATTTGGTGTTTGAGAAAGCGTCTTTTTGTCTCCGTGTCGTATCGGATACCACCCGATGCGGTCGCAAGTGGAACGGTTTTTCCCTACCTTTCGCCCGGGCGGGGTTTATCCCCGCCCGTGGAGTGACGGATACCACCAACGGGAGAGTATAAACCCCTCTCCTACGGTTCTGGTTGGAAACCATCTCGGAAAAGAAACAGAATTCTGACTAGAAACAGCCCCTAGTCCAATTTTCGAAGGTCTTCACAGGCCTCTTGGAGACGGAGAAGGCAGGCAGTCTGCAGAGAGTCTTGCATCCGGTCGATCTGATGCAAACCGGAAAAACCGAAAGCTTTGGCCAGGTATACTTCCCCGCAGTTGGGATATTTTCGCTCCAGGTGGTCCAGATAGATGATGGCGATTCTCCATTGCTTTTTCCGAAGGTATCGGTACGCTCTTGACAGTTCTTTTCCCGGGGATATCTCAGCGGAAACGGGCTGCTCCATTTCCTCCCGATATGAAAATTCCTGCTCCTCTTCTTCCAACTCCCGGTCGACGGTCTCGGTTTGAACAAAATCCCTTTCATCGATCCTGGTCAGAATTCTGATCCGATAGCCGCCGTGTGCAGAAATGGCCTCTTCCTCAACAACCGCAACTTCGATTTGGTCTGCGGCAAGGCAAAGAATTTCCTTCTTTTTTTCACCAAGAATCGGCAGAAGACCTTTTTCCTCGAGCAACTGCGCTCCCACTGTCGCCGCATTCATTTTCGCAGCAAACAGCGCCATCGTGCGAATTTTGGTTTCAGGTTCCGACATCAGGGGTGCATAGGTGTACTCCGATGTCACTTCCACGGCTTCATTGCTCGGGGTTTCCGAAACGGCAAAGCGCGCGGACCCAACCAGCAAGAGGCAGGTCAGACAGGCTGCAGCAAGGGATCGGACTCGCATTTTGTTTCCCATGTTGGAACGGAGGGTTGATACCCCTGCTGCGGAAAAGGACCGTTTGCTCAGGGGGTCGGTCAGGAGGTTGAAACTTTCGATTGCCTCCATTTGCTTATTTGCCAATTCTTTCTCAATCCGCCGAAACAAGCAACCCATAAATCGCAAGGCCGCAAAATAAGTCTTGCAATTTGATCATAGTGCCGTGGCATTTGACTCTCTGGAACCGGCAGTAGCGAACGCATTCCTCGCCGCTTGTGGCGGGGAATCTTCAATTTCCGATGAGGAAAGTCATTCCAGCTGAAATCCATATTTCAGGGGATCTTCCTCATGACATATCAGTTGATTGATCCCCGTTATAAATGCGGAAGATGAAATCCTGGGTAGGATCTTTACATATCCATCTTCTTCATATGCATCTGCGATTCTTCCTTCAAAAAGGGTCCCCGTAATACTTTCATTGATAAAGGGTTCGCCAATGTTTAATTGACCCCTGGCATGCAGTGCTGCCATTTTGGCCGATGTGCCGGTCCCGCAAGGAGACCGATCGATCTGGCCGGAGCCGAAAACGACAACGCTTTTGCAATGTGCCTCTGGATGATCGGGTTCGTCGAAAAGCTCAACGATATCTATCGTTCGGAAATGGGATTTTCCATTTACGACGGGTTGGATCGTTTCATTGACGGCATCACGGAGATCCATACATCGTTTGGACAATGAGCCCGCGTGTTCAGCAGCGAGGGGAATACCGAGCGTCTTTGCCGAACAGAGAACAAAAAAACCCGCATTGAAAGCAATATCGACATGGAATTCGCCGATTTCGCCCAAAGAAACGGTTAGATCTTTTCTGTATACAAACGCGGGAACATTTTCAAATTCTACGCGAATCACTTTTCCGTCTTCAACGGTCGCCCATCCCGTCACCAGGCCATCAGGAGTATCCAGATGGACCTCTGTCAAGGGCTCCTTTTTTCGAACCATTCCCAGTTCAATCGCAGCAGATATGATACCGATCGTTCCGTGCCCGCACATGTATGGATACGCTCTGGGATAGGTTCCAGTGCTCATGAAGATCACGCCCAGATCTGCAACTGGATCCACAGGCTCCACGAGAGCAGCCCCGAACATATTTCGATGCCCTCTGGGCTCTCTGAGGATCATCGTACGGATCGGGTCGTGGTGCTCTTCGAAATAGGCGCGCTTTTCGAGCATGGTATTGCCTTTGATTCTTGGCAATCCTCCAACGATGATGCGGGTTGGCTCACCAGAGGTGTGCGTATCGATCACATGGATCACTTGTTCGATCATTCTTTCTCCTGCTGGCCGCTTTCGTTTTGAAACTGCAGGTCGAAAGCCAAGGTGAGCAACTGGGACGGAATTTGGACCAGAGGCTTGCAGGGCGGCAGGTGAAACTCGCTACCGAAACGGATGCTGCGGATCAACTGGTCGAAGGAGTGAAATTCGGGCCAGGCCGGATTCAGGTTCCAGATGTAGTCGCCGTTTCGATATCCCGCCGGGGAGCGGGAGGTAACGGAAAATCCGCATTCCTCACAGACCAGTCGGCCGGTGCGCCGGTCCTTGACGAAATACCGGTTATCGGGTGCTTGGCATCTGCGGCACATTGTAAACCTGGTCGAGCCGCTGCACGATAGCGTCCATTACGGACACTGGCGTGAGGCCCGTGCTTCGATCGCATCTTCCCGGAACAAATGCCTGGGACGGGGTTCCATGCTGTTTTCCCATATTGCACGCTAGTACTGGAAAAGGCAAGCTTGGCCGAAAGCGGGCGACCGCGAATGCCTACCGTGGTTTAATCTTTTGGTAATAGGAGTCGGACAGGTATATGGCTGCCAGCGGATTGTGACCGGTGACACGGTCCTTGACAGCGAGAACGGTAACGGGGGCTTTGGCATATTGAAAAAAAAGGGAATCGTGCCCGACACAAAGTCCCATCAAGATGTTGAAATCGGTTTTCTCGTGATTCATCAACTGCGCTTGGCAGACAGGGTTGCACATCGCTTCTTCTGTACCTCGATAGATCTTGTCTTCGTCTTCGATTCCAATTATTTCTTTGGGTGTTCTTCCCATTTTGCATACTGCGGAAACCAACTCAAAACCATGGCTTGCAAAAATTTCTGCCGCAACGCGGGCCTCTTTGGATAGACCGATGCAAAATGCCAATCCCAATTTCCGGTATTGCATTCTTTTTGCAAACTCGCAAATTTCTTGAATGCGCGTTTTTGTGGGCTGCATGACATAAGGGGTTTCGTGCCGGTTGGCATAGCATGCAGCCTCCTGAATCGAAGCCTGCCGTGCAAAGTTCAAAATCTGAGGATCTTCATATTCTCTGTTTGCCGCCTCTACCAGTTCGGTCCGGGTCAGTGTGGGACATCCCTTCGCGCCGACCCCACCTTTTTCCATGCAAACTTTCTTTCCTGTGGTGGTCTCACAGAAAGCGCAGCTGGGAGAGATCTCGTCTCTTTTTTCTTCCACGAATACCTCCTTTGCATTGAAGACTCCCCGGCAAAAGCGATGGGGAATGTTCTACCTGACGGCAGTGCTGCGCAGCCCGGCAAGAAATTCTACCCATTTAGATTCGCTCGCTAACCCGCCGCAAGCGGTGGGGAATGCGCTCGCTGACGCCGGTTTATCGATCCATTGGGTTTGTAAATGGCAAACGCTCAAAATAGGTTTCTAGAAGCCATCTCGGGAACGGAACACTATTCTGACAATCGCT
>JAJDOA010000148.1 GCA_022340405.1 Desulfobacteraceae bacterium | reverse complement strand
TTGCCAGATGTTCTTTGTTCGCCATACAATCGCCAGAGGTGAAGATGCTTTCATTCCATCCTCATCCTGCCGAGCGAACAAGCGGGCGAACCGCTCGACCCGATACGACCGACTGCAAATCCCTCGGCCCGGTGATCGTAAAATTCCAAGACCGGTTTGTGGACCCTACACCCTGTCGACAGGGGGCGGGACATGATTCTTTGTTTTGTAGAGAGTGACCGACAAGAGGTATTGATAGAGCATTGCCATGACATGGCAGCGGATGAGAAGGTCAAGGGTCTGTTCCTTCTCGCTTGTGACGGCAACGATTACGATCCCTCCTGGCTTTCCCCGAAACTGCAAGATATCGCCCTGCCGCTGTTCGGCGGCACTTTCCCGGGAATCATCCACGGCAGGGTCCGACATGAAAAGGGTGCCCTGATCCTGGGTCTGTCCAAAGCGCCCGCCATCTGTTCCATCCCCGGTCTGAGCCTCCAGCAGCAGGACTTTGAGACGGCCATTGCGCAATCCTTTCCCGATGCCGGCGACGCCCAGACCCTGATCGTGCTGGTGGACGGGCTGGCCCGTAGAATCAGCGGTTTGATCGAAGGCCTGTTCAACCACTTCGGTCTCGAGTTCAACTACATCGGAGGTGGGGCCGGGTCGCTGTCCATGGTCCAGCAGCCCTGTTTGTTCACCAACGCCGGTATGGTACAGGATCATGCAGTCCTCGCCCTGCTTGAGGCCGAAAGCGGTGTCGGGGTGCGTCACGGATGGGAGCCGCTGGCCGGACCCTTTCAGATCACCGAGTCCCGCCACAATGTGGTGGTGAGCATTGATTTCCAGCCGGCGTTCGAGATTTATCGCCGAACGGTCGAGCCCCATCTGGGCCGGGAGATCACTGTCGAAAACTTCTTCGAGATGGCCAAAAACCACCCCCTCGGGCTGGCCAAGCTGGGAGCGGAAAGACTGGTCCGCGACCCGGCCGCCCTGACGCCGGACGGCGGCATCCAATGTGTCGGTGAAGTGCCGGAGGGCTCCTATTTTCATATTCTCACCGGATCGGCGGCTTCCCTGGTGGATGCTGCACGGTGTGCAATGGAATCCGCCTGCTCCGAATACCCCGGGACACCCGACGAGAAACCCACCTTTTTTTTCGACTGCATATCCAGGGTTCTGTACCTGGAAGATCATTTCCAGCAGGAGATCGACGCGGTGCAGCGGCCGGGTGCGCCCCTTGTCGGGGCGCTGACCATGGGTGAGATCGGATGCAGCGGCCGGGATTATCTGGAGTTTTACAACAAGACCTCCGTCGTGGGGATTCTGGACGTATGAAAACGGACCGAAGCGAGGAAATCCAGGTTCTCTACGAAGTTTCCAACGCCGTCGGCGAGGGGACGGACCTGGATACCATGCTGGCCAAGAGCCTTTCCGTTCTCCTGCGAAAGCTCAACTGCTCGGCCGGAGCCATATATTTGATTTCGGAAGACCCGGCAGGCCGATGCTGTTTCCAGGTCCGCAAATCGATACCGCGCAACCTCGAACGCAATCCGGCACTTGTCGAGGCAGGGCGCTGGCTGCCATCGAAGATGGATCCCAAAACCCTTTCCGAGTGGTGGCAAAAGCTGCCGCTTTCCGGCGAACCGGCGCGCGACGCCCACTGCCATCTGCTGTCGTTGGCACCCCACGGCGTCCTTACCATGATCCGATCCGGACAGGGTCTTTCCGGGGATTTCCTCAACAGCCTGCGCCCCATCACCAAGAAGCTGGCTGCCGCCGTCTCCGCCTGCATGGCCAACGCCGAACTGAAAGCAACCCTCGCAGACCTGGAAACCGGGCGAAGTGCGCTGAAACGGCACAAGGATCATCTGGAACGGACCGTTCAGGAGCGCACCGAGGAGCTGCGCCGGCTCAACGCCGAACTGACCAGGGAGATCGAGGAGCGGGTACACTCGGAGCAAGCCCTACGGCAGAGCGAGGAACGCTACAGGAAACTGGTGAACAGCAGCCCCGATGGCATCATCTACCACCGGGACGGCATCATTCTTTTTGCCAATCCGGCCGCCATAAGGCTTTTCGGAGCGAAAAGCTCCGAAGAGCTCCTGGGGACCGATCTCTATGATTTTGTTCACGAGGATTTCCGCGATCCACTCATCCAACGCCGTGACGAGGCCGTCACTACCGGCAGTGTGTCGAAGCCAATGGAAGCCCGCTTTGTCCGCATGGACGGGCATGAGATCAGCCTTGAGGTGACCGGTACCCTGGTCCCCCTGGAGGAAGGCGCGGTGGTGCAGACCATCGCCCGGGACATCACCGACCGGAAACGGGCTGAAAATGCCTTGAAAGAAAGCGAACGGCGGTTTCGCCTGGTCTTTCACACCAGCCCGGATTCGATCAACCTGAACCGGTTTTCCGACGGCACGTTCATCGACATCAACGATGGGTTTAGCCATCTGATGGGGTATTCCCGTGACGAGGTGATCGGGCAAACCTCTCTTTCCCTGAACATCTGGAAGAATGCCGAAGACCGGCAGCGTCTGACCGAAGGCTTGGCCGAAAACGGCTATGTGGAAAACCTGGAGGCCCAGTTCCTCCGCAAAAACGGGGAGGTCGGTGTGGGACTGATGTCCGCCCGGATCCTGCAGATCAACGACGAGGCTTTCATCTTGTCGATCACCCGGGACATCACCCAACGCAAGCAGGTGGAAGAAGCCTTGCGCAGAAGTGGAGAACAGCTTGCCCTGGCCATCGAGGGATCCGGAGCCGGGCTCTGGGACTGGAAAGTGCAGACCGGCCAATTGGAGATCAACGAACGCTGGGCGGAGATCGTCGGGTATACCCTAGAGGAAATCAACCCCGTAAGCATCGAAACGTGGAACCGGCTCACCCACCCCGATGACCTGGAAGCGTCCAACGAGCTTATCCTGGAGCATTTCTCCGGCAAGCGTCCCGTCTATGAGTGCGAATTGCGGATGCGTCACAAAGACGGGCACTGGGTATGGATCATGGATCGCGGCAAGGTGGTCGAGCGGGGCGAGGACGGCTCGCCGGTCCGCATGGCCGGCACCCACGTGGACATCACCGAGCGGAAGCTGGTCGAAAGGGAACGAAAACAATTGGAAGACCAGCTTCGGTATTCGCAGAAGATGGAAGCCATCGGCACCCTCGCCGCCGGAGTCGCCCACGATTTGAACAACATCCTGTCCGGACTGGTCAGCTATCCCGAACTGCTGCTGCTGGACTTGCCCGAAGAGAGCCCGCTCCGCAACCCCATTTTGACGATCAAGAAATCGGGGGAAAAGGCCGCCGCCATCGTCCAGGACTTGCTCACGCTCGCCCGGAGGGGAGTGGCGACCACCGAACCGATCCAGCTCAGCTGGATCGTCAACGACTACCTGAAAAGCCCGGAATTCGAGCGGCTTCGATCCTTTCATTCCAACGTCCAGGTGGAGACGAACCTCGAATCGGACCTTCCGATTATCACCGGTTCTCCCTTCCACCTGTTCAAGACCGTCATGAACCTCGTCTCCAATGCGGTGGAGGCGATGCCGGACGGAGGAACGGTCTCCATCGAGACCGGCACGGCACCGGCAACACCTCACGGCCGCGGGAAAGAGAAAACCCCTTCCGGGCAATGGGTATACCTCAAGGTGGCGGATACCGGCGTGGGCATCGACAGGGAGGATCAGGAGCGGATCTTCGATCCCTTCTACACCAAGAAGGTGATGGGCAGGAGCGGAACGGGCTTGGGGATGGCCGTGGTGTGGGGAGCCGTCGAAGACCACAGGGGCAACATCGACATCGAAAGCACGAAAGGCCGCGGAACGGTGTTCACCCTGCATTTTCCGGCAGGCCGAACGCCACCCTCCATGGACGGCGCCCTGCCGCCGCCGGAAGACTACATGGGCCATGGCGAGCGGATCGTGGTAGTGGACGACATCCCCGAGCAACGGCTCATTGCTTCGAAGATGCTGGAAAGGCTGGGATATACGGTGATCACGATGTCCAGCGGGGAAGAGGCTGTGGACTATGTGCGCCGTCACCCCGTGGATCTTTTCGTGCTGGACATGATCATGGCGCCGGGAATCGACGGGCTGGAAACCTACCGGCGCATCCTCCGGATCCAGCCCGGCCAGAAGGCCATCATTGCCAGCGGCTTTTCCGAGACGAAACGGGTTCGAGAGGCCCAGCACCTCGGGGCGGGCGCCTACATTAAAAAACCCTATTCGATCGAGCAAATCGGGCGGGCCGTTCGCCGGGAACTCAAGCGCCCCTCATCCAGCCGGTAAGGGATTTCCGCAGGAGCCGGGCAAGGCGGAGGGTTCGCCTGCGTTGCACCCTACAGGGCCTCGGGGCACCCGAAGCCCGAAACCCTACCGAAACAACCCCAGCCAGCAATCCTCGACTGAGACAAGGCCGAGCCACCGAATCTGGTGGGAGAGGTCCGCGTTCAGTTGAACGGGAACGACCCTAGCCTCGAAAAACGCATTTTGCAAATCCCAAACGATTGTGGTCTACTGGAGGCCGATGGCGGACGAGAGGGTTGATGCGGCAGCGTCCGAACCGCGAAACCGAGGCTGCGCCATCGGGTGCTTAGAAAGGATGGATTCGATGCTGAAAGCCGGTATTTTCATCGACGTGGAGAACCTGAGCCGCAACGGCGGATGGGGCATCCAGTTCCACACGATCCGAGACATCGTGGAGGCGCAAAACGCGGTGGTGGTCAGGGCAAACGCCTATCTGGCCATTGACCTGGAACGGGAGGGCGAGGATCCCGACTACCAGCGGAAAAACGAGGACTATCGGGCAGCCATCCGGCGAAACGGATTCCATCTGATTCTCAAAGAGGTACGCCGCTACCACAATGACCAGGGGGAGGTTGTCCTCAAGGCCAATGCCGACCTGGACCTCGCGGTGGACGCGGTGCTGCAGTCGGAAAACCTCGATTACATTCTGCTGGGCAGCGGCGACGGGGATTTTCTTCGGCTCGTGCGGGCTCTGCAGAATCGGGGCAAGCGGGTGGACCTGCTGTCCTTTGACAACACCAGCACCGACCTGCGCAAAGAAGTGGACAACCATTTCAACGGCTTTCTGACTCCCGGCCTGATTCGCTCCGACGATCGAACCCGCTCCCAGCGGAAGCGAGGCTTTCTCTACAAGGTCAACGAGGAACAGGGCTACGGCTTCGTTGCCATGCGGGTGGGCTTGGGAGCGGACGACCAGCGCTACGATATCTTTCTCCACATCAACGATTTCAGCCGGGACGGCCGTAGTGTGGACAACAACGGCTTCGCCGACTTGAAGCGCAGACAGGCGGTCATCGAGTTCGAACTCAAGGAAACGGAAAAAGGCTCTCAAGCGGTCAACGCCGTGGAATATACCTGGGATCAATGAATCTGCCCCTTTCTCTATCCACCCCCCCCCGCCCCCCTCAGGAAAACCGCAGGCCCTACTTCGCCGTTTATCTGTTGCTGGCTTTTCTTACCGCCGTGGTATACGCCCCGCTGCGACATGCCGGTTTTGCAGACACCACTGTCGTCGACAACGCACTGCACCTGCAGGGAACGCTCTGGGACGGCCTGCCCTGGATGATCACCGGCGGGGTCGGCAGCCCTCTCGGATGGGTGTCGCATTGGATGGATCTGCACCTTCATGGCCTGGATCCCACGGGGCATCACCTGACCAGCCTGGCGGTTCACCTCCTCAACACCATTCTTCTCTTTGGGCTTCTCTGGCGTGTGTTTTCCAGTCTTTTGCCGGCCGCTATCGGAGCCGGCCTGTTCGCCGTTCATCCTGTCAACCTGGACGCGGTGGCCTGGATTGCCGGTCGCCGGTACTTGTTGAGCTTGTTCTTCTGGTTGATATTGATGCGTGGATACATTTCGTGGGGCGTGGAGAAAAGATCGAGGGCTTACCTGTGCATGGCGGCCAGTGCGGTTCTGGGGAGCCTGTCCGATCCGTTGGTGTTCATCGCCGCTCCGGTGGTTTTGCTCTTTTTCGATTTCTGGCCGCTGAAACGATGGAGAGCAGGCGTCAAGGGAGCGAAAAACGCCGGATATTTCCTGTTTGCCAGGATTCGCGAAAAAGCCGCTCTCTGGGCGATTTGCGCTGTTCTACCGCTGGTTCTTTGGGCCGTGGGCTCCCCCGCAGCCGGAGGAACCGCCGCGGCCGAGGAGGGGATGACGGCGGTTGCAGCGACGCTAACCGCCCCTGCCGTCCTTTTCTCGGCGTTTTTTCATCTTCCCAACCCGGCTTCTCTTGCCGCAAGCGCTCCTCCGGCCTTGCAAGCGGGTGCTGCCCTGCTTTTGCTGTGCGCAATGTCGGCGGCGGTTGCCGTTGCCGGGCGGCGATGCCCGGCTCTGTTGCCGGGATGGGCATGGTTTCTAACGACGGCGCTGGTCGAGGCAGCCCCCGTCGCCTCGTGCGCAGAGCAGACCTTGCGGCCCTGGGCCTATCTTCCCGCGGCGGGTTTGGCTTTGCTGGCGGCGGCGGTTTTTTCGGCCGCAGGTGGTGTGGCAAAAAAACGCGGCATCGCCGTTGCGGCACTGGGGATCGGTGTGGTGTTGCTCGTGGCCTACGGTGCGGCTGCCAAGCTGGAGCGATGGAGGCGATCCTGCTTGCCGGATCCGGTTCTCTCCTGCTATTTGGCGCTCGACCGGGAAGTGTCGGAAGATGCCGACTCCGGCTGGAACGGGCGCGGTTCGATGCCGTCCGCACTGATACCGCGAACAAAGAAGCGTTCGTCGTTGAGAAAGCTCAAAAATACCGTGACGAAGGCCAAGGAGGCTTCCACCATCAGCTCCTTGTTCCCGTAAAGGCGCTCCAGGTTCAGATCCCGATCTTTTTTGGACGGCCCCACGAAGTAGCCGGAAAACAAACCGTCCAGCATGAAGGCGTCGTTGGGGCGCGTGACCAAATCCACCCTTCCGCTGTAACCGTATTCCATGACCTCCAGAAACAGCTTGCGCAGCAGGGCCGGGTCGGTGATCTGACGCCCCATCTGCCCGATCAGGGTTCGCTGGGCTTCGCGCAGGCTGGCAGTGGCCACGGCATTGAACAGCTTTTTGGACGCATGATTTTTTTTCCAGAGCCCTTTTTTGCGGATCAGAGAGAGAAGCACTGAGTTTTTGAACAACTGGTACAGCCGGCGTGCGCCGTTCAGCGACGAACCGGACGAATACATGGCTCCTTGACCGATTCCAGGGTAGTTGCCCACGAAAAGGGTCTGGAAGACGGATTCATAAAAATCGGTCCCCTCCAGGGGATCCTCCAGTTCGATCCACAGGTCCAGCGTGTTGTCCAAGCGGTCCGCCAGTTTGACTTGAACCGTTACATCCGTTCCTCCCGTAGACTCCAGGAGACGTCCGATGTATTGGTAGTAGGTCTCACCCGTAACTTTCGTCAGATGCTTCAGGTTGTCGATGAGCTTCTCTTCTTCGTCTGCGTCCAGGCGGTGCAGAACATCAAAAATCTGGGCTTCGAGATGCCGCCAGGTGACCGGATCGAAATCGACGGTCTTGATATCCTCCAAAAGGTCGTGAAGCAATGCCGTGAGAATTTGCAGCAACTGGGCGCTGTCCTGCGACCGGGTCAGCAGCGCCGCCGTGCGTATGGGATGAATCACCGCCATGGGTCCCAACCGTCGCCGTTTTTCCCGATAGGCCTGAAAGAGAAATGAAAACGTCTCCATGATCAAGACCTTGGCCTCTCGATCCCGCTCTTTGCTTCGCTCCAGACGTCGGTCGCCGATGATGAACTGCAGCAGATTGTACCGGTTGATGGAGGTGGCACTGAGATTGTAGTTCAGCACCGAGGAGAGCTTGAGAAACTCTGTGAGGTCGAAAAGCGCCATGGCGCCGTTTCTCGCAAGGGTGGATGGAATCCGCATCGCAGCCGGGCGGAAGTCCGCTGGACCGCCGATGCGGCCAGAACTCTAGAAGCGATCTCAAAATTATCCTAATTTTGATATCGCTTCTGCATGCTTCAGCATAAGGAATATGGGGTTCCGTGTCAAACAGCGACGCCGCAAAAGATGCTGCGTTTTGAACCGGCAACAGCGAGCGAATCCAGATAAGGAGAATTCCTTACCGGGCTGCGCAGCACTGCCGCCAGGCAGAACATTCCCCGTTGCTTGCGGCGGGGAGCCTTCAAAACAGGCGGCATCGGACCCTCATACTGCACAT
>JAJDOA010000041.1 GCA_022340405.1 Desulfobacteraceae bacterium | reverse complement strand
GGTTGAACTCCCTGGACCGTTTGGCAGTCATCGTTATCTGGATGGTCCCCAGCACTTCACCGTTGTACACGATGTCCCGGGAGCGTCCGATCCGGTATGGATTGCCTCCACCCGTATCGTAGGAGCTTGTATAGAGAATTTCCCCGTAAGGATCGGACAGCTTCACCGCTTTGATCCATTCGCTTTGGGAATAGTATGTGCAGATGGCGTGGATGCTTCTCCGGTCGATATTCCACAAGGGGACTTCCAGCGTCCTTGCAATGCTTCGGATGCTCTCATCGGCCTTTCCCCTCAGCCATGCCTTTTCCCGCTCGGATATCAGATAATAGTTCAGGGTGCTGAACGCCAGGGAAATGACAACGATGGCCGCCACCAGGCTTATGGTGAGGCTCTTGGATATGGATTGCGTCCGGATAGTGCTCATTTCCATGTCGTCCCCGGCGGGCAGTGCATTTCTTGATTCAACGACATTCCGGGATATGCACCAGCCCCTTTTCGCGGCACTGCTGCAGGGTCGCGTTGAAGCGTAGCAGTATCTTCTCGGCGTCCGGATAGCTTTTGGAAACGATGAGGTGCAGGGAGTCTAGACTCATGGGTCGGGAAAGCGTGTGGAAGCGGTCGATGTCATCTGGGAAATGCGTTTGGATCAGATGCCTGCCGACTTTTTCGTTCACCGGCATCAAATCGACCCTACCCCGCTTCAGTTTCTCAAGGCCACTGATTTCATCACTGGCGTAATCGACATCCAACCCGGCTTTCTGAAATAATTCTTCATAAAAGTATCCGGCAACGCCGCCGACGATGTAGTCCCTCAAATCCTCCAATCGGTCAAACCGGTACGGCTCTTTGTCCGAATCCTTCCCGTAGTAGAAAAAAACCGTTTTCGAGCAGGACAACGGAGTCGAGAACAGTACCTTTTTTGCCCGTTCCTCCGTATGGGAGTATGGGAATGCAGCCCAAACCCTCCCTTTGAGCACGGAATCGAAGCACCGCGGCCATGGGTAGAACCGGTACTCCGGCTGCATGCCCATTTCGGCGAGAACGATGGTCACCTGTTCGGTAAACTCTCCGAACTGCTCCATGCCCGACGAGGTGTACGGTATCCATTCGCCGGTGGCCAGCGCAATCGTTTCGGCACGGAGGGCCGGAGCGTGAAACAGCGACATCAAAGCCAGAAAAATCCAAATTTTTGATTTCATTTATAATTTTCCATTTCAAACGCGTTTCAGGGAGCCGGCACGGGTTGTCGTTTCTTTTATCAGATTTTGCCGCGGCGTTCCATGCCGGCCCCACGATGTTCGCCGGGTGCCATTTTCCCGCTGGCAAGCTTCCGTCTTTGTCCGGATTCCGGCCGCCTGATGCGCAGAGGATATGCCGTCTCATGGCTTCCCCCGAAGGCAGAGGATATCGAAGCATCTTTTCGCCGCCACTTTGCAGGCAATCCAATACGGCATCCCCACCAGGAGCATCCGCAGTTGAGAAACGGGTCGCCTCCCGAAAAACCGGAGCAGCCGCTTCTTCCATCCGGGCAATGCCGGCTCGTTTTCATTGACCGATACATGCTCCCGAAGGCCGCCGTGTCTTTGCATACCGGTTTTTTTGTAGAATTCGTGCAGACTGGTTTTCGAATACCATGGAATATTCAGGAAATGGTATATCTCTTTCATGGTGGCGTCCGGGTCAACGAGCAGACGCCGATAAGAAACGAGGAGGATTCTGTTGGGAAACCGCTTTTGGGCCGCATTCAGATGACAGCGGTATTCCGAGTAGGCGACAAGGAAGTCTTCCATTCGAATGCTTCGTTTTTGGAAGGAGCGATATTGGTGGACAATATCCTTTTCAATGACGATGAAAGGGACATCGATTTTCTCCATTACCTGTTCGAGATGGAATATGTATTTGGGCGTCTTGTCGATGATCCATTTCGCATCCCGAAAGCAGGCTCTGGACCTCTCGCTTCCGACACGGCCCGCATACCGGTGGATCCGGGAATAGGCATCGCGGAAGCTGCCGGCCCGGCAAACGGTTTTCATGTCCTCCGGCCGAATGCCCCAGTGGCCAATGTCCGTGCTTTCGGACATCCAGCCGTAAAAGGGCTGCACCTTGTGAAAATCCGAAACGCGGCTCAACAACAAACCGCATTCAAAACCGCACATGATCGCCGGATTCGCCGCCAGCAACTTGGAAACGAAGGTGGTGCCGGACTTCTCCATCCCGGTCAGGACGCATAAGATTCCCTCGTTTTGCATTTCCCATCCACCCATTCCGTGATGATGGGTTGATTTCAAACCGGGTGCTTTGCACCCGATACCAGCCGCAACGACTTGAGCACCTCGGTGCTATTGTCTTTTCGGCCTTTGGCCGAAAATCCAAGCCACCCGGTTTGTAATCAACCCATCACCACGGGAGAACGTATGCTTTACGACCGGCGGGGGACCGGCTCACAGGTATCGAAGAAGGTCACTCTCGTAGAAAGGAACCCAGTATCTCCTTGTCGTGCGCCTGTTCGAAAAATTCGATACCGACGTAGTTGTCGCGGACATTTTTGATCACGCCCTGTTTGACGACATAATCCTCCTCGTCTTCCATATTGAATTGAACGATGAGGACATCCCCGACCCGCAGCGGCACATCCGAGTGAACCTTCAGCCCCGCACCGGACAGGGAGACGTCTTTCAGGGACATCTTGCCCCTCTTCATGGTGGATTCGTGAAGGTATGTTCCATTGAAAATGCATGCCTTGCGGGCGTGTCTTCGTCTGTTGTGAATGGCCTTGAAGACTTCCCCGCAGGAGCACTTGCATGTCAGAACATATTTGCTTCCAATCCTCTCGAAACGCTTTCTGTTTCTTTTCCATTCCTTTTTGCAGGAAGGGCACCTTATGGTAAGAAAGGTCTCCGATGCGCGCACCTCAACCTCGTCCATTCACGACCTCCGCTCACGATAAATTGTCCACTGCCGTGTGAAATCGCACCCCGGGTGAAATATCCGACGCTGGGGTTTGCCGGACCCCGGATCGGATCACCATCGCAGATTCGACACCGTAGCGCAAGACTGCGGCGGGCGCAAGCATGGGCATTCGGGTTCATGGGAGACGGGAACCGACCGAGAAAAAACAAGGGAAGGGTCCGGACACGAAAAAAAAGGAAAATAACGAAATAGCCGAAATACAATGGGCTGCAGCTTACCGATTGCGCACCAAAGGGCTTCGCTTGCCACCGGAAATCATAGCGGCAGGCTCAGACGGGCAACAATACGTCTCGGCGCCGATGCCGGAGGGCCGGGAGCTTTTCCCGGACGGCGGCGATGCGCCGGGTGTC
>JAJDOA010000108.1 GCA_022340405.1 Desulfobacteraceae bacterium | reverse complement strand
GTTGCGGGGAAATCGATCTCCGTTAACGGATCTCGTAGGCTTTCCGCAGCAAATCCGAGAGCCTCACAGGAATAGCATCCTTACATAATATGGAGAGGATGAACGGGTCAACTGTTGTCCCTGCCCCATCCGTCTTTTTTGGAGCCGGAGCTCGCCTTACCGGTTTCGCTCGATACGGGGGTTGAGCTCTTCCCGGAGCCAGTCGGCGAAGAGGTTGATGCCCACCACCAGCAGGACCAGTGTGGCGCCGGGGAATACGATCATCCACCACATCCCCGCATAGATGTAGTTTTTCCCGATGGAGATCATCATGCCCAGGGAGGGCTCGGTGAGCGGAACGCCCACGCCGAGAAAGCTCAAGGTCGCTTCCAGCATGATGGCCACGCCGAGATCGACGGCCACCACCACGAGAATGGGCGGAATGGCGTTGGGCAACAGGTGCCGCAGCAGCAGTCGCACATCCCCGGCCCCGGTGGCCTTAGCCGCCATGATGTAGGCCTCCTCCTTGACCTCGAGCACGCTGCCCCGCATGGTCCGCGCATAGCGCACCCAGTCGGCCAGGCAGATGGCAAGGACCACCGTGAGGACGCCGCGGGCGCCCAGAACGCCCATCAGCAGAAAGGCCATCAGCGTAGTGGAAAAGGAGAATAAGGTGTCGGCCAGCCGCATGATGCCCGTATCCAAAAACCCGCCGTAGTAGCCGGCCAGCAGCCCCATGACCACGCCGAAGGTGCCGGCGATGAGCACCACGCCGAAGCCCACGATGATGGAGGTCCGGCAGCCGTAGACGATGGTGGAAAAGATCCCCCGCCCCTGGTCGTCCGTGCCCAGGAGGTAGGGCGAAACGCCACCCTCCATCCAGACCGGTGGCGCCAGAAAGTGTTCCAGGGTCACCGCCTCCAGGTCGTAGGGGTTCTGGGGCGTGATCCACGGCGCCGCCAGCGCGGCAAAAATGAACACCACCAGGATCAGACTGCCCACGATCGCCGACGGATCGTGCAGGTAGCTGTGGAGCATGCGAGACTGGCGAAGGCGTTTAATCATAGCGAATCTTCGGGTTCAGCAGTGCGTACAGGATGTCGACGACGATGTTGATGCTGATGATGATCACGGCCGCCAGCATGATGTAGGTGACCACCACCGGCTGGTCGGTCTCGAAAATGGAGGTCAGGATGAGGTTGCCCATCCCCGGCCACTGGAAAATGGTTTCGGTCACGATGGAGTAGGCGATCACCTCGCCGAACTGGAGCCCCGCAACCGTAACGACCGGGATCATGACGTTTCGCAGGGCGTGCTTGAAAATCACCTTCCGGGAAGAGAGTCCCTTGGACCACGCCGTCTTGATGTAGTCTTCGGTGAGCACCTCCCGCATGCCCGCCCGGGTCAGCCGCAGCAGAACGGCCAGCTGGAACATGGCCAGCGTGACGGCCGGCAGGATGAGATGCCGGATACCGTCCAGGGTGAGCAGGCCCGAACGCCAGAACCCGATGGTCACCGTTTCCCCCCGTCCGTAGGGCGGAAGAATGCCCAGGTAGACGGAAAAGATCATGATGAGCAGGATACCGGTGAGGAAGGTCGGTGTGGAGATCCCGCCCAGCGAACCGGCCATGACTAGCCGGTTCTGCCAGGCATAGGGTTTGAGGGAGACCATCACGCCGAGGCCCAGCCCCAGGGCGAAAGACAGCAGGGTGGCCGTGGCCGCCAGTTCGAAGGTGGCCGGAAACCGCTCCAGGATCAGACCCAGCGCCGGCACCCGGCTCACGTAGGACTTGCCGAAGTTGCCATGCAGGGCATTCCAGATGAACCGTGCGTACTGGACATGGGTCGGCGCATCCAGGCCGAACGCCCGGCGGACCTCCTCGATCTCCTGCTGCGTGGCATACCGGCCCGCCATGGTCAGGACCGGATCCCCCATGTAGCGGAAGATGAGAAAGCAGATCATGGAGACCGCCAGCAGGACGATGACGCCCTGGATCAGGCGGCGGGCGATATAGGTGGCCATTTCGCTATCGTTTTCCCCGGATGGGAAGCTGTGGAACGATTGTCACAGTACCGTTGGGCCTGCCAGCGAATCGAAATCGCTGTCGAAAGGCGGAGGAAGGCATCGGTCGCCATTTCGAATGGGCGGCAACGGTATTCGCCCCGTTCGTCTTTCCCCGGGGGCCGATTCGGCCCCCGGGGGGCATAACCTACCGGGAGATCTCCTTGTAGACCATCCACCGGTCGGGGCGGGGGCTGAACTGAATCCCTTGGCCCTTCTGAATGGCGTAGAGGTCTTCCTGATAGTGCAACGGGATCCACACGATCAGATCCTCCATGGCCATCTTGTTGAGCTTCTGGAGGGTCTTTCCCCGCTCTGCCGGATCAACGATGTCGGCCGTGGACTCCAGCAGTTTGTCCAATCCCGCGTCGCTGTAAGCGGCGCCGTTGAGACCACCGTAGCCCTGGTCCTTGTCCCGGCTGTGGGCGATCTTGAAGTAGGTGCGGCCCATGTCGAAGGTGCCGTCGAACCAGCCGATGAGATAGAAGTCCAGGATGCCGTCGGTGACTTCCGGAAAGAAGATGGACTTGGGCTTGACGTCCAGTTCCACCTTGATGCCCACCTTGGCAAGGTACTTGGCGACGGCTTCGGCAATCTTGGCGTCCTGCACGTACCGGTCGTTGGGACCGGAGAGCTTGATGGAAAAGCCGTCTGCGTAGCCGGCCTCGGCCAGCAGCTTCTTGGCCCCCTCCGGATCGTAGGGCAGCCGCTGGATGGTGCCGTTGTAGCCGATGGTGGGCGGATCCGGGACCTGGGCCGCGGGGGCGGCGTGGCCACGCATGATTTTTTCGATGATCTCGTCCTCGTTAATGGCCATGTACATGGCCTTGCGTACCCGGATGTCCGCCTGGGGGCTTCCCTTCTTGTTGCCCAGCGCGAGGAAGATGGACCGGCGGGCGGGACGGCTGACAACCTCCAGCTTCGGGTTTTTCTTTACCGGTTCGAACAGCTCGACGGGAACACCGGTGACGATGTCGGCCTGGCCTGAGACCAGCGCGGCAAAACGGGTGGAGGATTCCTTGATGGGGCGAACTTCCACGTTCTGGATGGGCGGGGCGCCCTCCCAGTAGTCCGCGTTGCCCTCCATCTTGATGTAAGAGCCCTTGACCCACTCGACCAGTTTGTACGCCCCGGTACCGATGGGCTTGACCATCACGTCGCCGGGGTCGCGGCTCTCGGTGGACTCCTTGTCCATGATGAAAATCTGATGCATGTTGTTGGCAAACCAGGGAATCGGCTGTTTCGTTTTGATGACCACCGTGTAGTCGTCCACCACCTCGACGGATTCGATGGTCTTGCCGGTGTTGATGAACTCGGAGACTTCCGGATTGCTCAGCCGCTCGAAGGTGAACTTCACGTCCGCGGCGTTGAAGGGGTTCCCGTTGTGGAAGGTCACGCCCTTTCGGAGGTAGAATTTCCAGGTGAGCAGGTCGGGGTGCTCCCAACGTTCGGCCAGCGCCGGCGCCAGCTCACCGTTCGCTCCCTTGCGCTGGAGCAGCCCGTCGAAGAAATTGGCCATGAAGGAAAGGCCCGCATCGGAGTCGTCACCGTGAGGGTTCATCATCCGGGGCGGCGTGTCCACGGCCACCACGATTTTCGAGGCCATCGCCGGGGCACCCGCCGCCAGGACGAGGGCCAGGCAAATGGCCAGGGCCAGGGTCATGCGTGTCGATTTCATACTCGCCTCCTTTGGTTCGTTATGGGTTCCTATCCACTGTCTTCTTCTATCTGTTCGCTGTAGAGGAAGCAGCTCACCTCGTGGCCTTCCTCCTGCTGCGCCAGCCGGGGCCGCCTCCGGTTGCAGACGTCCATCCGCTCGGGGCACCGGGGGTGGAAATGGCAGCCGGAAGGCGGCTGGATCGGGCTGGGCACATCCCCCTTTAGGATGACGCGCCGGCTGCGGCGCCCGGGATCGGGAACCGGGACCGCCGAGAGCAGCGCGCGGGTGTAGGGGTGTTTCGGGTCGCGGTAGACCTGCCGGTAGGTGCCGGTTTCGACGATCTTTCCCAGGTACATGACGGCCACCCGGTCGCAGATGTACTCCACCACCGCCAGGTCGTGGGCGATGATGATGTAGGAAAGCCGGAACTCCTTCTGCAGGTCGATGAGCAAATTGATGATCTGGGCCTGGATGGACACGTCCAGCGCCGACACCGGCTCGTCGCCCACCACCACGGTGGGGTCCAGGGTCAGGGCGCGTGCGATGCCCACGCGCTGGCGCTGGCCGCCGGAGAACTCGTGGGGATACCGCCGGCCGTGTTCGGGGGACAGCCCCACCTTCTCCAGCAGGAAGGCGATGCGCTCGGCCCGCTGCCGCCCCGGGTACAGCCCGTGGATCTCCATGGGGTCGCCCAGGATCCGGTTGACCGTCATCCGCGGGTTCAGCGAGGAGTAGGGGTCCTGGAAGATGATCTGCATCTCCTTCCGCAACCTTCGAAACCGCGAGCGGTCTACAGTGGTGATGTCCCGGCCGTCGAAGTGGATCCGACCGCCGGTGGTCTGGATCAGCCGCAGGATCCCCAGACCGGCGGTGGTTTTGCCGCAGCCGCTTTCCCCCACGATTCCCAGGGTCTCGCCCCGGCCCAGGGTCAGGGAGATGCCGTCCACCGCGTAGACGTGTCCCACCGTTCGGGCCAGCAGGCCCTTCTTGATGGGGAAGTGGATTTTCAGGTCCTCCACATTCAGCAGCGGTTCCATTTTCCATCACCCTGTTTCGGTTTCGCCGGAGGTCTCGCCGTACAGCCAGCAGCGAACACAGTGGCCGGGGCCCACGGAAAACAGATCGGGCAGCCGCTCCCGGCAGATCTCCATCGCCTCGGGGCACCTCGGGTGAAACCGGCAGCCCCTGGGCAGAGCCAACAAACCCGGTACCATTCCCTTGATTTCCGCCAAACGTTGCCGGTCGCCGGCGGATCGGTCGCCGAGTTTGGGAATCGAGCGCAGCAGGCCGTGGGTGTACGGATGCTTTGGATCCGCGAAAACCGTACCGGTGGAGGCTTCCTCCACCACCTTTCCCGCGTACATCACCACCACCCGTTGCGATATTTCCGCGATGACCCCCAAATCGTGGGTGATCATCAGGATGGCCGTTTCGTAGTCCTGCTGCAACTGCATCATGAGGTCCAGAATCTGGGCCTGCACCGTGACATCCAGAGCGGTGGTCGGTTCGTCTGCGATAAGGATCTCCGGATCACAGGATAGCGCCATGGCGATCATGGCCCGCTGGCGCATGCCTCCGGAAAGTTGGTGCGGATAGGCATACACCCGTCGCTCGGGGGCGGGGATCTGGACCTTGGCCAGCATCTCCACGGCCCGTTTCCAGCTCTCCTTGCGAGAAAGCTTCCGGTGGAGTTGAAACATCTCGGCAATCTGATTGCCGATGGTGTACACCGGATTGAGGGAGGTCATCGGCTCCTGAAAAATCATGGCGATGCGGTTGCCGCGGATGGATCCCATGCGCTCCAAAGGAACGGCCGCCAGGTCCATTTCATCGAAAAGGATCCGTCCCCCGACAATCTTTCCCGGCGGTTCCGGGATCAGACGCATGACCGACTGGGCGGTGACGCTCTTTCCGCAGCCCGACTCCCCCACCACGCCCAGCACTTCGCCGCGGTCCAGGAAAAAGGATACGTCGTCGACGGCACGAGCGGTGCCCTCGAACATATGAAAATGCGTCTCCAGACGCTGCACATCCAGCAAATGCGGGGAGGACTCTGTCAATAGTGGTTCTCGCGGGTTAGAGCGATTGCCAAAAATAGGTTCCGATTTGGAACGGCCGTTTTCTTGCCCTTCGCAGGGGCGGGGTTTAGCCCCGCCCGTTTCGGCGTATCGAAACACCTCAAGCGGGAGGGGATCAACCCCTTTCCTACGGTTTTATTGAAAAGCATGCCGCAAAAGGAACGGATCCCGGCCAACCGCTATATGAGTCCGGAACAACGGGAAATGAAGAAAGCGAACGGTTCAGATATAGTGAACGCGGGAGGTGTGTGTCAAACGATAACTGTGGAAGCGCCAAAAGCTGCCGTGCAGAAAAAATCCCGGGCTCAAAGATTCCCGGCTGCATTCACGAAGGCCTCGAACAGGACCCGTGCGTTGGGATCCGACGACCAGCAGCCCTCCGGATGCCACTGGACGGCCAGCACGAAACGCTTTCCGGGAAGGGATACCGCCTCGATGATGCCGTCCTGCGCTCTGGCGCACACTGTGAGTCCCTTGCCCAGATCTTTCACGGCCTGGTGGTGTTTGCCGTTGACCCAGACGGATCCGCTGCCGATGACGGCATGAAGCAGGCTTTCCGGTTCGATTCGAACCGTGTGAGAGTTGACCCCTTTGTCGATGGGCGGGGCGTGACCGATGGCCCCCTCCACCTGACGCGGGATGTCCTGATACAGGGTTCCGCCCAGGGCGACGTTGAGGACCTGGATGCCCCGGCAGATCCCCAGCACCGGCAGGTCCATCTCCAGCGCAAGCCGGGCCGCCTCCAATTCCATGCGATCCAGGTCTTCATCCACATCCCCGAGCCCCTGCAGAGGGGCTTCGCCGTACCATCTTGGGTGCAGGTCCGGGCCGCCGCTGAGCAGCAGTGCGTCGAGACGCTGCAGGGCGGCCTCCAGGGTCCCTTCGGCCTGGTCCGCCGGCAGCAAGACCGACGTGCCGCCGCTGGCCACGATCGCTTGACCGTACTCGGAAAAGACATAGTTCATATAATGACCGCGGGAGAGGCTGCTCCAAGCCCCGCCCACGATCCGGGAACAGGTGATCCCGATCACCGGAACTCCGGATGCACCGTCTGGTTTCATGGATTCCTCCTAATCAGGAATCGCCGACATTCACCTTGAGGGCGGAGACAACGGCAGCCACCGCCGCATCGATTCCGATCCGGCTGGTGTTGAGCACCATGTCGTAGTGCAACGGATCGGAGATGTCCGCGTTGAAGGATTGCCGTACAAAGGCCCTGCGCCGGGATTCCCGCCGGATCACCCGCTGCCGGGCCTCCTCCAGGGACACGTCGAAAGTCCGCGCAACGTTTTTCACCCGCTCTTCCTGCGGACAGATTACGCGAACGCTGAACTGCTTGTCGGCAGGCAGGATGAAGTTTGCGCCGCGGCCGACGATGACCGCCCTGCCGTGGCGGGCGATGGTGCCCATCACCTTCATCAGATGCCGGAGATAGTCTCCCGGGTACATGTACTTGTCCTTGATGAGAGAGGAGATGAAGTCCTCGACCCCCGTCAACCGTTCCCTTTCCAGAGATTCGATCACCTGGTCGCTCATCCGCGAACTCTCGGAGACCGCCTTGATGATGTCCCGGTGGAAGAAATCGAAGTGCAGCTGCCGGGCCACCTTTTCCCCCACGATCCGGCCGCCGCTTCCCGGCTCCGTACTCACGGTGACGACCTGGCGGAGAAGAGCGGAAGCCGTCTGCTTTTCGGCGATCCGCTGTTTCCATTTTTCGATCTGTTCCTTTACGAACGTGTCGATCTGTGTCTGTTCCATTGGATGCAATCCTCTTCCATGGTAGCTCGGTTACCCCCGTGCCCTATGAAACAATTGGGATCGGAAGCCGAAATCGTTGACCCGACGGTATGCTTTACAAGTCGCCCCGCCACAAAAAAAGCCCGGCGGGATCCGCCGGGCCCCGGTCTCTATGGCTTTTGGCGTCCGCTACCCCTGTTGAATCTGGTCCAGAAAATGTACGTTGCGGCGACGGTTGTCGTCCTCTGTGACGAGTTCCGGGAGACGCTCCAGAGCCAGCTGCAGAGCCGAATCGACCAGCTCGGAATGAATTCGCCGGCGTGCGTTGACGATCTGCCCCTGCACCCTGCGTTGCGCTTCGTCCAACATCTGCTGGCTTTCAGCCTTGGCGCTTTCGATGATCTCCTTTTTCCTGCGCTCCCCGTCGGCAATGATGCGCTCGGTCATCTTGGCGAATCGATCGTCGCTTTCCACAAGCGCCGCCTCGGCCTCTGCCACGCTTTCCAGCTTCTGGCGCTTTTTCTCCTCCAGCTCCTCGATCTCCACCTGAATCTGAAGCTTCTCTCCTTTCAGAAAGCTGGAGATCGGCCGCCTCCCGAACTTGAACAACACACCGGCCAGAATGAGGAAGTTGACCCAGCGGAGAATGAGATCGTAGATCGGCCGCCAATCCTGCGAGCCTTCCGCTGCCCATGCGAGGCCGGGCAGCAGCAGGAGTCCGATCACCCACAATCCGATCCTGCACCAGCTTTTATGACCCCTTTTCATGTGGACACCTTCCGGTCCAGCGCTTTTTCCATCATTGCCACCGCAAGGGCTTCCGATTCGACCTGCATCTGGCGCCGCGCCTCTTCCATTTTTCCGGCGATCTCCGCCTCCGCCTTCTGCCGCATGCGAAGCATCTCCTGGCGGGTTTCCTCGAAAAGCCGGGCGGCTTCCGCGTTGCCCTCCTGCTCGCGCTCCCGGCTCAGAGACATCGCGGACTCCCGCACGGCCAACTCCTGGCCTCGCACTTGCCGCGTGACCTCCCGCGCCTTCCGGGTGGCTTCATCGATATCCTTTTCGAGATTCTCGATATGAAAATCCCGCTCCTCCATCGTAGCGCGCAGCGGACGGATCATGAGCCGATTGAGAAGGAAAAGAAAAATCAGGAAGCTGATCAACTGCACCAACAGGGTTTCGTTGATGCTGATCAGCGCCACGGTGGAAATGATTTCCATGGTACCGGTCCTCTTCCTGCGTTACACGACAAACAGCAGCAACAAAGCGATTACGAGCGAGTAGATCCCCGTGGACTCGGAAACGGCCTGTCCCACCAGCATGGTTCGGGTCAGCAGGCCGGCCTCATTGGGATTTTTGCCGATCGCTTCACACGCCTTGGCCGCGACCATGCCTTCGCCGACACCCGGTCCGATAGCACCGAGGCCCATGGAGAGCCCAGCACCCAGAAACGCCGCCGCTTTGATGATGTCCGCACCTTCGATCGCCATCTTCTTCCTCCTCGGTTTCGTGATTCGTTTGTCAATGGGGTGTCTCGTTGGGTGCACCGACCGAGCGGTCCGGCTTGCCCAGCGAGAATTCGGATCAAACGACAAATATCAACACCAAACTGACCACCATGGCATATATGGCCGTGGATTGAGATACCGCCTGCCCCACCAGCATGATTCGCATCAGTTCGCCGGCTTTTTCTACGTTTCGGGACACCCAGCGGACACCTCCCTCGGCCGCCATGCCGTTGCCGATGCCGGGTCCGATGCCGCCGAATCCGGTACTGATGCCGGCCGCCAGAAGGGCCATGGCCGCAGCGAGGGAGCTCGATTCCGGAAAACTCCGAAACAGCAGGATGAAACTGACCAGCAAACCGAAAATGGACGGGGTCTGGGCAACCGCCTGGCCCACCAACATGGTGGTGGTAACCTGACCCGTGGTTTCCGGCTGCCTCGCCACGCCCTCGCAACTGGCGCCGGCGGCAAGCCCTCCGCCATAGCCGGAACCGATGGCCGCCAGTCCTGTACTCAACCCGGCTCCTACCAGCGCCGCCCAGGTTGGCTGCAGGGGGGCCTGGCCGAAATCCATGAACATGAGGATCAGCGCCACCACCATGGAGAAAATGGCGGGGGTCTGGCACACTGCGGAGCCGATCAGCATGTTCGTGGTCAGTCGCGAGCTCACCGCCGGCTGCCGGGAAATGCCGGTACAGGTTTGTCCTCCCGGAAACCCGGAGCCGATGCCGGATCCGATGGCTCCGAACCCCATACAGATTCCGGCGCCAAACAATGCGGCGGCCTTCAAATAGCTTACGCCCGGCACGTCCAGAAACAGGAGGAGAATGGCGATGACCAGCGCGAAAATGGAGGCGGACTCGGCCACGGCTTGACCCACCAGCATGTTCTTGAAGATATCGCCGGAAATGTCGCTGTTTCGGGATACGGCGAGGTTGGCCTGGGCGGCGGTGTACCCTTCACCGATGGCAGCGCCAACGGCGCCCAGGCCCATGCATAGGCCGCCTCCTGCATAGGCCGCCAAATTCATTGCGGTTTGTGCTTCAATCGTCATGGGTCATTTCACCTGTACCGAAATGTAAACCACTGTCAGCATGGTAAAAACAAACGCCTGGATCGTTCCCACGAAAAGGCCGAAAAAAGCATAGAGAAACGGCGGCAGCACGAGATTGTAGGTCAGGTAGGAAACCACCAGAATGATGATGGACCCCCCCATGATGTTGCCGAACAGACGGAAGGAGATGGATACGATTTTGGCAAGCTCTCCGATGACATTCAGCGGCATCATAAAAAAGATGGGGGCGAAATACTCACTGGCGTATGCCTTGAACCCCTTGGACCGGATTCCCGCGTAGTGGGCGATGGCAAATCCCATCAGCCCCAGGCTCAACGGCGTGTTCAGGTCTTTTGTGGGCTCTTCGAGGTGGGGAATGATGCCCAGCCAATTGGAAAAAAGAAGGAACAGGAAGAGAGCCACGATCAACGGACCGTAGGTCCGGGCCCCCTCCTTGTCCAGGGCGTCCTCGGTGAGCCCGTAAAGTTGACCGACAAACAGCTCGCCGACAACCTGGATCGGACGGGGCAGGATGTCCCTTTTTCGCGCCGATAGATAGCCGAACACGATGAGAGCCGCCATGACGATCCATGTCATCACCACCACCTCAAGGTTGATGGCGGCCGTGTGTCCGAACAACGGAAATACCAGTTGATGAATTCTGCCCAGTTCACCCATAGGCTGTTCTTCCCTCTTTCAAAGAATCAAGCGGGAGGTTTTCTTCGGTCCGCCGCCAGACGGTACAGGTGGTCGGCGAATATCGTACCCTGCACCATCAACAGTCCCGGAACCACGCCCGTCACACTGAAGGACTCGGACCGCAGGGAGAGGATGAGCGGCACCGCAAGCAGGGAAAAGCGAAAGGCGATGGAAAACAACGAGAACAAAAACGCCTGCCGCCGCGCCCGCCCCAGCGTACGCGGCAGAAACTCGGCGATGAGAACGAAATTGAGAATGCTGAAAAGGGTGCCAAGAACGAACCCTTTGGCCACCGGCTTGTAGCCCAGCAAAACGAGCAGTATGCCCACAACGACCGCCGCCGCCAGAGCTGCCGATCCGTAACGATTCCGAACATCGCTAACCGCTTCCATCCCTACCGTCCCTGTCGTGTCCCGAAGAGTCGTCCATGATTTCGGCAATCTGCCGGTAAACGACATTGGCGCCGCCGATCACCCCAAGAACGGTGAACACCGTTACGAAGACGCCCCGTGTCGAAAGCCAGCGGTCCAGGTACAGACCGACGAAGAAGCAGAATCCGATGCACCCGGCCATGGTCAGGCCGATCTGCATTACGATGGATAGATTTTCTGTCCAGGCCCGGTTTTTTCCGTAATTGAAAAAATTTCGGGAACGTTTCCGCATCGCACCTGCGTCTCGGTCGTACGGTGGACGCCGGCGAGGGCATCTTTGGGCATGGGGAATCGGGTTCCTGTGCCAGCGCCTATCCGAAAATGAGCTTGTTAACAGCATCAATTCAGCGTGTCAAGAAAATGCTTGGCAGGATTCTTCGTATCCGGTTGCAGGTGCAAAACCGCACCTCCAGGGCCTCACTGCGGGAAGAATTTTCGCAAGGAAATTAAAATAGATCGCCGCGGTTGCCTCTTGACCAAAGCAGGGACTTTGGTTTAGTTTCCGCATATTTGCTGTCTGGAACCCTTTGCAGTCCCGAATCCGTCCGGCAACGGCCCTCCCGCCTTCGCCATCGCACACCGGGGTTTCGATCGACAGGGAGAAGCACTGAAAGCTCCCCCGTGGGAATGGCTGAAACGGAGGAAAAAAGCGAACCGTCGCGCCCGGCAGGCCGCCCTGCCGCAAAAACCGGCAGGATCGCCGCTTCGAGGAAGGAAGATGTCCATGGTACCGCACCGCGTGGCAGGCCTATGCCTCATACTGCTGCTGGCCCTTTTCCCCATCTGCTGGGCCGCTACCGCCGCCGCCACCCCGTCACAGGAACCATCTATGGAGGAACACGTGCCCGCCTCGCCGGCTGCCTCCCAGGAGCCGACCCATGCGACCGCACCGGATACGACCTCGGAGGATGCACACGCGCCCGGCCACGGTGGGGATTCCCACGGCGGGCATGAGAACCTTGGAAGGCACCTTCCTCTTTGGAGCTGCATCCCCTTTGCCGGCATGCTGCTGTCCATCGCGCTGTTTCCGCTGATGGCACCCAATTTCTGGCACCACCATTTCGGCAAAATTTCCGCCTTCTGGGCCGCCGCGATGGCCGTTCCCTTCGTCGTCGCCTATCACGGCACCGCCGTTTACGAGATCCTGCACATCATTCTGGCCGACTACGTGCCGTTTATCATCCTGCTCTGGTCCCTGTACACCGTTTCCGGCGGAATTCTCCTTCGGGGAACCTTGCGGGGTACCCCCGTCGTAAACACGACCATGCTCATCATCGGAACGCTGCTGGCGTCCTGGATGGGGACCACAGGTGCGGCCATGCTGTTGATCCGCCCGTTTTTGCGCGCCAACAGCAGCCGAAAATCCCGCACCTTCATGGTGGTTTTTTTCATTTTCCTGGTGGCCAACATTGGCGGTTCCCTGACGCCGCTGGGCGACCCTCCGCTGTTTCTGGGCTTTCTTCACGGCGTAACCTTTTTCTGGACCTTCAAAGTCTTGCCGGAGATGCTCCTGGCGGCGGGAATCCTGTTGACAGTCTACTTCATCACCGACAGTTATTTCTACCGCAAGGAAATGAAGGGAAAGAAGCCGGCCGAAAGCCAAGGTCCCAAGGAACCCCTGCGGCTGGAGGGCACCTACAACTTCCTGTTTCTGGGTGGTGTCGTGGGGGCCGTCCTCATGAGCGGGCTGGTGGATTGGGGGGAAATTTCGACCCTGGGCGTGCACCGCGCCGTCCAGGACTGGGCCCGCGACCTCCTTCTCATCCTGATGGGTATTTTTTCCCTGCTGGCCACACCCCGGCAGGTACGGGACGACAACAACTTCACATGGTTTCCGATCCAGGAGGTGGCCTACCTGTTCATCGGAATTTTCATCACCATGATTCCGTGTTTGGCGATTCTCAAGGCCGGAAGCCAAGGAGCACTGGCCTTTCTGATCGAGGCGGTACAGCGTCCGTATCATTATTTCTGGGTAACCGGAGCGCTGTCCTCGTTTCTGGACAACGCCCCAACCTACCTGACCTTTTTCAACACGGCCCTGGGAAGCTTCTTCCCGGGCATGACGGAGGCGCAGGCCGTTCCGCTGCTCATGACGGAAAAGGCCATCTATCTGAAGGCTATCTCCACCGGTGCCGTATTTTTCGGAGCCTGCAGCTACATCGGCAATGCACCCAACTTCATGGTTCGCTCCATCTCCGAGGAAGCCGGCACGCCGATGCCCAGTTTCTTCGGCTACATCCTGAAATACAGCCTCGTCTTTCTGATTCCGTCCTTTGTGGTCATTACGCTGGTTTTCTTCTAGCCGAAAGGAGACGGGGCCGTTGGAATAGAGATATCCCACATGCCCTTTTTTGACGTACAACGCACGGTAGACCGCCTGCTGAACTCCCGCATCGCCATCGTGGGTGCGGGCAATTTGTGCGTGTTGTTTCTGCGTTTCATTTCCAGCCCCGAATTTCGGAAAAACCGCATCACATTGCTGGGGATCGCCGACGTAAACGACGAAGCCCCCGGCATGCAAATCGCCCGTGAAAGGGGCGTCCCCACCTTCACCGACTACAGGAAGCTCTTCGCCCTGGAAGGTCTGCAAATGCTTTTGGAAATGACCGACGACCCGGTGCTCGGGCAGCTGCTCCGTCAACAGATTCCCGATGGCATCGAAGTGGTCGACCATTTCCAGGGACGAGCCGTCTCCGACTTTGTTCTGGTGGCACTGCAACGGGAACGCGGCCAGAGGGAGCTGAAGGAAAAGCAGCACGGACCCGAAGAAATACGGCCGGTCATCGAACGGTACTATGAACGTCTCGTGCAAATCCTCGAAAGGAGAAACCAGCGCTCCTATGACATCGAGATGGAGCTGGTGGAAAAGGAGCGAACCCTTTCCCAGATCATCCAGGGAAGCACCATCCCCACCTTCGTCATCGACCGGAACCACCGCGTCACTCACTGGAACAAGGCCGTGGAGCGGCTCACCGGACACGAGGCGGAAGCCATGGTGGGCACGGGCAAACAATGGTCCCCCTTTTACGGTCAACAGCGTCCCACAATGGCCGACGCCATCCTCGACCAGGTGGGAGAGGAGGAAATCCGCTCCCTGTATGCGAACTGGCGCAAATCCGCCCTCATCGAGGGCGCGTACGAAGCCGAGGGATTTTTTCCCAGCCTCGGCGAGGACGGCAAGTGGTGCTGGTTCACCGCCGCGCCCATCAAGGCGCCCGACGGGACGCTCATCGGCGCCATCGAGACCCTATGGGACAAGACCGAGGACAAGAGGGCCGAACAGGAAAAGGAGCGATATACCCGCTTGCTGGAGGATACGGCGGCAGCCCTGGCCAAGAGCGAAGAAACCATGAAGCAGATCATCCAGGGAAGCACCATCCCCACCTTCGTCATCGACCAGGGCCACCGGATCACCCACTGGAACAAGGCCGTGGAGCGGCTCACCGGGCTGGAGGCCGAGAACATGGTGGGCACGGGCAAACAATGGTCCCCCTTTTACGGTCAACAGCGTCCCACCATGGCCGACGTCATCCTCGACCAGGTCGGGGAGGAGGAAATCCGCTCCCTGTACGCGAATTGGCGCAAATCCGCCCTCATCGAGGGCGCGTACGAGGCCGAGGGCTTCTTTCCCAAGCTGGGGGAGGACGGCAAGTGGTGCTGGTTCACCGCCGCGCCCATCAAGGCGCCCGACGGGACGATCATCGGTGCCATCGAGACCCTATGGGACAAGACCGAGGACAAGCTCGCCGAGGAGGAACGGGAACAGCATACGAAAGAGTTGACCGCCCTGTGCTCGATCTACACCGCACTGGGCGCCCCGTGGGAATTGCATAACCGCATCCACGAGGCCATAAGGGAGACCCAGAAATTCCTCGATGCCGACAGTGTCTGCTACTTCATTCTGGACGGGGACAAGCAGTTTCGCCTGCTCTACAATATCGGCGGAACGGACCGAAACTGTCAGGAGGGAATGCTGGCGGACGCGGACAGCATGGTCCAGCGTGTCACCCAGAGCAACCAGGTGACCATTTTCGAGCATCTGCCCGACGATCCCGTACCGGAAATCCGGGAGCTGAACGACGCAGGCTACCGGTCGCTTGCCTACATCCCGCTGAGCGCCAAGGAATCCACGGCCATCGGTTTGATTCGGCTGGGCAGCCAGACCCCCGGTCACTTCAGCTCCGAAAACCGCAACGTGCTCGAGCTGATCGGAAACCGGATGGGAGCGGCGGTGGAAAACGCGCTGCTGCAGGAAGAGGTCATCAAAAGCGAAGAAACCTACCGTTCGCTATTCAACAACGATCCCAATCCGATCTTCATCTTGGACAGCACGAGTCGCGAAATACTGGATTTCAACCAGCGGGCCCGAGACGCTTACGGCTATGAACGGGATGAGTTGGTGAGCACCCCTTTCCTTCGACTCGGCGGAGACGAGGAGGTGGAGGAAGGCATCCGGGACCTGGCTCTGGGAGGCTCTCTCCTGTTCACCAAGAAGCGGCACTACCGCAAGGACGGAAGCGACTTTTTCGTGAACCTGAACGTCAGCCGAGCCCAGTACGGGGAAAGCGACGTGCTCATCGCCACGACTACGGACATCACCGAAACCGTGGAAAAGGAAACCCAACTGATTCAAGCCAGCAAGATGACCACCCTGGGACAGATGGCGGCCGGCATCGCCCATGAAATCAATCAGCCGCTGAACGTGATTCAGGTCTGTGCCGACTTTCTCACCAAAATGCTGAAGCGAGGAAACACCATTTCCGAAGAGGACCTCCAGTCCGTGGCCGAAGACATCGGCGGCAACGTCCAGAGGGCCAGCGCCATCATACAGCATATGCGGGATTTTTCCCGTCAGTCCGAGGTGGTGCGCAGGCCGGTCAATCTCAACGAGCCCATTCAGGATGTTTTCAAGGTTCTGGGATATCAGCTGAAAAACCACCGCGTTGAACTGGACCTGAATCTGGCGCCCGATCTGCCGGATATTCTCGCCGACCACAACCGGCTGGAACAAGTCTTCATCAACCTGGTCACCAATGGGCTGGACGCCATCGAGGAGAAGACCTCGCTGGCGGAGTATGCCGATGCGCCGCGCAGGATCGCCATCCAAACCCGCGTCGCAGCAGGCGAAGTGGTGGTGTCGGTTTCGGACACCGGGATCGGCATGACCGAGGAGACCCGCAGCAAAATTTTCGAACCCTTTTATACCACCAAAGAGGTGGGCAAGGGCACCGGACTGGGGGTCAGCATCAGCTACGGGATCATCAAAGACTATCAAGGGGCCATCGACGTCGAAACCGAGGTCGGAAAGGGAACCACCTTCCACCTGCGGTTTCCCGTGGCCCCGAAGGAAAAGAGCTCAATCCATGGCCAAGATCCTGCTCATTGACGACGAGGCCGACATTCTTCGCGTGCTCTCCCGATCGTTGCGGGCGGACGGCTACGATGTGGTCACGGCCTCCAACGGCAAGGATGCCTTGGAGACCTTCCGGGCGGAATCCCCTGAAATCGTCTTGACCGACATCAAGATGCCCGAAATGGACGGTCTCGAGGTGCTGCGGCAGGTAAAGGAGATCGATGCCGATGCCCAGGTGATCATCATCACCGGGCACGGGGACATCGATTCGGCCGTCGAGGCCCTGCAGTACGGTGCCTCGGATTTTATCAACAAACCGGTTCGGGACGAAGCACTGAACGTTGCTCTCAAAAGGGCAGAGGAGAAGCTGAAGGTACGCAGCCAGCTCAAGGCTTACACCGAAGACCTCGAAACCATGGTGCAGATCGCCACCCAGGAATTCGAGAGGAAGTCCAATTTCCAGGCCAAGCTCATCCGAAGCTCCAACGACGGCATCATCGCCACCGATGAAAATTGGAACATCGTCATCTTCAATCCCAGCGCGGAGCGCATTTTTGGATACACCAAGGCCAAAGTCGTCCGCAGGGTCCGCATACAGGATCTTTTCCCCGCAGAGGTCATGGAGAGCCTCTCCGAAGAGGCGGCCTCCGACAGCCGGGAACGTGAATTTCCATGGATTGAAACGGAAATCCTCGCCAGGGACGGCACGTCCATTCCGGTGCGATTTTATGGAACGGTCCTTCGGGAAAGACAACGGATGATGGGCAGCGTGGCCTTTTTTCAGGATCTCCGAGACATCAAGCGCCTGGAAGCGGAGTTGCTGGCGTCGGAACGGCTGGCAGCCATCGGACAAACCGTGGCGGGCTTGGCCCACTGCATCAAAAACATCCTTCATGGATTCAAGGGAGGCAGCTATCTCGTCAATGTCGGCATTGACAAAAACAACGACGATAAGCTAAAAAACGGCTGGCAGATGATCCAGCGGAACATCCAAAGGACTTCCGACCTCGTTCTCGATCTACTTTCCTACTCCAAGGAAAGAGAACCGGAGTACCAGCCGTGCACCCCCAATGAAATCGCCGGCGACGTCTGCGATCTCTTCCAGGAGCATGCGGAGGACTACGACATCGAAATCGTCACGGATTTTTCCCCTGACATCGGGCAGGTGTACATGGATCCAAGAACGGTGCACCGATGCCTGATGAATCTTGTCACCAACGCCATCGATGCCTGCATTTTCGACGAAAGTGTCGGAAAAGATCACCGGGTGCACGTCTCCACACGAAAAGAGAACGGGGAATGGATCGCCTTTCGGGTCGAGGACAACGGCTCGGGAATGCCGGAAGAGGTCCGTGAAAAGCTCTTCTCCTCTTTTTTCAGCACCAAGGGTGCGAAGGGAACCGGACTGGGTTTGCTGGTGACCGGCAAGCTCATCGAAGAGCACAAGGGCACCATCGACGTCGAGTCCGCGAAAGGACAGGGAACGACTTTTACCATCCGATTTCCGTTTCAGTCCGTAAGCCCTGCGGATGGGTGATGCGTCGGGAAGATACGGAAAAATGAAGACAACCTCAATCAGGAGGATTCCCCATGAGCAAAAAAGTGCTGGTCGTGGACGACGATCCGGATGTCCGCATGTTCAATGTAACCGTCGTTGAAGAAAACGGATACGTTCCGATCGAAGCCGCCAATGGCGAAGAGGGGTTGAAAAAACTCAAAGAGGAAAAACC
>JAJDOA010000107.1 GCA_022340405.1 Desulfobacteraceae bacterium | reverse complement strand
GCCTGCAGAGCAGACAGTAGGTAAGGCTGGACAGATAGGCCTTGTCCCGGGGTAGCCGTTTGTCCCGGGCCATGCGGATCAACATGTTCCGTCCCCGGGCAACATGGGTTTCCACATGGTCCGTTTCATAGACCGGGCATACAGACATGCAGAATCCACATTTCATGCAACGGGTGGGATCAGCGGTTTTGAGCCGTTTCATTTGTCGGCCTCCCATATTTTCCCGGGATTCAACAGGCCTTTGGGATCGAAAACCTGCTTGATGGATTTCATCAGGTCGATGACCTCCGGGCGCACCGCCTTTTTCAGAAATCTTCGCTTTTCCAGGCCGATACCGTGTTCTCCGGAAATCACGCCCCCCAACTCGAGGGCGGCGTCAAAGATGTCGGCGGCCACCTGCTCGGCCCTTTCGAAATGAGCGCTGTCCTTTTCATCGGTAAGGATGCAGGGATGCAGGTTGCCGTCGCCGGCATGACCGATCATCACCACGGGCACATCCCGCTGGCGGCTGATGGATTGAATGCGTCCAATCAGTTCTGCCATGGAGGCGGTCGGCACGGTGACGTCCTCGGCCATGACCGTCGCCGCGTTTCCGAAAACGGCCGAAAAACCGGCCCGCCGAGCCCCCCAGAAATTATCGGCCTCCCGGCCGTCTTTTGCCGAACGAACCTCAGCCGCGCCTGATTGTTTGCAAATCTCAATGATCCCCTGCACATCTTCTTCCACGGCGGCGGCGTTGCCGTCGGCCTCAAAAAGCAAGATAGCCCCGGCATCCTTCGGCAGTCCCAGAGGGGCCATCTCTTCGATGCGCTGAATGACCCAGTTGTCCATTATTTCGATTTTGGCGGGAACCAGCCCCGAAGCCAGAATGGCGTGTACGGCGCTTCCCGCCGCCGGGACTTGATCGAATACCGCCAGTGCGGTCTTTCGGGTTGCGGGCATGGGCAGCAGCCGGAGGGTTGCCCGGGTAATCACGGCCAGCGTTCCTTCCGATCCGCAGAGAAGCTGGGGCAGGTCGTAGCCGGTAACGTTTTTCATTGTCCTTCCACCCAGCGAGAGCACCTTTCCCGCGGGAAGTACGACCTGCATCCCCAGCAGATAGTGCTTGAAGACGCCGTATTTGAGGGCGTACGGTCCGCCTGAGTTTTCCGCCACGCATCCCCCGATGGTGGCCGCCAGAAAGCTTTGGGGGTCCGGCGGGAAAAACAGCCGCCGACGGGCCAGTTCCTGATTCAGGTGGTTGAGCACCACCCCCACTTCGACGGTGGCCGTAAAATTGGCCTCGTCGATTTCGACGATTCGGTCCATTCTGGTCATGCAAAGGACGATACCGCCCCGGACCGGGATGGAGCCGCCGCTCAGGTTGGTTCCGGCCCCCCGGATGGTGACCGGAATGTCGGCCGCGTTGGCCATCGCCATCAGTTCCGCGACCTGTTGCGTGGATCTGGGGAAAACAACGGCCTGGGGCAGACTTTGCCAGTTGCTGGTCCCGTCATATGAATAAGCGGCCAGATCCGTGGCTTCCGTCAGTACGGCATCGGCGGCCGTGATCGTTTTCATTGCGTCGATGGTGGTTTGTGAAAACGCCATTTGTGCTGTGTCCTTTACGAGATCCAGATCGATTCGAAAACCGGTCCGGAAAAGTCCATAAATAATCCGGGCCGGTTGCTGGAAATGTCCCAGGAAACCATCCAGGTGAGCGTGTCGAATGCAATTTCCGTATCGATACCAGAGGTTTGTGTCAGTTTTTTACCTGCCGCTCGTATGGTGGCCAAAAGAAGTTGTTCCAGACCTTCCCCATCACTGAGCCGTTTGAGATGGGGGTCCTGCTGGAATTGAACCTGGGCCTCATCCCAGGGGATTGCCTCTATTTTGCGACGCAGGACATACGCATTGCCCATGTCCTGTATCAGCGCCAGGGGGGCGTTCAGTTGCAGCCGGGCGCCCAACACCCGCAAATCGGATACAGCCGGTGCCAGGCGATCGAGTAATTTCTGTTTTTCCTCGAACTCCGGCAGGGACCTTTTCAGAATCCGCTGCAGGACATACGCCTTGCCATCGATGCAAAGCTCCTTGAATTGGGAGGGGTCGTAGCCCAAATCCAGCAGGTCGCCGATGGTCAGCGGGCGGTTGCTGTCCAGGTTCCGGCTGGCAAGATAATTTTTCAGGTCCGGCCTCAGTGCATTCGGTAAAGATTCGACGGTTTTCGCCGGTTGGCGGTCAAGAACCTGAAGCAGTTGCATGCAGAGCGTTCGGTTGCCGGAAAAGCAAAAGGTTTCACCCGCGATGTCCTTGGGGGCGATATGCAAAACCGGCAGGGCGGCAATGTCCGGCGCCAGTTCGATCTGCTCGGTGGACTCCCCTCCGGTGTACCCGATCAGTTCACCGATTCTGCGCCGGAAAAAGATGAACTTGGTGACGAACCGCGTAAACAGAAAGCGCATACAGGGATCGGCCCGTCCCTCCGCGATTTCAGGTTCGAAGTAGGTCAGCAAGGCCTCGTAGAGCTCCTTGAACTCTTCCAGGGTTTGCTTGACCATGCCTTCGTTGTCCCGCATATCGATGGCGGTACGTTTGCGCTTAATATGGTAGAGCAACCTGCTGACCGCCTGGCCGATGTCCTTTTTCTGGAACTGGGGCGGTATGTAGAGCATGTAGTTGTCGTCTTCGTCGGTATTGTTCGGGCCGATGATCTGTTCGATGGGTTCCCAGGCTTGACGGTAATAGATGGCGTAGGTCGGGTCGTTGCGTGGAATGACATTGTCGAGAATGCCCAAAGCGCCTTTTTCATCCAGAAACTCCCGCAGGTGGCTCAAGATCCGGTGCCCGAGCCCTTTCTTTCGAAACAGGGGCAACACCTCCACGTAGACGAGAAAATAGCAGGGAATGGGCTTGTTCAGGTACAGCAGGTTTACCTGCCCGATTTTAGTGCCCTCGGCAGTGAGTTCAAACACATGAAAGCCGTTGGCGCGGGAGATGGGGTTCAACCGGTCGATTTTGCTGCCTTCGGCCGTGGCGTCCACCAGTTCGCAAAGGTCGCTGAAAAGGTCTGTAAAAATGGGTGTTGAAGCGGCCTTGGAGCGCATTTGTTCGTCGATGAGCCCGATAAGCGCCAGGCGGCTTTTCAGCTCAAGTCGGCGATGACCGGAGGGTTCGGAAGTTGTGTCGGGCAGATTGCGGACCGCGGTTGCCGGATTTCGCATGATTTCCTCGTTTTTGCCCAAAAAAAAACCGCGGGGCATGTGCCCCGCGGTTTGTTTTTTTTGACCTGTATTTTATCTTGGGCACACGTTTGCCATACAGGTCTCCCTGCTAAAGTAAAAACCAAAAAAGTAATAATAGATGGCGCGTGCTAGCATTGCTTCTCCAAGATAATTTGCGCTATCCTACACTGAAACCGAGGGTTGTCAAGTGTTTTCTACGTCATCGGGTGAAATTGATTCTATT
>JAJDOA010000079.1 GCA_022340405.1 Desulfobacteraceae bacterium | reverse complement strand
GCTGGAAACTCGGATCCGCCTTGACCTTGAACGAAAATCCAAATGTAGAAACAGCCCCTAAATATACCGGTAGGGGAGGGGTTGATCCCCTCCCCTACCAAAGACAAAAAAAGGCCATTTCAATCCGAACAACCTTTTGACAATTGCTCCAATGATGGAGATCACCGGCGATCCGAACGTCAGCTTTGATCGTCCGGCGAATCGACTTGTTGCGGGTTATCCAGATGGGTGAATCGTGTCTTCATCCAGCAGTCGGATTTTATGTGATCTGTAAATGACCGGCCGCCGGCGCCGTTCAGGGATCGCCCAATTTGTCGGTTTGGATTCCGGCGGGGGTCACCAGCACGTCCAGGTCCGTGCGGCGCCAGGTGGCGCGGGCCTGCTCAACCGTGTCCACCAGGGGTTCGCGGCTGTTGAAGGAGGTGTTGAGCAGCATCGGGCAGCCGGTGCGTTCTTTCCACGCGGTGAGGAGGGCGAAGATGAACGGGTCGTCGGCCTCGGTCACCACCTGGGGGCGGCTGGTGCCGTCCACGTGGGTGACGGCGGGCACCTCGCCGGCGTCCAGGGACAGGATGTAGGACATATACTTGCTGGGCACGCCGCAGTTGCCGAGAACCATTGGGGCGAACGGCCGGTACCATTCCCGGTGCTTGACGCGATCGTTCAGGTGGTCCTTTCCGCCGGAAAGACGGGGGTCCATGAGAATGCTCCGGTGTCCCAGGGCCCGCGGACCCGATTCGGCCCGACCGAAGCAAAGCCCCACGGTTTTGCCTTCTTCCAGGTAGTCGAGAATTTCCGGAAGCACCGAGACGTCGATGGCTCCGGCGTCGGTGCCCAAATAGGGGGTCCACGCCTCGGGGGTTCGCGGCCGGTCCAGCAGGTGGTGCCACGCGAACAGGGCCTGGCCGAGGCTCAGGCCGCCGTCATGGGGTTGCGCCGGCACCCAGGTGTCGGAAAACAGACCGCTCCGGTGCACGGCGGTGTTGGCGATGCAGTTCATGGAGCATCCTCCGGTCATCACCGCTTTCTTTGCCCCATAGCGGCCCGCCAACCGGGCGGCGCCCTCCAGATACAGATCGGTGGTCAGTCGCTGGAGCGTGGCGCACAGGTCCTGTGCGAAAACGTCGCCGGGGTCGAGGACCGGGCCGTGTCGCCAGCCGAATCGCTCCAGGGGCAGGGGCCGGTAGGGCCGGCGGAGCATCTGCTCCTTGAGAAGCGGCAACCAGGGCGCCCGGGCCGCACCGTAGCTGGCCAGGCCCATGAGCTTTCCCGCCCCCTCCAGCCGGCGCATCCCGAAGTGGTGTTGCCCGATGGAGGCCCACACCGAGCCGATGTTGAGTTGGACGTTTTTTCCCTCGTATCCCCAACCGTATTCGATGTCCTCGATCCGGTTGCCCCGGCCCAGGGCCAGGGCGCACATGCGATCGTCGCCGCCGCCGTCGGCGCTCAGCACCCCGGCCTCTTCAAACGGCGAGGTGAACAGCGCCCCGGCGACATGGGCCACGTGATGGTCCACCGCCACCGCATCGTAGCGGCGGCCCAGCAGATGCAGGGTGTGCCGGCTGCAGCGACCCTCCACCGGCCCGCTCCAGCCGTCCTCGTGGTAGTCCTCACGCTCCCGGTAGTCCGCCCCCTCTACATGCCATTGAAAGCGTCCCCGGTCCTTTCTCACGATGTAGGGGTTGAACACCACCAGGTCGATGGAATCCGGCCGCCAGCCGTAGGCTTCCAGAATCGGCTCCATTTCCAGGGGTCCCCGGTCGTGCTTTTTGCGGGTGAGCCGCTCTTTTTCCAGAACGGCCACCGGCTGTCCGTCCTCCAGGAGCGTGCAATTGGCGTCGTGGGCGAAAAACAACGAGAGGATGCGCATGAGCGTCCTTTCGAGAGCGAAATGAGAAAATGCTGCACCGCCGCGGACCTCTATCATGGGTTGTCGCGGCGGCATCCTACCATAATGGTTTATCGGCCCTCGATCAACGATGGACTTTGCCGCCCTCTTTCAGTATCCTGAGTGGATCCGTCCGCCCGGCAGGTGCGGACGGCAGTGGGGGAAGAAACCGGCGCATCACTCTGCGAAAGACTTCTCATACCATGTACGAGGACAAAGAACTCCAAGAGTACCGGGACCTGCTCAAGACCCCGGAGCATTTCGAAGAGGGCTTCGACTGGAAGACGATCATCGGGGCCGTCTTCATCGGCTTTTTGATGATGCCCGGCAGCATGTATCTGCAGTTGGTCATCGGAACGGGGATCGGCCCGGCGGCGCGGTGGGTGACCATCATCCTGTTCGCCGAGATCGCCAAGCGGGCCTACACCGAGCTCAAGCAGCAGGAGATCTTTCTGCTGTACTACATGGCCGGAGCGGCCCTGGCCTCCCCGTTTCAGGGCCTGCTCTGGAACCAGTACCTGGTGCAGTCCGACGCGGCGCGGATGCTGGGGCTCACCGAATTCATCCCCGCATGGATCGCCCCCCAGCCGGACTCCGCCTCCCTGGTGGAGCGGACCTTCTTTCATCGGGACTGGCTCATTCCCATCCTGCTGCTCGTGGGGGCGCAGATCATCCAGCGGGTGGACCAGTTCGGCCTGGGCTATGCTCTGTACCGCATCACCTCCGACGTGGAGAAGCTTCCCTTCCCCATGGCGCCGGTGGGGGCCCTGGGCACCATGGCGCTGGCCGAGTCCACGGAGGAAAAGCAGAAGAGCTGGAAGTGGCGCGTGTTTTCCATCGGAGGGGTCATCGGCCTTGCTTTCGGGGCGATCTATGTACTGTTGCCCACCGTCTCCGGGCTGCTGTTCAGCGAACCCATCCGGCTGATTCCCATCCCATGGGTGGACCTGACCCTTCACACCGAAGAGGTCCTTCCGGCGGTGGCCACCGGCATTCAGCTGGATCTGGGGCTGATTTTCATCGGCATGGTGCTGCCTTTCTGGGCGGTGATGGGAGGCCTGGTGGGCCTGCTCATCACCGTGTCGGCCAACCCGCTTCTCTATCGCCACGGCGTTCTGACCCGCTGGCACGAGGGGATGGGAACCGTGGACACCGTGTTCGCCAACAACTTCGATTTTTACATGAGTTTCGGCATCGGCCTCGGCCTGGCCATCGCGGTGATCGGAATATGGCACGTGCTGCGATCCTTCGGACAGGCCGAGGCGAAGGGGCGGGGAAGCTGGAGAGACCTGTTTCACCCTCCTGCGGGTCGGGGCGATTTCAACTTCTGGATCTCCATCGGCATCTACGTATTTTCCACCCTGTCCTACATCCTCCTCTGCGTGAAGCTGGTGCCCCATTTCCCCTGGATCTTCTTTCTGGCTTACGGCTTTGTCTACACCCCCGTCATCTCCTACGTCACAGCCCGAATGGAAGGCATCGCCGGGCAGTTCGTCAGCCTGCCCCTGGTGCGGGAGGCGAGCTTTATCGCCGGGGCGCGCTTTTTCGGATACAGCGGCATCGAGATCTGGTACGCTCCCATCCCCATCCACAACTACGGAGAGGCCACCGTCAACTTCCGGCAGATCGAGCTGACGGGGACCAGCATCCGGGGGATCATCAAGGCCGAAATCGTGGTTTTTCCGGTGGTGATGATCGCAAGCCTGCTGTTTTCCCAGTTCATCTGGCGTCTGGCGCCGATTCCCTCCAGCAGCTACCCCTATGCCCAGGAACTCTGGCATTTGCAGGCGCTGAACACCCTGTTGATGCAGACCTCGACATTGGAGGGAAACGCGGTGTTCTTTCAGGCGCTCAAGGCCTGGGTGGTGATGTCGGGCCTCGGCTTCGGCCTGGTGGTCTACATGATCCTGAACCTGGTGGGGCTGCCGATCCTGCTGATCTACGGCGTGGTCCGAGGCCTGGGCCAAACGACGCCCCATGGCATCATCCTCGAGGTGGTAGGGGCGATGCTGGGGCGGTTCTTTTTCCTGAAACGATACGGCGCCATGTGGCGGCAGTATGCTCCGGTCCTGTTGGCGGGATTCTCCTGCGGCATGGGTTTGACCGGCATGTTCGCCATGGGGATCGCCTTGATTCTCAAGTCCCTCGAGCGACTGGCTTATTGAGAGGGACTGGAAGGGAGGTCGCATGAATCGAACTGCCGCACTGCTGATCGGGCTCTTACTGACGTTCTGCCCGCCGGCTGCAGCCGGCCAGAAGATGCCCAGTGAGCTGGCCGGCTTCCGGCTCGGCGAAGACATCGCCGACGCAGCGAACCGGGTGGACATGGAAACGCGTCTCCCCATCCGGTACGCGCCCTACCTCAGCGAGGTGGAGACGCGCCAGCTGCCGGGGTACAAAACCGGACTGATCACCTACGGGGGCTGCGCCTATCCGGGAAAGATCCTTCGCATCAAGATGAAATATGCCGATCATTCCAAAAAATTTTACCAACAGCTCCTGAAACACTTCAAGGACCGTTTCGGCGAACCTTCGGAATGGCGGGGCGACCCGTTTCAGGTGGTGCTGGCCTGGAAATGGTCCTTTGCCGACAAGGAGGGCAACCGTGTCAGCCTGATCCTGCAGCACAACACACAGGACGAAGAGCAAAAGAAGGGCAATTCCGTGAAGATGACACTGACCCGGCACATGGAAGAGGAGGAGGCCTGCCACGAGAAGGCTGCCGGCGCCGTCCAAAACCCGCAGCACCGGGGACGCAAAGCCGGAAAGCCGGACTGGGAGCAGCTGGTTCCCCGCTGAACCGGCGCCATGCGAAACCATGAGCGAGCAGCGAGAGTTGGGATGGAACGGTGTCCGTTTCCAGGCCCCGGCCGACTGGCAGATTGCCCGGATCGGCCGGTGCGACCTGCTGATGGAAAGGAAAGCCCATCCCGTTTTCGAGATCAAGTGGGCGCCGATACGGGGCCGCTTTTCCCACGGCAAGACGCGGCGTCGGCTGGCGGCCAGCTCCGGCAGGCGCAGCAAAGCGCTCCTGGAGGCGGAATCGATACCGGCTTCGTGGCGGTCGGCGTTGAAGGGGTTCGACGTCGAAGGCTTTTCCTGGCAAGAGGGCGGCATGCAAGCCCGTGGGCTGACCCTGTTCTGCCCGAAGTGCGGAAATGCCGCCGTGCTTCAGTTCTTCCGGCGGTCCGGCCGTGGCGGGGGCGAGGCTTCGGTGCTTTCCCTGCTTCGCTCCTTTGCCGATCACCCGGAGACGGACCTCCGGCTGTGGTCGGTTTTCGACGTGCATGCCGAACTGCCCGCCGACTTCATTCATCTTCGCCACCGGTTCCAGCCGGGCGCCTATGAAATGGCATTCCGTCATCGCACCATGGATTTAACGCTGTTCCGTTGGGCTGCAGCCCCGGTCTGGACCCGGCACCGCAGCTTCGCCGAGGCGGCCGGCGCGCTGGTGACACCGCCCCCGTCAACGGAGCCGGAAGAAAAGACAACCGGAGCTGGGCACCGTTTGCTGGAATGGCGGGAGCAGCAACAGCGCAGTTGGGCCCGGCGTCTGTTCGGCCGGGGAAGCGGGCACCGAAGGATCCGACTGTGGCACGACGAGGCAAAGGGGCGGATTCTGGGGTTCCGGCTGGAGGATTGCCGGCCCATCGCCGACACCCTGGCAGAATGCATAACGGCATCGTATCGAAGTGTTTAGAAAGAAGCAGACCCCATCGCCGCTGAGCCGCCGGCAGGCCATGGCCTGCGTACCGGTGAAAAATGCCGGCGTTGCCGAGGAGCGACTGGACACCGGGGAGGTTCTCCTTTCCTACCCGATGACCACCCGCCCGTGGATCGACCGGCTTGCAAAAGCCGTCGGCGCCGGAGAACCGAAAATCCATATCAAAAAGCTGCAGCTCGACGCGTTGGGAACCTCGGTGTGGGATCTGATGGATGGCATCCGCACCGTCGGCCAGATCGTCGACGCCTTTGCCGGGCACCACCTCCTGGAAGCGCGGGAGGCGGAGATGTCCGTCACGCTGTTTTTGCGGCAGCTGGGCAAGCGCGGAATCGTTGGAATGCGGTAGAAGGGACGTCGTTCCGGTTGGACAGTTGGAAGGTGAAACGGTAGGATGTCGATACGGCAGGGGACGAATATCGGCCATCCGATTTTTGATGTCGCAATCGGGGGGCAGATCCATAGCTGCACCCGATCAAACCTGGACCCGATTTGGGTCGAATCACCAAACGGATATGAGACTGGCGTGCCGTGACATTCGGTATCGGTATCCCGGATCGGAGAACGAGTTGTTCAACGGTCTCGGTTTCGTTCTGGAGGAGCCCGGCTTTCATGCGGTTTTCGGGCCCTCCGGGGTGGGGAAGACGTCCCTTGCCCGGCTGCTCACTGGCGGCATCGACGATTTCTCGGGGGATGTGGCGGTCAAGGGGCTGCCGATCCGGCTGTACTCCCATAATCTGGAGCGTCTTCCCGGGTGGTCGAGCGTCGGCAAACACCTGTCGCGCATCACGCCCCCGGGCCGGGAGGCGCAGCGGGAAACCCTTGTCGAAGCGTTCGGCTTGACCGGTTTCATGGACTCCCGTTTTTCCCGTCTGTCCCTTGGCCAGCGCAACCGCGTCAACCTGTTGCGCTATCTGATCCAACATTTCCAGCTGCTGATCATGGATGAAAGCCTGGCCAACGTGGATGAACAGACCCGGGAGCAGATCCTGTTGACCATCAAGGAGATGTTTCCGGAGTCCTGCTTTCTCTATATTTCCCACAATGTCGTCGAAGTCGCCACCTTCTGCAGGAAGATTCTGGTGCTGCGCTCGCCGGAAAAATCACCCCAAGCTGTCTTTGTCGGCGGCCAGGATCGCCGAAAGGACGCCCGCCTGGATGAACGGCGGCTGCAGCAGAGCATGTTGGAGATCGTGAATGCTTCCTAGACGCATTCTGCAGTTTCTCATCATCTATGTCCTGGGGATTTGCGCCCTGCTGGCGCTCAAATACGGCGCCGGGCTCTCCGACTACGTCATCCCAGGCCCGGATGATCTGTGGCGGACCGGCACCGAGGTCTTTCGGCCCTTTGGCCTCGACGTGCTGAACACGCTCACGGTGGCCATCCTGGGCCAGGTGATCTCGGTGGTGTTGGCGATTTTTGTGGGGGTGGCGGGACGGCGTGCCACCTGGTTCGGTTCCTTCATCAAGGTGGCGGCCTACAACGTGCAGGCCTATCCCATTGTGGCACTGGCGCCGATTCTGTTCATTCTAGTGGGGGACGGGTGGATCACCCGTTTGCTGATCGCGGCCATGATCTGCTATTTTCCGGTGCTTCTCTCCGTGCTGGGCATCATGTCCGAACCCGTGGAGGACATCGAACACTTCTATCGCGTGACCGGCCGGCTTCGATGGCAGCTGGAAGTCAAAATCCGCGCTTTCGAAAATCTGAGCAAACTCACCACGGTGATTTCCGGAAGCGCGACACTGGCCTTTGCCGGCACCATCGTGGCCGAGTTCATTGCCGCCAATGCCGGGATCGGCTACAGTATTCGCATCGCCCTGTACCAGAGCGACCTGTCGCGGATTCTGGCGGCGTTGTTTTTCATCGGTATCGTGCTGTCGGTCTACCAGGGGCTTCTGGAGATCACCGGTGCACTGGTGCGCAGGACGTGGGCAGGGGTATAGAACCCATCTCAAAATTGTCTTTTCGCCCAATCTCGGCGTCGGGTCCTCGTTTTCAATCCTCGAAAACCAGCAGTATTCCTGCGGTTGGAAACTCGGAGCCTCCTGGACCTTGAACGAAAATCCTAATTTTGAGATAGGTTCTAGGGGAAGGGAAACACGGATGAGCGAACATCATGGTTTGAAAGGCAATGGGCGCGCCCTGACGGCACTGGCCATCGTGCTGGCGGTTTCGTTTTTGCCGATCCGGAGCAGCCAGGCTGCGGAAGCAGTGGTCTATCGACTCAAATGGCTTTTCAACGTGAGCGTGGTGGGTGATTTGTACGCCGACGAAAAGGGTCTTTTTGCCGAAAAGAACCTGGCGGTCACCGTCAAGGAAGGCGGTCCCGAGCGGGACGCCATCAAGGAAATCGAACTCGGTCACGCACAGTTCGGCGTGGCCTCGGCCGACCAGGTCATCCGGGCCCGCTCCAAAGGATCTCCCGTGGTGGTGATCGCACAACTCTTTCAGGTCAATCCGCTGCAGTGGATCTACCGGTCCGGACGGGTGCGCATCGGGAACCTGTCCGATTTGCGGGGGAAAACCCTGGGCGTGACCTTCGGGGGCAACGACGAGAGCATTCTGCGCACCCTGTTGGCCATGGCCGGACTCACCGAAAGGGATGTGAACCTGTTCAGCGTTCGCTACGACTATACGCCTTTTCTGCGCGACAGGGTCGACATCTGGCCGGTCTACCGGAATGCTCAAGGCATCATCTTGCAAGACCAGCTGGGTGCGGAGGGCGAAGAGACGGCCTTTTTCAATCCGGCCGAATACGGGGTGCGTTTTGTCGCCAACTCGGTGGTGACCTCCGAGGCCATGGTTCGGGAGCGGGGGGACATGGTCCGCCGTTTTCTATCGTCGCTTCTGGCGGGCTGGCAGATGGCCCTGGAGGCCTCTCGCCAGCCACAGGTGCTGGAGATGCTGGCCCGGTTCGATCCCAACCTTCCACCACGTGTGCTGGCGGCCCAGCTCGATGCCACCCGGTCCATGGTCCGTCCGGAGCCGAATTTTTCTGTCGGGGCCTTCGACGCGGCGGCCTGGCGGCAGACCGAGCGGATCATGCTGGAGCAGGGGTTGATTCCGCAACCGGTGGGGGTGGAGCGTAGCCTGGAGCCGGCGTTTTTGCCCTGACGGGGCCGGAGTGCAAGTTGGGTCATCGTCCGGGCACCGGACGGCACCCGCGTCACTGGCGGTGAAAGCTGTTCAATTTGGTGGAAGGACGGTATGGACAAAACCCGTTGCCGGGGTCTCCGTTCGCTTCGAGGGGCGGCAGGCAGCCCGCCCCGGGTCGGGTCAACGAGATGGGTGCCGGTTTCACCGGGACCTCTAAGTGACAGGCAGGGCGGCTTCTACTCTTTGGCGCGGGCCAGCGCTTCGTCCAGTCCGGACACGATGGGCAGAAAGGTATCGAATCCGGCGATTTCGAAGACCTCCCTCACATAATCCTCCATCGCGCACAGCACGACCTTGCCTTCATCGGGCTTGAGGCGCTTGGCGGTCTTGTTCAGCACGCGCAAGCCGGCGCTGGTGATGTATTCCAATTGGCCGCAGTCGACGACGATCCGACGCGTGCCGCCGTCAATGGCTTGGAAGATGCTCTCCTCGAAGTCCGGAGAGGTGTTCGAATCCAGCCGCCCGTTCAGTTTGAAGACGTGGATCTCATCCTTCTTTTCTTCGATAATTTCCATCGCTTCTCCTCCCGAAATCGTTTTTCTTCCAGTTGCCCGAGTGCCCACTATTCCAGTTCGGCATTCTTTGTCAGTCGAATGATGTTTTTGCCGTCCCTGCGTTCGTAGTCGAAATCGTCCATCAACTTGCGGGCCAGGTAGATGCCCAGGCCGCCGATTTTGCTCTGCTCCAGCGTGCATTTTACGTCCGGATCGCTCGCACCGAGGGGATTGAACGAGACGCCGTCATCTTCCATGCGCACTCGGACGGTCCCGTCTTCGTACACAACCCAGACGGTAACGACGTGCTCTCCGTCGTCCCGAAAGCCGTAGGAGATGATATTGGTGAACAGCTCCTCCACGGCCACGCACACAGCGTTTATGGTCTTCCGGGTGAGCCCCGTCTCGTTTCCGAACGCAATCAGACGGTCGCACAATCGCTCCGTTTCGCTCTGATCGTTTCGAAGACGAATGGTGCATCGGGTTTTGTTCATCGGACTTTCCTTAACCCTCCGCTCGGGCTATGGGCTGTTTTCCTAATTTAGAAACAGCCCCTACAGCAGGCTGACCCCCACAAACTGGATACAACCCTCACATGTTGCGGCATGATCATTTAAAAAATTGCGCTCCCATGTCAGCAGCCGCTCGGCCATCGCCTGGAATATCCTGGGTGCCTGGTCCGGAAACTGATCCATTGCCTTGGTGAATTTTTCCCGGTACAGGATCAGACAGACCGTATCCGTCTTGGCTTCGAGGCTGAACAGGCGCTCCATTTTTCCTGTCAGGGAAAGCCCGCCGATGAAATCCCCGGCGGCATATTCACGGATTTCGGACTCGTGGCTGCCATCGTGGTGCAGAAGCCGAGCCTCGCCGGAGACGATGTACAATGCCTGCCCATCGTCGTCGTTTTGTTGGAAGATGGTGTCCCCCGCTTTGAACACTTCCCGCTCGCACAGGTAGGCCAGAACTTTCAGGGTGTCGAGCGGCAGGCGGGAGAAAAAGTAGATGTGCCGGAGAATGTTCAGGTTTTCCTGAAATTCACAGGACTGACAAGCATCATTTCCGCCCGAATTCGAGTTCATAGAGCATTCCCTTCTTGGCGATGAGATCGTCGTACTTTCCCATCTCGCCGATCTTACCGGCTTTCATTACCATAATCTGGTCATAGTTTTTGATGATGTCCAGCCGATGGACCACCGCGATGAGGGTGCTCTTTCCCTTCCAGCGGTTTTCCAGCAGGTTCTGGATCCGGCTCTGGCTGTTGTTGTCCAACGCCGAAGTCGCTTCGTCCATGATCATCAAGCGGGACTTTTTCAACATGGCGCGTGCGATGGCCAGTTTCTGGCGCTGCCCTCCGGACAGCCGATCTCCCTTGCTTCCCACCTGAAACTGCATCCCGATGGCCACGATGGTTTCCAGCAGGTCTTCCTCGATGAGCAACTGGATGATGTTCTGGTTGATTTTTTCCTGGGCCTTGGGGTGGCTGGTCTTGGGTCTGCCGAACAAGATGTTGTTGAGGATCGACTGGGAGGAAATATACGCTTGCATGTCGTAGAATTTGAAGGCTTCCGGATCCTCCTCGGCGATCCGCTCGCGGAACAGGGAGCGGCCCTCCAAAATGAGATCCTCCAAGATCTGCGGAAAGCCGACCAGTTTGTGCACGCCGGGCTGGAAGCGCAATGCCACGTCCAGCAGTTTTTCCTGTGTGGCTCCATCGAGCTGATGCAGCCGCTTGCTCTTCAGCTTTCGCACCAATTCCTTGTAATCCGGCAGCTCTTGGGGCTCCAGTGGACTCTGCTCGAAAAAGACGGCTTCGGGCGGAAGGTCTCCCAATACTTCCACGGTCTGCCGCGCCAGTTCGAGGCCCAGGTTCATCAGGGGCCTTTTTAAATCCGACGCCACCAGAAAATCCAGAAAGTACCGGTTGCTCGCCAAGGCCTCGGTGGCGAATTCCTCCCGGTTGGAGGCACTGAAGGTGATGTTGTCGGCGATGGAGGCATAGTACAGGTATCGGTCCGGGTCGAAGAACTCCACATGATCGGCCAGCGCCTTGCCGTAGCTGCTCTGAAAGCTGTTCCTAACACGGACCACGGTATCCCTCAGCTCCCGGTGCTGTTCCTCGAGAAGCTTGGCGTTGAGGCCGAACCGCAGTACGTCCACAAAGAGGCCCGTCTGGTGGAGAATGGCAATCCGGTCATCCAGTGAAGGCAGCCCGTCGGCACCGGCGGAATCCTTGTCGGTGTTTGCGGCGGCGCAACCGTACAGCAGGTTGTCCTCGATGGTACCGTCGAAGATAAACGGACTCTGGGAAACAAAGGACATGTTCCGCGTCATGTCCTGCTTGGAGAGCGCGGCCACCTCCTGGCCCCCCAGCCGGATGGACCCCGACGAGTAGTTGTGGAGCTGCCCCACACACTGGGCAAGGGTGCTCTTACCGCTGCCGGAAAATCCGACAAGGCCGAGCTGCTGTCCCGGTTCCAGGGTGAAATGAATGCCCTCCAGCAAGCGGATGCCGTCGTCGGTCACGAAGGAGAGGTCTTCCACTTCCAGGCGGCCCTCCAGATCGAGGGGCTCCCGCCCTTCCGGCGTAAGCGCGAACTCGGGCTCCGCGTCGAAGTAGGACATGGTCCGCTCGTAGCGTACCGATGCGTCCTGGTACACTTGGTAGAATTGGATGATTTCCTTCCAGGGATCGTAGAGTTTTTCCTGGGCGGACAGGAAGGCCACCAGGGCACCCAGCCCCAGCTGTCCCTTCATCGACAGGTACCCGCCGACGATGAAAATCAGAAACGGCCCCAGGTTGGTGAAGAGGTTGTTGGTGACCTTTACGCCGTCCTTGAACAGGGTCCACTTCAGCCGAATGCGCTCCATTTTGTCTGTAATCGCCTCGAATTTCCGGTTTTCGATGGCAAAGGCGCCGTTGGCCTGGATCTCGTGTATGCCGGACACCGATTCCGTGATCTTGTCGGACATGTCGCGGCCGGTGTCCACTCGTTCCTTGTTGGCACGGTTGGCCCGCCGCTGCAGTTTGGGCACCAGGTACAGCACCATGGGGTAGATGGTCAGTGAAATCAGCGCCAGCATCCAGTTGAGCCACAGCAGATAGCCGGCGAACGCCAATAGGGTGAGCACGTTGGTAACGGGGACGGCAATGGCCATGCCGGCGAAAGTTCCCGCCGTGGTCAGCTCGGTGACCAGGGAATTGACGACGAGGCCGGGCTGGGTTTTTCGGAAAAAACTCAGGGGCAGGGTGAGAATATGCTGGTAGAGCTGTTTGCGCATGCGGGCCAGCACCCGCTGGGCGATGACGGTCTGCAGGAGGGTGATGAGGTATTTGAGGCCGCTGGCCAGAAGGACCGAGCCCAGATAAATGCCGCAGTAGATCATCAACAGGTCCGTGCTGCGCAGCTTGATGGCCTCGTTGATCACCCGTTTCTGCATCTCCAGCGGCAGGACCCGGGCAAAGACCGTGACCACAATCACCAGCAGCAACAGGGCCTGTAGTTTTCCGTTACCCTCCAGGACCCAGGAGAACATGGACCGCTGGATGATGGGGGTCTGTTCGTTTCGCTTCATGGCGAGCACCTCCCTCGCTCTGGAATCTCACCGGGCCCTGCCCACTCTCCCTTGAGGGAGTGGCCGGGTGCGGGTCGCAGTAAAATTCGACGCTATTCGGACACGATGACGATTCGCCAGAAAAGGTTGTTACTATCCGTTCCCTTCGATTTACAAGGGATTTCTTAGCGCCGCTTTTGCATTTGAAGCGGAATCTGTGGTAGCTACAGGACGCTTTGACGGCTGCAACCGCCAACTTCCAAGCGGAGAGACGGCATGGAATTTTTTCTCAGCGTCATCGGAATGGTGATGGTGGTGGAGGGACTGCCCTATTTCGCCTTTCCCAACCGAATGAAGATCTGGATGCGCCAGCTGCTGGAAATCCCGGACGCCACTTTGCGGATTCTGGGCCTGCTGCTGATGCTGACCGGTTACCTCTTCGTTTACTTTGGGAGAAGTTGATCGGCATGTACCGCATCGACGATTATGACTTTCCGCTGCCGGAGGATCGCATCGCCCAGCACCCGCACCCGGAGCGGGATCGGTCGCGGCTGATGGTGCTCGATCGGGCCACCGGAGACCTCGCCCACCAGCGTTTCGACCGGCTTCCGGAGTTGCTGCGGCCGCAGGACGTGCTCGTGATCAACGACACGCAGGTGGTGCCGGCACGCTTGACCGGCCGAAAGGACACCGGCGGCAGGGTGGAGGTGCTTGTCCTGGACTATGCGGGTGCCCGCGGACAGGCCCTTTCCGGGGGGACCTTTGTCAGCGATTGTCTGGTCCGCGCCTCCAAGCGCCCGCGTGAGGGCGGTCGGCTGTTTTTCGGCGACGAACTGGAGGCAGAGGTCATCGCCTGCGGCGACGATACGGCCACCCTCCGGTTTCGTTTCGCCGGCGATGTGGATGCGGTGTTCGACCGGTGGGGAACCGTCCCCCTCCCGCCCTACATCCGCCGGCCGGCTGATGCCTGCGACCGTGAAAGCTACCAGACGGTGTACGCATCGGAAAAGGGAGCCGTTGCCGCCCCGACGGCCGGTTTGCATTTTACGAGATCCCTGATGGAGGCGTTGCGCAACAAGGGAGTCGCGATCGTGCGGATCACCCTCCACGTGGGCTACGGTACTTTTTTGCCGGTTCGCGTGTCGGACATTCGCGACCACCGGATGCACGCCGAGCGCTTCACGGTTGATCCGGAAGCGGCCGACGTCGTTGCAGCGTCCCGCCGGCGAGAGGGGCGTGTGGTGGCGGTGGGCACCACCTGCGTGAGAACCCTCGAATTTCTGGCCGACGGCAAGGGAGGTATCCGCAGCGGCAGCGGCAGCTGCGACCTGTTCATCTATCCGGGACACCAATTCAAGGTGGTGGACGCAATGATCACCAATTTTCACCTTCCCAAATCGACGCTGTTGATGCTCGTTTCCGCCTTTGCCGGATTCGATGCCATCCGAACCGCCTACCGGGAGGCCGTACGGGAGGGGTACCGCTTTTTCAGCTATGGAGATGCCATGTTCATCGTCTAGCGTATTGGCCAGGAATCGGTTCCGATCGAAACCGCGAATATCCGAAACCCAAAACCGTGTCGAAGGAAAATGACGTTTCGTTTCACCATTGACGGCAACTGCTCTGAAACCCGGGCCCGTGCAGGCACGCTGCACTTGCCGCACGGCAGGGTCCGCACGCCCGTGTTCATGCCGGTGGGCACGCTGGGCACGGTCAAGTCCCTGACGCCGGAGGATTTGGAGGCATGCGGTGCACAGATCATCCTCGGCAACACCTACCACCTGTATCTCCGCCCGGGATGCGAGGTGATCCGCCGATTCTCGGGGCTTCATCGCTTCATGGACTGGCAGCGTCCGATCCTGACCGACAGCGGAGGCTTCCAGGTGTTTTCCCTGGCCAAGCTGTCCACGATCACCGAAGAGGGTTACGCGTTCCAGTCCCATATCGACGGATCGCGGCACCTGCTCACGCCGGAAAAGGCGGTGGAGATCCAGTGTTGTCTGGACTCGGACATCCTGATGTGCCTGGACCAGTGCATCCCCTACCCGGCCGGGCACGGCCAGGCTAAGGAGGCCGCGGCGCTTACCTCGCGGTGGGCGCGGCGGTGCAGGACCGCCTTGGGGGAGAACCCGAGAAACGCGCTTTTCGGTATCGTGCAGGGGGGCATGTTCTCGGATCTGCGGCGCCGGTCGGCGGAGGAGCTCGTCGATATCGGCTTTCCCGGGTACGCAGTGGGCGGTTTGAGCGTCGGGGAACCCAAACCGCTGATGCTGGAGGTGGCCGATGCAACGCTGCCGCTGCTGCCGCGGGGCCGCCCCCGCTATGTCATGGGGGTCGGAACTCCGGAGGACCTGGTGGAGCTGGTGGCACTGGGAGCGGACCTTTTCGACTGTGTGATGCCCACCCGCAACGCCAGAAACGGACAGCTCTTCACCGATGAGGGGAACCTCAACATTGCCAACGCCCGCCATCGCCTGGACGATGCGCCGATCCAGGAGGGCTGCGGCTGCTATACCTGCCGGCATTTTTCCCGGGCCTATCTGCGGCACCTGTACCTGAACCGGGAGCTGCTGAGCTATCGGCTCAACACCCTGCACAACCTTCACTACTACCTCCACCTGATGGCCGATGCGCGGAGCGCCGTTCTGGAAGGGCGCTTCCCGTCTTTTCGGAGGGCCTTTCACGAGCGGCGCTCTCCAGAAGGATCCGACCCCTGGAACATTGCTTTGACAGGAGAGCAGCGATAATTGTAAATTGGTGAAAAAAAGCGTTCGACCGACGAAAAGGAGATGCATCCATGAAAGAAAAGGTGCAGGAGGCCATCGATCGCATCCGCCCCATGCTGCAGGCAGACGGCGGAGACGTGGAACTGGTGGAAGTGCGGGAAGACGGCGTGGTCAAGGTCCGGCTGCAGGGTGCTTGCGCCGGATGCCCCATGTCCCAGATGACCTTGCGAAACGGCATCGAGAGGGTCCTCAAACAAGCGATCCCGGAAGTCAAGTCGGTGGAGCCGGCGTAACGCATAGCGCAGGGAGCATGGCGCATAGCATAGGGCGAACGATAACCGCCTGCTCGTATGAGACTCGGCCTGCAACGCTCATGGGGTTTCGGGTTTCAGCTGGATTGCAACCATTTGTTTTCTATCCTGAAACCCGAAACCCGAAACCCCATCCAACGGACCGCTATATCGCCGCAACGACAGGGAGTGATCGAGATGACCATTGCGAAAAAAATCGAATCCATGATGAACCGGCAGTCCTGGATCCGCAAAATGTTCGAAGAAGGCGCACGCCTCAAGGCCGAACACGGAGCCGACAACGTCTTCGACTTCAGCCTGGGCAATCCCAATGTCCCGCCGCCGGACAAATTCAGCGAAGTGCTACGCGACACGGTGAGCGCCTGCGGTCTCGGCGATCACTGCTACATGCCCAACACCGGATACCCCATGGTCTGCAAATCCGTGGCCGAATACCTCACGACCGAGCAGCAGGTGCAGGTCAGCGACCGGGACATCATCATGACCTGCGGTGCCTCGGGGGCGCTGAACGTGATCCTGAAGACCCTGCTCGACCCCGGAGACGAGGTCATCACCCCGACCCCGTACTTCGTCGAGTACAACGCCTATGTGGACAACCATCAGGGCGTGCTGAAAACCGTTCCTGCCCATCCGGACTTTACCCTGAATCTGGGCGCCATCGCCGACGCCGTCGGGGAAAAAACAAAGGCCGTGTTGATCAACTCTCCCAACAATCCCACCGGGCAGATCTACTCCGAGGAAAGCATCTGCGCCCTCGGCGAGCTGCTGGAAGAGAAGGGGGCGGCGATGGGCAGGACCCTCTATCTACTATCGGACGAGCCCTACCGGAAGATCGTCTACGACGGAGCCGAAGTGCCCAGCATATTCGCCAACACCGTCAATTCGGTGATTGCCACCTCCTATTCCAAGGACATCTCCATCCCCGGAGAACGGATCGGGTTTTTGGCGGTCAACCCCCGCACGGTCCATCGCCAGGCCCTGCTCAACGGCGCGGCGCTTTGCAACCGGATCCTGGGTTACGTAAACGCACCGGCCCTGATGCAGCGCGTGGTGGCCTGCATGCAGGGCATGAGCGTGGACATCGGCGAATACGCCCGCAAACGGGACCTGTTGTGCGACGGGCTGGCCGGGTGCGGCTACGACTTCGTCAAGCCGCCCGGGACTTTCTACCTGTTTCCCCGAACGCCGATCGCCGACGATGTGGAATTCGTCCGAGTGTTGCAGGAGGAGATGATCCTGGTGGTGCCGGGCAGCGGGTTCGGTGGTCCCGGCCACTTCCGGATCGCATTTTGCGTGGAGGACAGCGTCATCGAGAATGCCATGCCGGGCTTTCAGCGCGCCATGGACAAGTACCGATAACCGGCCGATCGGCCGAAAGAGCACAAGGAGTGTACATGAAGGTTCTCAAAATCGATCATCTGGGAATCGCCGTCAACAGCATCGAGTCGGGAAAGGATTTTTGGTCGGGTGTGCTGGGGTTGCCCTTTGAAGGGGCAGAGACGGTCGAGGAGCAGAAGGTGACCACCGCCTTTTTCCCGGTCGGTGAAAGCGAAGTGGAACTGCTGGAATCCACCGCACCGGACGGGCCCGTGGCCAAATATATCGAAAAAAAGGGAACGGGAATCCAGCACATCGCCTTTCGAGTGGAAGACATCGAGGCGGCGCTGGAGGAGCTCAAGGCCAAGGGCGTGCAGCTCATCGACCAGGTGCCCCGAAAAGGGGCCGGAGGGGCCAAGATCGCATTTCTGCACCCCAAGGCCACGGGAGGCGTTCTCGTCGAGCTTTGCCAGCGATAGCTCCGCCGGATCCCGCGTATCGGCTGCGAACATCCTTACGGCGGCACCTAGCACCGGAGATGACGGCGGAGCGAGAACGGCCTATCCCCTTTGAACGGGATGGCTTGCCGGAGCCAATAGCGTTTTGAAGCGCCGCCGCATGATCTCTTTATCCGCCCGTCGGAAGGGGGCCGTGATGAGTGACAGCAAAGATGAGCAATCCCGAAGCGATCCGTCCATGGACGCCTGGATGAAATCCATCGGCGATTTCTGGACCGGAGTCTGGCGCATGTGGTCGGATACGGTGCAGACCGCCTCCGACACCGGCAGCGAGAAGGCGTCAACCGCCGGCGCCGAAGGTGGCGCAAGGGCGCAGATGGAGGCCGCCGCCAGAAGCTGGAAAGCCATGGGCGCTATCCTTTCCGACTCCGGCCGCATGGAATCGCTGTTCAAGGGTGCGGGCACGCTGCCCGAAATTCTCATGCGAATGGCGCACACCACCATGGACGGTTTTCTCCAGATCCAGCAAAAAGGGTTTGAACGGCTCGGCAGCATCGGAAAAGCCACCGAAGCCTATCGCTTCGAAGACCTCGATGAGAATCTGTTCCGGGCGTGGAAGGAAATCTACGAAAAGGAGTTCCAACGGTATCTTCATTTGCCCCAGTTGGGACTGATGCGTTTTTACCAGGAAAAAGTCAACCGGATGGTGGACAAGCACACTGTTTTCCAGTCCACCCTGGCGGAGTTTTTCCGACTGCTGTACCTGCCGATGCCGCGGTCCATGGCCGTTTTGCAGGAACAGGTTGAGGAGATGGCCGACCGGGGGGAAATGCCCGACGATTCGAAGACCCTGTACCAGCTGTGGATCAAGATCCTCGAAGGCCACTACATGAAGCTGTTTCAATCTCCGGAATACGTGGAGACGCTGGGGAAGACGCTGGACACCATGGCCGAATTTTCCTCGGCCAAAAACGAGGTCCTGGAAGATTTCCTCGGCACCTTTCCCATTCCCACCCAAAGCGAAGTCGATGCGCTGTACCGTGAGCTGCATCGCCTGAAGCGGCGGATCCGGGAACTGGAAAAGAATGCAGGTGAATGAAATCCCTTGTTGTGGGGAGGGAAAAATGACCGAAACCAAGCTGCCCGTCGACCTGATCCTGTCCAGGCTGGCCGAGGATGCCGAGCGCGCCAAGACACGCGTCCAGAAGGCCTCCGAAGTCCTGCTGGAGGATTTGGACACGGATCTGGCCACCACCGAATACGAGGTGGTGTACGAGGAGGACCGTGTCAAGCTCAAGCA
>JAJDOA010000297.1 GCA_022340405.1 Desulfobacteraceae bacterium | reverse complement strand
CCAATCGGCGATGCTGCGGGAGCAATGGGGCTGAAGTTCAACCGCCGGTTGTCGTCGATTTGCCAAAGCCTGCTGCAGTGGGTACTATCGAATCCATTCTGGCGTGGCGGCAAGCTTTCACCGGACGGGTCCTTGTGGAAGTCTTGTTCGCTGCAATTTTCTCAGGACAAAGAACGGTTGGAAGCAACACCGGTATGACGGCGGGGGGCTTTCGGTCGCTACGGCCACCCCAGGCCAATGCAATGTACGAAAGACGAAATTATGTTTGCTCTTTTATTCGCGTTTTTTCTTCTGGCCATCATCGTTTCCTTTCTGTGCTCCCTGTGGGAGGCGGTGCTTCTGAGCATCACCCCCTCCTATGCGCAAATCAAGCTCAAGGAGGGCTCCCGCGTGGGCAAACGGCTTCAAGCCTTCAAGGAAAATATCGATCGGCCCCTGGCCGCCATTCTCACGCTCAACACGATTGCCCATACCGTCGGAGCCGTCGGCGTGGGCAACCAGGCGGCCAAAATCTGGGCAGAGGCGAATCCACTGATCACGAGCCTGGTCGTGCCGGCGGGGATGACGCTGGCGATCCTTGTTTTATCGGAGCTCATCCCGAAGACGCTTGGAGCCAACTTCTGGAGGGAACTGACCGCATTTACCGCCAAGTCCCTGTCCGTGGTGATCACGCTGCTTTTTCCCCTGGTATGGTTCAGCCAGTTTATCACCCTGGCTCTGAAAAGGGACAAGTCCAAGAGCGTGTTCTCCAGGATGGACTTTCTCGCACTGGCCGAGGTGGGTACCGAACAAGGTGTTTTCGAACCATACGAATCGGCCATCATTACCAATCTGCTGCAGTTCAACTCCATCCGGTCCGAAGATGTGATGACACCTAGGGTGGTGGTGAAGGCGGCCCCCAGGGAGCAGACCATCGGTCAGTTTTACCATGCCAACCGCGATGAGCGCTTCTCCCGCATACCGCTTTACGTGGAAGGCTCGATGGACAAGATCACCGGCTACATTCTGAAGGACGAAATGCTGGCAGCAGTTGCCGAAAACAGGGGCGATGAGCCCGTCCACGTGCTGGAGCGAAAGATAATGACGGTTTCGGAAAGTTTCCCTATTCCGGATCTGTTCAACCGGTTCTTGCAAGAACGCGAACACATCGCACTGGTGGTTGGAGAATTCGGCGGCATGTCGGGCATCGTCACGATGGAGGATGTTATCGAAACGTTGCTGGGTCTGGAGATTGTGGACGAATCGGACTCCATCGAGGACATGCAGGCGCAGGCAAGGAAGAACTGGGAAAAGAGGGCCGGGAGAATCGGCTTGATCAAGAGTTCATAAGGGAACAGGAGTGGGAAAAAGGCGGCTTGCTATTCGGACGGACAGAAAATCGCTTATCGGGGCGATGACGCAGGGGGTTGAGCCTCCGACACCAGCGGATCGCTCGCAAGCATTCGAGTCAATAGCACCGAGGTGCTCAAGTCATTGCGGTTGGTACCGGGTGCAAAGCACCCGGTTTGAAATCAACCAATCACCTATCGAGGGAGACATGCGATGACAGGGGAAAGCCGTGCCGTTCGAATCCCGGCCGAGATGTTCAACTCTCTGCGCGCTTGTTGCATTGAAATCCGCGATATTGTCGCCGAACATCCCGACGGACGGAAGCGGATCGACTCGGAGCCATCCACCACCCTCAGTGAAGCCTTCTGCATGGGGGTGCTGGCCGCAACCATGGCCCTCCAGGGCCGTCCTGCAACCGTGCGGCAATCGATAGCCGGGGAGGACGACAGCAACCAGCGCCCTCGGGCGAATATCGGCGGACAGCTCAAACTCTTTCAATGACGGAGTGGCACCCTTCCATTCCATATTAGCCCAAATAGCCCTTGAGGGGTTTTGTGTAGCGGTTCTGGAAAACGGAGGTGTATCCTCCCAGCGGTATGCCGGACCGCCGATGCGGTGTCTTGCGTCGTGCGGTCAGCTGGAAAGCGACAAAATGGGATGTTCGAAGCGTGACAGCTGCACGAGTAGCCTTCCACCGGCGTCATAGGGTCTTCGGCTCCGGGCGCCGCCATGTAACCAGCCTATCGGACCGGAGAGGATGAGATGCAATACCGGATGAATATCGATCCAGAGTGCCCGTTTTGCCGGTGGATCCGCGAGGGACGGGCGGTGGACACCCACGGCTCCGTGGCCGCTTTCGAAGACGGCTACCCCGTGACCGCGGGGCATCTGTTGATCGTTCCTTTTCGGCACACCCGGGACGGGTTGTCCATGTCCAGCCTGGAGCTCAGCGACGCGGAAGCACTGGTCCGCACCCTTGTGGAGAAAATCCGCGGCGAGGATCCCTCTGTCACCGGGTTCAACATCGGCATGAACGTCGGAGAGTCCGCCGGACAGACGGTGTTCCACGCCCACATTCATCTCATTCCTAGGCGGGACGGCGACTGCGGGGATCCGACTGGCGGTGTCCGCGGCGTGATCGACGGCAAGCGATGCTATGGATCCGGCACATAGGGGCTGTTTCTACATTAAGGAGAGGATCGTTCTGGATTTGCCATTTATTGCCCAAGTGATTACTGTGCCACCGTTCGGATATCGGTGATACGAAGACGTGTTTTCCTTATCGACCCATTGGAAGCCATGGCATGGAAAAAGAGGGTTCATCGACAGCACGGGTCTCCAATCCCGATCGGAGACAACAAGAGCGGTATCTCGGATTCTTAGGGGTTTTGTTCGTCCTTTTTTCTGTTGCATGCGCTCGGATGCCGCTCACACCCATAACGCCTGTGCCCACCGGTCAATATCACCCGGGACGAGTGGTTTGGCACGACCTTCTCACCGACGATGTCGACAGTGCGGCGAACTTTTACGGACGTCTATTCGGCTGGACCTTTCAGGAGCGCGATCGATACACCATCGTTCTCAACGACGGGATTCCCATAGCGGGCATTGTCCAGGACAGGACAGGCACGGAGCGCTCTGCGCGTGGCCGGTGGATTGTGTACCTCTCCACCGAAAATCTGGAAGAGAGCGCCCGTTGGGTCGATGAGGCAGGGGGCAGAGTGATCAAGGGACCGGCCGAAATGATCAACAGGGGACACTATGCTATGATCCGAGACCCCCAGGGAGCCCCACTGGTGCTGCTGCGCTCCTTCACAGGAGACCCCGATCCAGCCGAAGCGACGCTGGGGGGCTGGCTGTGGAACGAATTATGGACAACGAATACGGAGGCTGCTCTGGCGTTTTACCAGCCACTGGGCGGGTATGCTGCACGACAGGCCGGTTCCGGGGACACGGACGGGTACTGGGTCTTGATGTCGAATGGCGCCTGGCAGGCAGGAATGACCGTCGTTCCTTTCGAGGACGTGCCGGCGCAATGGGTTCCCGTGATCCGGGTATCCGATCCCATTGCAGTGGCGGCACGGGTTCCCTCGCTGGGAGGAAGGGTTTTGGTAAAACCGGACCATCCCTTGAGCGAAGGAAGCATCTCGGTCATCGAGGACCCTTCCGGAGCCATTTTTATGGTGGAATCGTGGCAGCCGTAGCGCCCGCAGGCAGGGAGCAGGGAAGATGAGAATCACGACTCTCTGGATCGTCGGCACACTCCTTGTGCTGTCCTCCATGATGATCACCGGGTGCACGGTAACGGCCGGCAGCTCCTACAGATATCCTTATGATACCTATTGGGGCCCTTACCGGTACCATCCGTACCCATCCTACCCCTACCGCTATGCGCCGCAGTATCGCCACAGGCCGCCCCACACCATTGGGCGCCCCAGCCATCTGCCGCCCGGCGGACATTATCGGCCGCGACCCCGATCAAGGCCGCGAACACGGTGAGTATCGCAAACCGATGACCGGAAGAAAAGGAGGTAGTCATGAGCAACCTTGTGGTGATTGCATTCGAGGACGAATTCAAGGCTTTCGAACTGCGGATCGAGTTGATGAAGATGCAGAAGGAATATCTTATCGAACTGGAAGACGCTGTGGTGGTCACTCGCGACGAGAAGGGTAAACCCAAGCTGGACCAGGCCGTGAACCTGACGGCGGCCGGCGCGGTGGGTGGATCTTTCTGGGGACTGTTGATCGGCGCCCTTTTTCTCAACCCGCTGCTGGGGATGGCGGTGGGGGCCGGAGCCGGTGCCATTTCAGGAAAGCTTTCGGATATCGGCATCGACGACAAATTCATGAAGGAGCTCGGGCAGACCCTCAAGCCTGGGTGCTCGGCGCTGTTCGTTCTCGTCCGCAAGTCCACTCCCGACAAGGTGCTGGAACGGCTGAAAGGATTCGGCGGTGCGGTGCTGAAAACCTCGCTGAGCAAAGACCGGGAAGAGGAGCTGCAGCGAGTGCTTGCTGGTGAATAAAACCCATCCGAAAATGGTCTTTTCACCCCTTCCGCCCAAGGCGGATGAACCCCCTATAGGCGGGGAAATCTCGGTGTCGGGTTTTCGTATCCAGTCATCGAAACACGGTCGCATGCATGTCGCAGATTCGGTGCAACCGGGGCGGCTGAAGACGCGGATCCCCCTGGACCTTGTCGAAGATCCCGGGTTTTACCCGGGGAACCCAAATACCTGACGATTCGAAAATACGACCCATCGGGTTCCGCCAGCGGCTTGTCCATGCGTTTACGGCATCCGAGGAGATCCAGATGATCAGCATATTGGAGAAAAAAGCGCTGAGAGGCGCCAACATCTACAGTTATCGGCCGGTCATCGTAATGACCATCGATCTTGCAGAGTATGACGAAGTCCCCACCAACCAAATCGATGGGTTTGTCGATCGACTGCTTGAAATGATTCCCAGCCTCGAAGATCACCGCTGCTCCGAGGGGATCAAGGGCGGCTTCATTACCCGTATGCGGGAGGGCACCTTGCTGGGTCATGTCATCGAGCACATCGCCCTGGAACTCCAATATATCGCCTACATGGATGTGGGCTTCGGCAAGACCGTGGACGCCGAGGATCCGGGAACCTTCCATGTCATCTTCAGCTATTGGGTGGAAGGGGCCGGCCTTTTCGCGGGGGTCGAGGCCGTGGAGATCGCCAACAGCATCCTGGAAAATCGGCCGTACGACCTCGAAAGGACCATCGGTGAGCTCAAGGGTATCCGCGATGATCACTACCTCGGGCCCTCCACGGCAGCCATCGTTCGCGAGGCAGAGCTACGCGGTATCACCGTGCTCCGGCTGGACGACTACAATCTGGTCCAGCTGGGTGAGGGGAAATACCAGCAACGCATCCAGGCGGCCATGACCTCGAATACCAGCCTGATCGGTGTGGAAACCGCCGGCAACAAACGGTTGACCAAAATGATGCTGGAGGATGCCGGTGTCCCCGTGCCCAGGGGAACCGTGGTTCGTAAACTCCAGAGCGCCATCGAGGATGCCCAGTGGCTGGGCTATCCGGTGGTGGTCAAACCCCATGACGGTCACCACGGCAAGGGCGTAACCACCAATGTGCCCAATGAAGAAGAGCTGGTCGAGGCCTTCAAGCGCGCCAAGGAGACGAGCAGCAGGGTTATCGTGGAACAGTTCTTCACCGGCAACGACTACCGAATGCTGGTCGTCGGCGGAAAATTCGTGGCCGCCGCCAAACGCCTTCCGGCTGCGGTCGTCGGCGACGGCCGACACACGATCGCCGAGCTGATCGAGATCGAAAATCAGAACCCGGACAGGGGATACGGGCATGAAAATGTGATGACCCGACTCAAGATCTCTTCGGTTACCGAGCACCTGTTGAAGAAATCGGGCTATACCATGGACACGGTTCTCGAGAAGGACGAGCGGTTCCAACTGGAATTGACCGCCAACCTTTCCACCGGCGGTTCAGCCGAGGATGTAACCGATCGGGTTCACAAGTCGAACCGGTTCATGGCCGAACGCATTGCCCGCATCGTTGGGCTGGACATTGCCGGCATCGATGTCATGACGGAAACGCTGCACAAGCCCATCGCCGCGACAGGCGGCGGGGTCATCGAAGTCAATGCCGCTCCAGGCCTGCGCATGCATCTGTCACCAGCCAAGGGCGAACCCAGGAACGTGGCCGAACCGATCCTGGACATGCTCTTTCCCGAGGGAGCCAAGCACGACATCCCTATCGTCGCGGTGACCGGGACCAACGGCAAAACAACCACGGTCCGGATGATCGCCAACATGCTCGGCGGGGTCGGCTACAGCGTGGGAATGACCACCACCGACGGGATTTACCTGCATAACCGGCTCATTGCCAGCGGTGACATGAGCGGTCCCCATTCGGCCAGGGTGGTTTTGAGAGACCCCATGGTGGATTGCGCAGTACTGGAGACGGCCCGTGGCGGTATTCTGCGGGAGGGCCTGGGGTACAAGATGGCCGACGTCGGCGTCGTCCTCAATGTGCAGCCGGACCATCTGGGCCTCAAGGGCATCCACACCGTCGAAGACTTGGCCAAGGTCAAATCGGTTGTGGCCGAAATGGTTCGCAAGGGCGGGTTCTCCGTGCTGAACGCAGACGATGAGCATTGCGTCAACATGGCACAATACTGTCGGGAAAACATTGTCTATTTCTCCATGAGACCTTCCAATACGGTGATACAGGATCACATCGAAAACGATCATACCGCGGTGGTGTACGACCGCGGGTTCATCACCATCGTATCCGGGGAATCGATTACACCGGTGGCCAGGGCCGTGGACATGCCCATCACGCTGGAAGGCCGTGCCCTGTTCAACGTACAGAACGCTCTGGCCGCAGCTGCCGTCGGGCATGCCATGGGCCTCAAGATCGACCAAATCCGCCATGGGCTGGTCTCCCTTTTTCCATCTCCGTCGCAAACCCCGGGACGCACAAACTTTTTCTCTGTCAAGAATTTTGAAGTCATGCTGGATTACGCGCACAATCCCCCAGCCTATGCCAACATCATCGATTTGATCGAACGCCTGGGCCACAAACGCCGCCTGTTTGTCTTCGACGTGGTGGGCGACCGAAGAGATGAAGATCTGAGGAAGATTTGCCGACTGATTGCCTCCGGGTGCCAGCACGCCATCGTCTACGAAGACAAGCAACTGCGGGGCCGTGCACCGGGGGAATTGATGGATCTTGTCGAGGGAGCCTTTATCGAAGCGGGTTTCGCCGCCGATGCCATCGAGAAAATTTCAGACCAAACCGATGCCATCCAAAGGGCCTTGACCCTGGCCCAAAAGGGCGATCTGGTATGCATCATGTCGGGGAGAGTCGAGCAGGTGATACAGTACTTGGACCGATACCAACAGTCGGTCGAGGAGCCGGCTTCAGCGCGCGCTCCAAACCTCCCCGTTTGATCCCTTAAAAAACAGGTAACGGACCATGAGAGAACCCACCGTTGCCGTGAGATGGGCAAAAATCAAGGACAACGTTACGGAATCATGCGTACGCGCTTTACCCATAAGGGCTATATTTTTTTGATTGGAGGGGCCGAAGATCGAGACGGGGACCGGAGCGTCCTGCGAACCATTATCGAGAAGACAAGTCCGGCCAACATCGCCATCATCCCGACAGCTTCGGCCTACCCGAAGGAGGTGGACCGGTGCTATACCGGCGTATTTTCCGATCTTGGCGTCAACACGGTGCGCTGCCTGGACATCCGTTATCGGGACGAAGCCGAGCGGCCTGAGCTCCTCGATGCCGTCGAAGCGGCCGACTTGATCTACTTTGGCGGCGGCGACCAGGCCAAACTGGTGGACACCCTGATCGGCACCCGGCTCTTTGAACGCATCCAATCCCGCTTCGATGCGGGCAGCCTGCATATTGCCGGAACCAGCGCCGGGGCCTCGGCGATCGGTGATCCCATCTTCTACGACGGCGACCGCCGGGGACTGGAAAAGGGTTCCATTGGGATATCCAGGGGATTCGGCTTGATCGACGCCGTGGCCGTCGACACCCACTTTTCCGCCCGCAACCGGCTCGAGAGGCTGTGCCAATTCCTGGTCAGCGGAACCTGTAGGAGGGGTATTGGGTTGGATGAGGATACCGGCATCATGGTATACCCCAACCTGCATTTTGAAGTGTTCGGGACCGGCATGGTGACGGTGGTCAACAGCACCTACGTCACCGGATCGAATTACGCCGAGGCCCGAGAGGGGGATCATCTGATATTCAACAACATGCGCATAGGGTACCTGCCGCCCGGTACGCGCTTCAGCATCAAGCGGTGGTCTATCCTCACCCGCCCCGAATCTTGAACCGTCAACAGCGAGCGCATTCCCCGCAGCTTGTTGGAGCGAAGCGGAAATCCCGGGAACCGGGGCGGCGGGGAGTCTTGAAACGAAAAAACGGGATTGAGGAGAGGGACGAAAGGCAACCCTTGGACGATCCAATCGCTCTATGAATCTTACCCCAACCACCACCCTGAGGGTCTTTCTCCCCTTTGCCATAGGTTACTTCCTTTCCTACCTGTACAGGGTCGTCAACGCCGTCATCGCAACAGATCTGGTGGGCGATCTGGGCATCGGCCCCTCGGCGTTGGGACTGCTCACCGCCACCTATTTCATCTCTTTTGCTTCCGCTCAACTGCCGCTCGGGGTGCTGCTGGACCGTTACGGCCCCCGCAAAATGGAGGCGTCCCTGCTGCTCTTTGCAGGACTGGGCGCCTTTGTGTTCTCCAGATCGGACTCACTGACCGGATTGATCATCGGCCGGGCCCTGATCGGATTCGGTGTCTCCGCATGTCTGATGGCGGCCTTCAAGGCCTATGTTCTTTGGTTTCCCGTCGAGCGCTGGCCCTTGGTGAACGGTTTCCAGATGGCGGCCGGCGGACTGGGAGCCCTGGCGGCGACCACCCCTGTGGAGGCGGCCCTGCAGATAACCGACTGGCGCGGATTGTTTGGCATCCTGTCCATGCTGACGCTGTTGACCGCCGCCACCATATTTTGGGTGGTTCCGGAAAAGCCCGCCCGCCAACAAGGGGAAAGCGTCCGGGATCAATTGCACGGTGTCCGGCAGGTATTTTCCAGTTTGGCTTTCTGGCGCACGGCTCCCTTGACGACCATGTCCCAAGCCTCTTTTCTTTCCATACAGGGTCTCTGGGCGGGTCCCTGGCTCAGAGATGTCGCCGGTCTGGACCGCCCGGGAGTGGCCGGATCCCTTTTTTTCATCGCAGCTGCGATGGTGGCAGGCTTTATCTCCCTGGGCACACTGACCGAACGCCTCTCACGGCACGGCATCAGCGCTCTGACCACGGCCGTCACCGGCATGTCCATCTTCATGGTCGTCCAGGCAGCGATTGTCCTTTTGGGTGGTGAAACGCCGGTGTTACTCTGGATTGCATTCGGCTTTTTCGGAACGTCCGGAATCATTCCCTATGCAGCGCTTTCCCAAAGCTTTCCGGCCCACCTTTCGGGACGAGTGACGACGGGCGTCAATTTGCTGGTGTTCATTGCCGCCTTTGTAGGCCAGTGGGCCATCGGGGCCATCATCGAGCTTTGGCCGGTGGGATCCGACGGGAGCTATGCCTTGCCGGGATATCAGGCTGGGTTTGCGGTCATGCTGGGTACGCAGGTCTTGTGCCTTTTATGGTTCGCTGCTGTATCCGCTTGGGTGCGTCGCCAGGGTTAATCTTCTTATATAGCATTTGTCAAAAGTATGTTCCGATTGAAATGGCCTTTTTTTGCCTTTCGTAGGGGCGGGGTTTAGCCCCGCCCGTCTCGGCGTACCGCAACACCACAAGCGGGAGGGGATCAACCCCTCCCCTACATTTTCAAAGC
>JAJDOA010000074.1 GCA_022340405.1 Desulfobacteraceae bacterium | reverse complement strand
AATGGGCAGCAGGCCCATCACCATTCCTACATTGATGAACACCTGCCAGAAGATCAGGGCGGTGATCCCGACACATAAAATCGTTCCGAAGGGGTCCCGGCATCGCTGGGCTATGGTCAATCCGTAGACGATGAGGAGAAGAAAGCAAACGATCACCGCCGAAGCCCCCAAAAAACCCCACTCCTCGGCCAGTACCGAAAAGATGAAGTCGGTGTGTTGCTCGGGCAGAAAACTCAGCGCATTCTGGGTGCCGTGGAGGAAGCCTTTACCGGAAAGCATGCCCGAGCCGATGGCGATTTTGGACTGAATGATGTGGTAGCCCGAACCCAGTGGATCCCGATCGGGGTCCAGGAGAGTGAGGATGCGCTGCTTTTGATAGTCTTTGAGAACGAACCACACCATGGGCACGACCGCGGCGCCCAGTGCGACAATGGCCGCGAGGCTTCTCCGTTCGATCTTTGCGAAAATGGTAATGGACACCGCAATCAGGGCGAGCAGCCCGGCGGTTCCCAGATCGGGCTGGACAACAATGAGACCGAAGGGCACGGCCGTGAGCAGCATCGGCTGCACCAGCTCGCGCAGCGTGAGTCCTCCGGCGTTGAGCACCTTGGAAAAATAGCGGGCCAGAACGAGAATCAAAGCGATCTTGATCAGCTCGGACGGCTGCAGCGACACCGGGCCCAAAGACAGCCACCGCCGGGAGCCTCCCGCGTACCGGCCGATCCACAATACGGCCGCCAGCAGCAGGTTGCATCCGATGTAGATGGGGATCGCCCACCGTTCGAATACCTTGTAGTTGATCAGGAAACAGACGATCATGCACGACAGCCCCACCGCGAACCAGATCATCTGCTTGTAGTAAAGGATCCGCTGCGCCGAGGATGCGTCCGTGGTCACGGCGCTGTACAGGGTGATCAACCCGAAAGCGCCAATCAGCATCGTCAGCCCCAGTAGGCCCCAGTCAAAATATCGTGCGAGTCGTCGGTCGAACATTGCCTATGTCCCAGACCTTCAGGCTTCTTTGATTTCCGAGGTTTCACCGGTCCGCTTGTCGGATGGCATTGAAGAGTGAGCAGTAAGCAGTAGGCAGTAAGCAGTTAAAAACTATTGAAAAACATTTGGCAGGAGGTTCGTTCACCGTCTGACTGCCCGACTGTCCGACCGTCCGACCGTCCGACCGACACTCCGGCCCTCCTCCGACATCCGACCTCTGACATCGAACATCCGGCCATTCCTGCTTACCGCTTACTGCTCACTGCTTACTCTTGCTTTTGTTCCTCCTCCGAACCGGTACCCGCCAGCAACGCCTCCCCTTCCGCCTTCGGGGCCAGGAAATACCGAATCAATTCGCCCGCGACCGGCGCGGCGGCCGAGCTTCCGTGCTCGCCGTGTTCGATGAGGACGGATACGGCGATCTCCGGATTCTCGGCCGGGGCGTAGGCCACGAACCAAGCGTGCGGCTTCAGGTGTTCCGCGTCGGGAGTCTTGGTGTTGTCCTCGCTTTTTTTCCGGCTGAACACCTGCGCTGTACCCGTCTTGCCGGCGATGTCCACATTTTTCAGACGGATCCTTCGAGCCGTACCGCGGTCGCCGTTGACCACGCGCCACAGCCCGTTTTGGACCAGCGCGAGGGTCTGTTCGCTCACGGGCAGCCGTCCCACGATACGCGGTTCGCGCCGCTGCACCACATCGCCGTCGGCCTTCCGGGCGTGGTGGAGCACCATGGGTTGATACCGGGCGCCTCCGTTGGCAATGGCGGAGATGGCAACGGCCATCTGCAGGGGCGTCACCAGATTGTAGCCTTGCCCGATGGCTACGGACAGCGTCTCTCCGCCCTGCCATGGAATCCCCGTCTTTTTCCGCTTCCAGGCAGCTGTGGGAACCAGACCGGGCTCCTCGTTGTCCAGTTCGATACCGGTCACCGAGCCCAGCCCGCATGCCTTTGCATACCAGGCCAATCGGTCGATCCCCAGCTTCTGACCGACCTGGTAGAAAAAAACGTCACACGATTGCTCAATGGCGGAAACCACGTTCATGTGACCGTGTCCTCCCCGCTTCCAGCAGCGGTAGACCCGGTTTCCGAAGGTATGGTACCCCGGACAGAAGAACGTGGTGTTCGCATCGATGACCCCCTCCTCCAGTCCTGCCAGGGCGGTGATGATCTTGTATGTGGAAGCGGGGGGATAAAGGGCCTGGATCGCCTTGTTCTCCATGGGACGGTAGGGGTTTTCCACCAGCGATTTCCACTGGTCGTCGCTCATCCCGTCAACGAAGATGTTCTGGTCGAAGGAGGGGCTGCTGGCCAAGGCGAGGACCCTTCCGGTTCTGGGATCCAGCGCCACGACGGCCCCCGCCTTTCCGCGCAACAGCTCCTCGGCCTTTTTCTGGAGTCCGCTGTCAATGGTGAGGTAGAGGTTGAGGCCGGGATGGGCATCCACGGTCTGCAGCACCCGAACCACACGTCCCCTGGCGTCCACTTCCACCTGGCGGCCGCCGCGTTTTCCCTGCAGCAGCGACTGGTAGGATTTTTCGACCCCGAACTTGCCGATGGTGTCCCCGCTGCGGCAATCCGGGTAGTCCCCGCATGTGAGCTCCTCGGGGCTGATTTCGCTCAGGTAGCCAAGGAGGTGGGCGGCACTGCCCGGCTCGATGTACTGTCTGCGGGGTTTGACATCCACCTGAACCCCCGGCAGCAGGTAGCGGTGGACTTCCACGGCCGCCAGAGCATTGCGCGAGATATCGTGCCGGAGCACGACCGGAACGTAGGAGGCTCGGTTGCGGTTTTTTTGGAGGGCGTCGAACATTTCCGCCCCGTCGGTACCCAAGAAGGAGGAAAGTTTGGAAACGGTTTGCGACACCGGTTTGGCGTCCTTGGGAACGATGCTTAGGTCGAAGGCGGGGCGGTTGTCCACAAGCAGCTTCCCGTCTCGGTCGTAGATCAGCCCCCTGGGCGCGTCGATGGCCTGCAGCCGAATGCAGTTGTTCTCGGAAAGGCGGCGGTATTCCTCGCCTTCGACCACTTGTAAATAAAACAACCGTACGAACAGAACGCTGAAGGCCGCCACCACGCACAGCAGCACGAGGGTAAGCCGCTGGCGGAACCAGTCGTTTTCGACGGTC